>DATINY010000170.1:0-23493 GCA_035473755.1 Streptosporangiaceae bacterium
CTCGATGTCCTGACCCTGATGGCCTGTGGCCTGAGCAACACCGACATCGCCGGCCGGCTGCACAGCAGCAGCCGGACCGTGTCCACCCACGTCGAGCACGTCCTCGGCAAGCTCGGCCAGGCCAGCCGGGCCGGGGCGGCCGGGGTGGCGGTGGACCGCGGGTACCTGCGCCTTCCGGTGCCGGGCGATGGTGCCCTGCCGCAGGGGATCACCATCGGCTACCTCCACGCCCGGGCGGAAGGGGCGGTGGCACCGGCGGCCGCGGCCCGGCCAGCTGTCCGCTCATGGACCCGGCGGCCGCTGCTGATCGGCTCGGCCTTCCCGCTGCGCGGTCCCGCCCGCCACGACGGCCGGGAGATGGCCAACGGCTCGGCCCTGGCGGCGGCGGAGATCAACGCCTCCGGCGGGATCGGCGGCCGGCGCATCGAGCAGATCGTGGTGGACATGGACATCTTCTCCACCCGTGACGTGGCCCGGGCGTTTCAGCAGCTCATCGACGCCGAGGTGGACGCGATTACCTCCAGCTACCTGTTCGCGGGCCTGGACACCGCGCGAACGCTCGCCGCCTCGTACGGGGCCCCCTACATGCACGCCATGACCTCGGAGGCGCAGGCCCAGATCGTCCGCGACGACCAGGACGGCCACAGCGCGGTCTTCCAGGTGTGCCCGACCGAGCTCTACTACGGGCCCGGGTTCATCCGGTTCCTGAACGAGCTGCGGGAGGGCGGCTGGCGGCCGCCGAACCGGCGGCTGGCCTTCGTCGAGGACCCGCTGCCGGGCGGGCAGATGGTGAACCAGCTCGCGATCGACCTGGCCGAACGCTCCGGATGGCAGATCACCGGCGTGGAGACGGTCCCGGCGCTCGGCGCCGACTGGCCAGCGGTGGCCGAACGGATGGAGCGGCTGGACCCCGCGGCCATCATGATCACGCAGTTCCTGGCCGGGGAGCTCGCCAGCTTCCAGCGCCAGATCGTGCAGCGGCTGCCCGGGGCGCTGGTCTATGCGATCTACGCGCCCTCGGTGCCGGAGTTCCTGGAGCTGGCCGGGCCGGCCAGCGAGGGCCTGGTGTGGGCCACCGTCACCGGGACCTACGGCGACATGCTCGGCCGGCGCTTCCGGTCGGACTATGCCCGGGCGTTCGGCCGGCCGGCGGGCAGATCCCACGCCGGCATCGCCTACGACGAGATCCACCTGCTCGCGCAGGCGTGGATGGCTGTCCCGAACCCATCGCATTTCCCCGCGGTCGCGAGCCAGCTGCGGCGCCTGCGGTACCGCGGGGTCAACGGCTCGTACTACCTGGACAACGCGGGCCAGTCGGGACTGGGGTTCCCGGACGTCACCCGCGACCCGTCCCTCGGCCAGGCCCATCTGGTCTTCCAGGTGCAGAACGGCACCCACCGGATCATCAGCCCGCAGCTGTACGCGGAAAGCACGTTCCATGTGCCCAGCCGGCGGACCGGTGGCCTGGCGCACCACGGCTAACACCGGCACGGACCGGGGCTCCTGTCATGCGCCGCCCGGCTCCTCCGGGCCCGTGGCCGGCACGTTCGCAGGCGCTCGGTGTAACGCTGGCCGGGATGCGGGGAACAGGCGATCCAGGTAATAGTCGATGACGGCCTGGGCCTGCCCGGGCGAGGACTGGCCACCGAGGACGCTCGTGCCCAGGCCCGCGGACATGGCCAGGAGGCTGACGGCTTCCAGGTCCGGGTCCAGGTCGGCGGGTGTGTGGCCGGCGGCCTTGGCTGCTTTCAGCTGGGCGGCGACCACGTCGATCACAGCGTTGGAGTTCCGGACCAGCGGGTCGATCGCCAGTGCCGGGTCGGTTAGCGAGAGCGCGAAGTAGGCCGTGTACAGGACGGTGAAGGTGCGCCGTTCGTCGTCGGCGGGCAGCCCCTCGGCCAGGATGGCGGCGATGACATCGCGCGGGCCAACCGGGTTTTCTGTCTCCTTGATCCGGTTGATCCGCGCCATGGCCCGTTCGCCGAACCGGGCCGCCAGGTGCTGCATGGCGGCCAGCAGGAGCTCTTCCTTGGTGCCGAAGTAGTACTGGACCAGCCGCAGGGACACGCCTGCTTCGGCCGCGACCTCGCGCATCCCGGTGGCGTGCAGCCCGCGCGTGGCGGCCGTCCGCAGCAGCGCGTCCGAGATCTGCCGCCGCCGTTCCTCGTGGTCGACCCGCTTCGGCACCCGCCCACCGTACCCGTCGGCTCCCGCCTGACCGGTTAATGATACGTTCGTATTATAAAGATGAGCGGGCTCAGCCGCGAGGAGGCGGGACATGCTCGGGATCAAGCGCATCACCGGCGCAGCAGACCTGGCACCCGAGGGCGCGCCGGGATCGTGGGTAAGCGATGCGGCACGGGAGAAGTTCATGGCCGCCTACGAGCGGGCCTTCACGATGTGGCCGCAGCCCTGCGAGGAGTTCGATATCGAGACGGCGACCGCGACCACGCGGGTGCACGCCTACCGGCCGCATCCCGGCGGGGAGCCGGCCGTGCTGCTCACCGGTGCCGGGGGCAACGCAGCGGCCTGGTTCCCGCACGTGGCGGCGCTCGCAGGGGACGGCCCGGTCTACGGGATCGACATGCCCGGCGACGCGAACCCCAGCGTCCCGCGCGCCCTGATGACTCCCCCGGCCGCCTGTGCCGCCTGGCTGGACGAGCTGCTGGGCAAGCTCAGCGACCGCCCGGCGCACCTGGTGGGCTTCTCCTACGGCGGCTGGATTGCCATGAACCAGGCGATCCGCGCACCCGGGCGGGTCGCCTCCATCACGCTGCTCGACCCCGCCGGGCTCACCAAGCTCGACGCCCGCTTCTGGTGGTGGCTCTCCATCAGCGGCCTGGCCAGCCGGACCCCGATGCCGCTGCGCCGCCGCTTCGCCCGGTGGCTGGACAGCCCGGCCATGCTGCAGCCGGAGCTCATGACGCTCATGTGGGCAGCCATCCGCGGCTACCATGCTGAGCCCAAGTTCCCCGGCGTCCTCACCGACGACGAACTCCGCGCGATCACCGTGCCGGCCCTGCTGATCACCGGAGCGCGCAGCGCCCTGCTCACCCCGGCGGAGGCCCGCGCCCGGGGAAGCCTCATGCCGCACGCAGAGGTCGCCATCGTCCCCGGCAGCCACGGCGGCTTCAACCGCACTGACGAGCTGAACGACCGGATCGCCGGTTTCATCGAGGCCCGGCAGACACCCGGGCACCCGGCAGGACGAGAAATGCGGAAGCCGGGTCATGCGGACGGGCCGTGGAAATAGTGGCCCTTGTCGAGGTCCTCGAGGAGCCCGGGCTGAACCGGCTGCCAGACCAGCAGCTCACGGGTCAGTGCGCTTGAGGCAGGGCTGTCGGTCGCGATGAAGCCGCCCAGCCAGGCGAAGTGGCCGGCTGCGTCCTCGGGCGAGATGGCGGCCACCGGGATGTCAAGATGCCGGCCGATCACCTCGGCGATGGCGCGGATCGGCACGCCCTCGTCGGCGACCGCGTGCAGCACCGATCCCGCCGGGGCCTTGTCCAGCGCCAGGCAGAAAAGGTGCGCGGCGTCGAACCGGTGCACGGCGGGCCAGCGGTTGACCCCGTCGCCGACGTAGCCGGAGACGCCCTTGTCGCGGGCGATGCCGACCAGGGCCGCCATGAAGCCGTGATCTCCTTCGCCGTGCACCGTCGGGGGGAGCCTCAGCACGGACGAGCGGACGCCGCGGGAGGCGAGGGAGAGCGTCAGGTCCGCGGTGCCATGCCGGGTCTGCGGGCCGCCGCTCAGATGCGCAGCGGAGCCGGGATCCAGACCGTCCCGTTCCGTCGCGACGCGCCCGGGTGCGAGCCCGAGCGTTCCGGAGGCGATGACGAACGGCCGGCCGGAGCCCGCGAGCGCCTCGCCGAACGTCTCGACGGCGCGGCGGTCCGCGTCGGCGGCGGCCTGGAAGCCGCCCGAGAAGGCGATGTCGTGCTTGAACGCGAGGTGGATCACACCATCCGACGCGGCGGCCGCGCTCCGCAGCCGGTCGAGATCGTCAAGGGTGCCGCGAAGCACCTCTGCCCCGGCGGCGGTGAGGGCGGCGGCCGAGGCATCCGAGCGGGCAAGCCCGAGTACCTGATGGCCCGCGTCGATGAGCTCGGGGACGACGGCGGAGCCGATCCAGCCGGACGCGCCGGTGACGAACACGCGCATGACAACCTCCAGGTGGCCGATCTCCCTGGCACACGGCGTGCGCGGGGGAGATCTGATGTCAGTTACTGTCATCACAGTAGCACCTGATGTCAGTTGCTGTCATCACATATGATCAGCGCATGGGGCGATGGGAGCCGAACGCGCGCGGCCGCCTGGAGCAGGCGGCACTGGAGCTCTACGTCGAGCGCGGGTTCGAGCAGACCACGGTGGCGGAGATCGCCGAGCGGGCGGGGCTCACGGAGCGGACGTTCTTCCGGCACTTCGCCGACAAACGCGAGGTCCTGTTCGCGGGCGCGGGCGCGCTGCAGGAGTTGCTGACGACGGCCGTCGTCGGCGCGCCCGATTCGGTGGCGCCGCTCGAGGCGGTCGCCACCGCCCTGGAGGCCGCCGGCGCCCTGCTCCAGGAGCGCCGCGAATACTCCCGGCGGCGTCAGGCCGTCATCAACGCGAACCCAGCGCTCCAGGAGCGTGAGCTGATCAAGCTCGCGGCACTCGCCTCGGCGCTCGCTGACGCGTTGCGCCGGCGCGGCGTCACCGACCCGGCCGCGGGCCTGACCGCCGAGGCGGGGATCGCCGTCTTCAAGATCGCGTTTGAACACTGGATCAGCGGGACGGGCGAGGCAGACATGCCGCAGCTTATCCGTGAATCGCTGGACGAGCTGAGGGCCGTGACCGCGGGGCACGTGAGCACCGGCGGTGACGCCGGCTACGGGCAATCCCAGACGCGCTCGTCCCAGGCCCGTTCGACCGCGGGCACGTAGGCGCCGATGTCGATGCCCTGCTCCGCGAGCCAGGCGTCGTCGTCGTAGGTGGTGGTATACAGGGCGCCGCTGTCGCACATGAGCGTGACGATCGATCCGGCCGCCCGGTCCGCGCACATCTCGCAGGCGATCCGCAGGGCACCGAAGACGTTGGTACCGGTCGAGGGGCCGGCCGCGATCCCCAGGCGATCGCCGAGGAAGCGCATGGTCGCCACCGAGGCGCCGTCGGGGACGCCCAGCATGCGGTCGACGACGCTCGGCACGAAGGACGGCTCCACCCGCGGCCGGCCGATGCCCTCGATACGCGACGGGCTGCCCTCCGCCATCTGCCCCCGGTACGACGGCAGGAAGGCCGAGCCGTCCGGGTCCACAACGCACAGCCGGGTGGGGGTGCCGCGCAGCCGCAGGTACCGGCCGAACGTGGCGGCGGTGCCCCCGGTCCCGGCGCCGACGACGATCCAGGCCGGTATGGGGTGCGGTTCGAGTGCCATCTGGGCGAGCGTCGACTCGGCGATGTTGTTGTTGCCGCGCCAGTCGGTGGCGCGCTCGGCGTAGGTGAACTGGTCGAGGAAGTACCCGTCCAGCTCGCGCGCCAGCCGGGCCGCGACCTCAGAGACGGCCGCCGGGTCGTCGATGAGATGGCAGCGGCCGCCCTCCCGCTCGATGAGCGCGATCTTGGCCGGGCTGGTCGCGCGCGCCATCACGGCCACGAACGGCACCCCGATCAGCCGCGCGAAGTAGGCCTCGGACACCGCGGTGGATCCGCTTGACGCCTCCACCACCGTCGTCGTGGGGCCGATCCACCCGTTGCAGAGCGCGTACAGGAACAGCGACCGGGCGAGCCGGTGTTTGAGGGAGCCGGTGGGGTGGGTTGACTCGTCCTTGAGATAGAGGTCGACAGGCCCACGCAGCGGCAGCTTCACCAGGTGCGTGTCCGCGCTGCGGCGCGAGTCGGCCTCCAGCAGCTGGACCGCCTGCGCGGTCCAGCTGCGGTCGATGGTTGTCGCAGGGTGGTGGTCGATCAGGTGCCCGGCGGCGCCAGAGCGGGACATATCGGGATTCTAGACGCGGTACCGGGCCCCGGCAGGGCCGCCTGCGGTGGCCATGGCGATCTAGAGGTCGTCCTTGACGGCCTGGCCGCCGGCCATGATCAGCACCATGTTATCCCTGGCCAGCTTCGTGATATCGGTCAGCGGGTCCGCCGCCAGGACCAGCAGGTCGGCCGCCTTGCCCGGCTCGATGGTCCCGGTCATCTGCTCGATCTGGAGGATCTCCGCCCCGGACCGGGTGGCGGCCACGATGGCCTCCATCTCGCTCATCCCGGCCCCGGCCAGGGCGTGGACCTCCTGCAGCGTCTGGAGACCGAACGGCGTCAGGCCGGTGCAGTAGGCGTCGCTGCCGACACCGATCCGGACCCCGGCCGCCTTCGCCGACATGAGGTTGGCCGACAGGCGCTCGTGAAGCAGGCGCCGGAGCTCGTCCGGGTCGTCCGGCGGCTCCGGCACCCCGGGGATGTAGGGCTTGCCATAAGGGCCGCCGAACGCGCTCGACTGCTCGAGCCACTGGGTCAGCAGGACCAGGGTCGGGTTCAGCGAGATCCGCTTGTCGGCCATGAGGGCGATCGTCTCGGCATCCAGGTCCTCGCCGTGCTCGATCGACCACACCCCGGCCTCGGCGGCGTCCCTGGCCGCCGAGGCGCACTCGCAGTGGGCGGCCACCGGCACCCGCGCGTAGTTCGCCTCCTCGACGATGACGCGCAGCTCCGCCAGGCTGTAGTGCTGCACGTCCTCCGGCTCGTTCTCGTGCAGCCCGCCGCCGCTGGCCCAGACCTTGACGCACTGGGCTCCCTGCTTGACCACCTCCCGCACGCCGGCGCGGACCTCGTCCGGCCCGTCGGCCACCAGCCCCCAGGGATGGGACGTGCGGACCATCTCCGGGGGAACCCCGCGGGCGTCCCCGTGGCCGCCCCGCCGGGACAGTCCCCGCCAGCAGGGGACGATCCGCGGGCCGATGATCAGGCCCCGGCCGATGGCCTCCCGCAGGCGAGTGCCGTTGACCGAGATGTCCCGGGCGCTGGTGACACCGTGGCGCAGCATCTCCCGCGCCTGGGCCGCCGACGCGATGGCCTGGTACCTGTCGTCCTCCAGCACCCACCGGTCCTCGTCCGGGTAGGACGCGCCGCCCAGGTGGCAGTGGGCGTCGATGATCCCCGGCATGAGGGTGCCACCCGCCGCGTCGAGAACCTGCGCCTCCCGGTCGACGGAGACCTCGGATTCGGCGCCGACGGCGACGATCGTGGCGTCCTCCACCACCACGACCGCGCGTTCCAGCGGGTCCCCTCCGCTGCCGTCGACGAGCGTGACTCCAGTGATGGCGAGCCGTTCGCCCATGGCTTTCTCTCCCGTATCCGCTAAATCCGGCCGTCGGCCCGGTCCGCCGCTACCAGGTCCGGGTCGCGCAGCGCGGGGTCGCCGAACCCGCCGCCGCCGCTGGTCTCGATGCGGATGACGGCGCCCGGCTCCAGCAGCATGGTCGTTTTGGACGTCACCGGGATCTCCCGCCCGTCCGGGCCGAGGACCGTGATCCGGGAGGGAGAGCCGTCGGTGCCCCCCATCGCGCCCCGGGGGGCGAACCGCGGGTTGGTCTGCTCGGAATACATCGTGACCACCGAGGCGCGCTCGAGCACCTGGTACTCCCGGCGCAGCCCGAGGCCGCCGCTGAACCGGCCGGCGCCCTGGGATCCCGGGATCAGCTCGGTGCGCAGGACCCGGACCGAGTAGGCGGTCTCGGCCACCTCGACCGGCATCAGCCCCACGTTGGCCATGTAGGTGTCCACGCCGTCCAGGCCGTCGCCCGCCCGGTGTGCGCCGGTGCCGCCGCCCATGACCTCCGCCATCACGCTGGGGACGCCGGTGCGCGGGGACAGGCTGTCCAGGTTCATGCCGAAGAACGCCACGGTGCTGCTGCCAACGGCCTTGCCGGGCCAGATGGCGGACGCGGCCCGGATCAGCGTGTCGGCGAGGCGCTGGCAGGTGTTGTGCCGGACCGAGACCGCGGCGGGCGGATGCGGGTTGAGCACGTTCCCGCGCGGGCAGACGATGGTGACCGCGCGCAGCACGCCGTCGTTGGCCTGCAGGGCCGGGTCGGTCAGCGCCCGGACCGCGTACACGATGCCGGCCCGGGTGCTGGCCCAGGGCACGTTCATGGCGCCGCGCACCTGCCCGGCGGTGCCGGACAGGTCGACCACGAGGTGGTCGCCCCGCTTGCGCAGCGCCGCGTGGATGCGCGTCGGCGGGCCCCCGGTCCCGTCGTCGTCGAGGAACCCCTCGGCCTCGGCCTCGCCGTCCGGCAGGGCCGCCAGCGCCAGTCGCGTCGCCCGTTCTGCCGAATCCAGCATCATTCCGAACCCCTGAGTCACGGCGGCACGCCCGTACCGCTTGACCAGTTCCAGCACCCGCTCGATGCCGGTCAGGCAGGCGGCCCGCTGGGCCCGCAGGTCGGACACGGTGGACACCGGGTCCCGCACGGCCGCCGCCACCAGGTCGAACAGGTCGGGGTTCTCCTCGCCCGCCCGGTACAGCCGGACCGGTGGGAGCAGCAGGCCCTCCGCGTAGACCTGCTCCAGGTCCGGCCCCTCGGTGCCGGGGCGGACGCCGCCGACGTCGATGTGGTGGGCCGTCGTGCCCACCCAGCCGAACAGCTTCCGGCCGGTGAACACCGGCATGATCACGTTCAGGTCCGGCGTGTGCATCGCGCCCAGGTAGGGGTGGTTGGCGAGGAACGCGTCGCCGGGGACGGCCCGCCCGCCCCATCGCTCGATGATCGCCTTGACTACCAGCGACATCGCGCCGAGCTGGGCCGGGATGAAGTCAGCCTGCGCGACCAGGTCGCCGTCCGCCCGGAAGATGGCGCAGCTGAAGTCGTCCATCTCCCGGATGATCGGGCTGTAGCTCGAGTGCTTCAGCACCCCGCCCATCTCGACCGCGGCCGCGTGCATCGCGGCGCTGAGCAGCTCGAACGTGATCGGGTCGAGCTGGCCCGCTTGCTTCGCCGTCACCGCGCCTCCTCCAGCCACAGGCTGCCGCGGGAGTCGATCCGGGCCCGCTGGCCGGCCAGCACCAGCGTGGTCGCGTCCAGCTGGTGGATGATGGCCGGGCCCGGCACCCGGTTGCCGGCCAGCAGCGCGTCCCTGTCATAGAGCGGCACCGTGCGCGGCGCCCGCTCCCCCGGCATCCGCGCCCGCACCCGCCCGGTCTGTGCCTGCGGCCGCGGGGCGGCGGTGCCGCGCGGCAGGGCGGCAGGCTCGGGGCGCGGCAGCGCGCCGGTCGCGGCCAGGCGGAGCGTCACCACCTCCACCTGCTGCGCCGGGTCGCTGTGGCCGTAGGTCTGCAGGTGCCGGGCGCGGAACCGGGCGGCCAGCGAGGCGAGCCCGCGCTGCGTGACCGGCGCCACGCCGATGTTCAGCTCGTATCCCTGGCCGACGAACCGGCAGTCGGCCGAGGCCAGCATCCGGATCCGGCCGGCCTGGATCCCGTCCCGGCGCAGCTGGCCGGTCAGGCGCGCTGCCGTGTGCCGGTACCACGACGCGAGCTCGGGCAGCAGCGCGGGCTCCAGCACCCGCAGGACCGTGTTCGACTCGTCGATCCGCAGGTCAGCGGAGATCAGTCCGGCCGCGGCGAACAGCCCCGGGTAGCGGGGCACCAGCACGCCGCCCAGGCCCGCCTCCCGCAGCAGCAGCCCGGCGTGCAGCGGTCCCGCGCCGCCGAACGCGACCAGGGTGTATTCGCGGGGGTCGATGCCGCGCTCGACCGACACCCGGCGCAGCGCCGCGGTCATCTGCGCCACCGCCACCTGCACGATGCCGTCCGCGGCGTCCTCGGCCCCCAAGCCGAGCTGCCCGCCGGTCTCCGCCACCGCGCGCCGCGCCGCGCCGGTGTCCAGGGTGAGGCCGCCGGCCAGCGGCGCGTCCGCCGGCAGCGTGCCCGCTACCACGTGCGCATCGGTGACGGTGGAGCGGTCGCCGCCCCGCCCGAACGCGGCCGGGCCGGGGGATGCGCCGGCGCTCTGCGGGCCGATCCGCAGCCGGCCGGCCCGGTCGACCCAGGCGATGCTGCCGCCGCCCGCCCCGGCCGTGACGATGTCGACCGACGGGCAGAGGATCGGGTCGTCCCCCACCTGCTGAGTGGGGGTGACCGGCGGCACGCCGTCGCGGACCAGGCACACATCGAGCGAGGTGCCGCCCATGTCGAGGGACACGAGCCGGCGCAGGCCATAGCCGGCGCCCAGCGCCACCGCTCCCGCGACGCCGGCCGCGGGGCCGGAGAGCACCAGCCGGTGTGCCTCGCCGTCGGCCCGCTCGGCGGGCAGGCACCCGCCGCTGGACTGCATGATCAACAGCGGCGCGTCGGCGCCAAGCCGGCCCGCCCGCGACCGCAGCTGCGCCAGGTAGGCACCGACGACCGGGCGCAGCCCGGCGTTCAGCGCGGCGGTCGCCGTCCTGGGGTACTCACGGAACTCGCGCGCCACCGCGGAGGACACGGTGACCGGCACGTCGGGCAGCCGTTTGGCCAGCGCCTCGGCCAGCGCGTCCTCGTGGCGGGAGTCGAGGTAGCTGAACAGGAAGCTGACCGCCACCGCCGCGGGCCGCCGCCCGGCGATCTCGGCCACCACCCGCTCGATCTCCTCCTCCGTCAGCGGGGTCAGCACCTCGCCGCGGCCGGACAGCCGCTCGGCCACCTCGACCCGGTCCCGCCGCGGCACCAGCTCGCGCGGCCGGGGCTGCTCCAGGTCGTAGACGGCCGGGCGGGTGCCGTTGCGGTAGCCGAGGACGTCGCGGAACCCCGCGGTCGTGGCCAGCACGACGTGGGCCAGGCCGCCGGTCAGCAGCGCGTTGGTGGCGATCGTGGTGCCGTGGAACAGCATCCGGACGTCTCCGGGCGCCACCCCCGCGGCGGCCAGCCCGGTCACGGCTCGCTCGAAGGCGAGGCCCGGGTCGGCGGGTGTGGAGGGCACCTTGGCCACCTTGATCAGCCCGGTCGCGGAGACCGCGATGGCGTCGGTGTAGGTGCCACCGGTGTCGACCGCGACGATCCAGGCCGGGCCCGTGCCGCCGGTAGGACCAGCACGGCCGGTAGGACCAGCACGGCCGGTGGGAGCGGCACGGCCGGTCACGCAGCGCCCCGCGCGGCCAGCGCGCGTGCCCGCGGGATGACCTGCTCCGCGAACAGCCGCAGCGTCCGCTGCTGCACCTCCCACGGCAGCCCGGGAAAGTACAGCCGCGCGATGTAGTGCAGGTCGCCGCCGGCCGCCCGGCGGTACTCGTCGATCTGCCCGGCGACCTCGTCCGGGGTGCCCATGACGATCGAGGACCGCAGCTGTTCCTCCTCCTCTGGCCGGAGCGGGGGCGGCGGGGCCGGGCCGCCCGCCCGGCCGTGCGCGGCGTCCATGTCGTCGTATTTCCACGCCACGTACCGGTGGTGGTCGCGGATGAGCTCCCAGGCGCCGGGCCCGTCCCACACGAAGGTCGGCAGATGCACGCTGATCGTGAACGGCCCCGTCGCCGGTCCTCGCGCCCGTTCCTTCTCAGCGAGGGCGACCTGTTCGCGCAGGTCGCCGGGGGTCACTTCGGTGGCCATGAACCCGTCGGCCACGCGGCCCGCCCGGCGGATGGCCGGCTCGGTCAGCGCGCCGATCCACAGCGGCGGACCGCCCCGCTGCGCGGGCAGCGGCCGGACCGGCATGCCCGGGTAGCGGGCACCGTGCCCGCCCCGCACCAGCTCTCCGCTCCAGGCCTGGCGGAGCACCTCGATCGCGCCGAGCAGGCGCGGAACCCGGTCCGCGAGCGGGATGCCCAGCGCGTCGAATTCCTCGGGCCGCCAGCCCAGGCCCAGGCCGAGCACCAGGCGGCCGCCGGAGATCAGGTCCACCACCGCGGCGTCCTCGGCGATCCGGACCGGGTCGTGGAGCGGGGCGAGCAGCAGCGCGGTGCCGACCTGGACCCGCCGGGTCCGGGCGGCGATCGCCGCGCACAGGGGCAGCAGCGACGGCAGGTAGGCGTCGTCGACGAAGTGATGCTCGGACACCCACACCGAGTCGAGGCCGAACGCGTCCGCGTCCTCGGCCAGCGCCAGCGCCTGCCGGTAGAGCTCGGTGTCGGAGCGGGAGTCGCCCGGGTAGCGCTGGCAGGTGATGAGCCCGAACCCGAAGTCCACGGTCACGGGACCGTCTCCGCGACCGGCGACGGCTTGGCCAGGAACTCGCCGTAATCGAGCTGGCGGTACGGCGCCGTGCACGGGTTCCCATCAGCGAGGTACATCTGCCGGGTGCCCAAGTCCATCAGCACCGAGGCCACGGTCGCCCCCTGATCGGAGGGATCCATCCGGGGATCGGGGTGGCAGCACACGCCGGACGGGTAGTTGGCGTGGTCGGCGAGCAGCGCGCGGAAGATGTCCAGCGTCGGCAGGCCTGCCGACGTGCCGAGCCCGGCCCGGACCCGCTGCAGCCGCAGCGGGCTGTCCGGCATGACCCACACCGATACGTCCCTGCCGTCGAATCTGGGCGACAGGAAGTGGTTGCTGTGCAGCACCACCCCGTCCTGCGGGAACAGCAGGAACAGCTGGCTGAAGTCACCGGGGGCGGCCTCCACGTCCACCACGCTGCCGTCGCGGTGGGCGATGAGGTAGTTGGCCGCGGACGAGCGCTCGGCCGACTGCAGCGCCGCGAGGGCGTCGGACACGGTCTCGCAGTCGAGGATCGCCCGCAGCGCGAGGTGGTAGGGGATGCCCGGCGTCCCGGTGTCCGCTGCGGTCACCAGCGCGTTCGTGACCAGGCCGAGGCCGGATGAGTTCATCCCGGTCTTGGCCAGCAGCCCGGCCTCGACCACGGTGACGAAGTCCGGTCCCTCGTCCTGCCTGGCCTCCAGCACCACCACGGTCTCGCTGGTGTGCGGCAGCCAGTCCCAGTTCTGGCCGATCAGGGTCGAGCCGCCGGCGCCCGGCGGCGGAACCACCGCGAACGCGGTACAACCGTCCGGGGCGTGCGGCTGGGCCGCCGCCTGGCGCGCCTTGGCGGCGAACATCACCTCGGTACGGACGTTGATGGCCAGCACGTCACCGGGGTCCAGGCCCGCCCCCTCGGCGATGCCCGCGATCTCTTCCAGGTAGGTGGGCCGGAACGCGGCAATGGGGGCCTCGTACCTGGCCGCCTCGCGGCGCACGGTCGCCCAGTCCCATCCGGCCCAGTCGGCGAAGACGTCCCGGTAGGCCGCCACCGATCGCTGCACGCGGTCACGGGCCTGGCTGCCGTAGGCGCGGCCGCGATCGCGGGCTGACCCTTCCACACGCACGTGCGGGAACACATTCATCGGCCTGCTCCTCAGATCGCAGTTACGCCGCCGTCCACGGGGACGGCGGCGCCGGTCAGGTAGGAGGCGTCGTCCGACGCCAGGAAGGCGATGGCCGCGGCCACCTCCTCCGCGGAGCCGAGACGCCCTTGCGGGACGCCGGTCCGCAGGTAGGCGGCACCGGCCGCGGGGTCGTCCATCATCCGCAGCATCGGCGTGTCGATGACCCCGGGGCAGACCGCGTTGGCGCGGATGCCGTACCGGGCCCACTCGGCGGCCATCTGCCTGGTCAGGGCGAGCACGCCCGCCTTGCTCGCGTTGTAGTGGGCGCTCGGCTCGGCGGCGTCCGCGACCAGCCCGGCGGTGGAGGAGATGTTGACGATGGCCCCCGGCTGTCCCGCCGCGATGAGCGCGGCGGCCACCGCCCGGCCGGCCAGGAACGTGCCGCGCAGGTTGACCGCCAGCACGTCGTCCCACTCGCCCGGCGTCAGATCGAGCAGCGGCGCGATCCGGTACACCCCGGCGGAGTTGACGAGCACGTCGGCGGGGCCGTTCAGCAGCCCGGCGGCGCGGGCGACGGCGGCGGCCACGGCGCCCGGGTCGCGGATGTCGCAGGCCACCGGCGCGGCACCGATGCCGGCGGCGCTGGACAGAGCGTCCGCACTCCGGTCAAGCAGCACCACCTCCGCGCCCTCGGCCAGCAGCCGCCGCGCGCAGGCCAGGCCGATGCCCCCCGCTCCGCCGGTGATGAGTGCCCGCCGGCCCGCCATCCGGCCGGGCATCACCGTGTTAGCTGACGCCGTGCTAGCCGACGCTGTGCTAGCCGACGCTGTGCTAGCTGACACCGTGCTAGCTGAACCAGATGCCACCGTTGACCCCGATCGTCTGGCCGGTGATGTAGCTGGCGTCCGGGGAGACCAGCCAGGCCACCGTGCCTGCGATGTCGTCCCCGGTACCGTGGCGGCCCAGCGGGATCGCGGCCTTGACCATCTCCACCTGCTCGCCGAAAACGGTGCCCGACCGCGCGGCGCGGGACCTGAGCTCGTCCCAGTGCATCTCGGTCGCCATGTTGCCGGGGGCGATCGTGTTGACCCGGATGCCGTGCGGCGCGAGCTCCAGCGCGAGGGAGTGCGTCAGCAGCGCGACCCCCGCCTTGGAGGCGCAGTATCCGGCGCCCCCGGCCACGCCCTGCTGGCCGAAAACCGAGCCCATGTTCACGATGGCCCCGCCGCTGCCCTGGCCGATCATCACCGCGGCCGCCGCGCGGCACATGAGGAACGTCCCGGTCAGGTTGACATCCAGCACCCGGCGGAACTCCGCCAGGCTGGTGCCCGTGACGTCGGTGTCGGGGCCGCCGATCCCGGCGTTGTTGACCAGCACGTCCACGCCGCCGAGGGTGTGGACCGCCCGCTCGACGGCCGCGGCGGAGGCGGTCTCGTCCGACACGTCGGCGACCAGGCCCACGGCCACCCGGCCGTCCGCCACGCCCCCCGCGCCTCCCACACCCCCAGCCAGCCGGTCCGCCGTGGCCGTCACGTCGGCGCTCACATCGAGCAGGACGACATCGGCGCCGTCGCGGGCGAGCCGCCCGGCGATGGCGGCGCCGAGGCCGCGGGCGGCCCCCGTGACGATCGCCCTCATACCCGGCCCGCGATCTCGGCGGTGGTGGTGACCCACACGTCCTCGTGGCCGGTAACGAAGGCGATGAAGGCGTCGAGAAAGGCCAGCCGGCCCGGCCGGCCGATGATCTGTGGGTGCATGGTGAACACGCAGCATCCGCCCATCTCCCGGATGCCGAGGAACTCCTCTTCCCACAGCGAGCGCACCGTGGCCGTGGTGGCGATGCTCTTCGTCCAGGAGGCGCCGTCGAACCAGAAGTGCGGCGCGTCGTCCAGGATCCACTGGATCGGCACCTCCACCAGCGGCGACCCGTCGTGCCGGTAGGGGCGTACGTCGTCCATCATGTTCGACGAGTAGCGGAAGCCGTGCCCGGCGAGCAGGCCGAGCGTGTGCGGGCTGAAATCCCAGGACGGCGAGCGGTACCCGGTGATTTCGCTGCTGAACGAGCGCAGCACGTCCAGGCCCTTGGTCAGCTCGGCCTCTTCCTCGTCGCGTGAGACCCGGGACGGCGAGGTGTGCGTGTATCCGTGGTGAGCCAGCTCATGGCCCGCCTTGACGATGGCCTCGACCCGCCCGGGGTGCCGCTCGGCCACCCGGCCCGGCACGAAGAACGTCGCGCGGACGCCGCGGCGTTCGAGGAGGGCGAGCAGGGCGGGGACGGCTACCTTCGCTCCGTACGTTCCCTGCGACAGCACGCCGGGCCGGTGGGCGTTCTCGGGGTCCTCGCCGATCCATACCTCCTCGGCGTCGAAATCGAACGTGAACGAGGCGGCGCAGCGCGCTCCATCGGGCCACATGCCGGCAAGACCTCCCCTTTCATCTCGGATCCCCCCGGGGGACGGGAGCCGGGGCCTCAGCCGCCCCGGCCGTCTCCTCCCCCGCGCCTTCGCCCTCGGCGGCCCAGGCGGCCACGCGATTGCGGGTCCGGGTGATGAGCCCGACCAGGCCGCCGGGGACGAACACCACGACGATCAGCAGGAACGTGCCGAGGATCGTCAGCTCGATTCCGGGATGGTCCACCAGGGCGGTCTGCACGATCGTGAGCAGCGCAGTGCCGATCAGCGGCCCGAAGACGGTGCCGAGCCCGCCGATGACGAGCATCGTCACGTCGATGCTCATCGGGGTCAGCCCCATCGCCGACGGCGAGATGCTCTGGTTGAAGCTGATGTACAGGGCGCCGGCGATGCCGGCCAGGAACCCCGAGATCGCGAACGCGATGACCCGGTAGCGCAGCGGGCTGACCCCGCGGGCGGCGGTGTAGGCGGGCGCGTCCCGTACCGCACGGACGGCGATCCCGAGATGGGAGTGGCCGACCGCGGCCAGCCCGGCCATGGACGCCACCACCACGCCCAGGATCGTCCAGAAGTACGCGCGCATCGACGCGTCCGGGCTGAGCGAGGAGTACAGGCCCGGGACGGTCGGGAACCCGTACGAGCCGCCGGTGAGCCCGGACCCGTCGTTGAGGATCACGTACTGGACGATCTCGGCGAACGCGAAGGTCAGCAGCGAGGTGTAGATGCCGTACAGCCGCAGGGTCGGGAAGGCGAGCAGGATCGAGATCACGGCGGCGATCACCCCGCCGCCGAGCACCGCCAGCCACGGCGGTAGCGGCGTGTGCAGCATCAGGATGCCCGCCCCGTAGCCGCCCAGGGCGTAGATGGCCAGCTGGCCGAAGTTCCACACGCCGGCGACGCCGAGGACGAAGTTCCAGCTGATGTTCAGCACCAGCAGCACCAGCCCGGTGACGATCACCGTGAGGATGTACTGGTTGTGGTAGACCAGCGGGAACGCGGCGACCAGCACGACCAGCGCGGCGATCCCGGCCCAGCGGGCCGGCGTCATCGAGGGGAACAGCCGCCGGGAGATCACAGCCGGGCCTCCGACGGCTTGCCCATCAGGCCCTGCGGCCGGACGATCAGCACCAGCAGGATGACCGCGTACAGGATCGGCAGCGCCCAGGTGGTGCCGACCAGCACCTCGGCCGTGGCCTGGATGAACCCGATCGCGTAGGCGGCGTAGACGGTGCCGGGCAGGCTGCCCAGACCGCCGAAGATCACTACGATGAGCGCGATGAGCAGCGGCTGGTCGCCGGCGTTCGGGGAGGCGAAGTACAGCCCGCCGAGAAACACGCCGGCGATGCCGGCCAGCGCCGAGGCGAGCCCCATCGTGAGCGGGTAGAGCTTGCCGACCGGCACCCCCATGAGGCGGGCCGCGTCGAGGTCCTGTGCCACGGCGCGGATGGCCATCCCCCACCGCGTGCGGGCGAGGAACAGGCCGAGCCCGGCCATGAGCACGACCGACACGAGCGCCATGGCCAGCGACTGATACGGCAGGTTGACGCCGTTGTACACGTTGATCCCGCCGGCGATGACGAACGTCACGTTCCGCTGCTGCGGGCCGAAGATCTCCAGGGCGAGGTTCGTGAACACGATGGCCACGGCGAAGGTCGTGATGAACGTGATCATCTCGAAGTCGATCGCGTGCCGCCGCTTCATCAGCGGCTGCACGGACACCAGCTGGGTGAAGGTGCCGAGCAGGAACGTCGCCGCGAACGCCAGCACGATGGCGACGATGGGGCTCCATCCCGCGACGACCAGCACTCCCCACCCCACGAAGCTGCCGATCATGACCATGGAGCCCTGCGACATGTCGAGGATCCGCAGCGCCCCATAGATCAGGGTCATGCCGATGGCGACCAGGCCGTAGATGGAGCCGAGGATGAAGGTCGTCACCGCGATGCCGACGACGTCGGTGGCGCTCATCGCTACAGGCTCCCGAGATAGGTCCCGACGACGGTCGGGTCGCGGGAGAGCTCATCGAAGGAGCCGCTGCGGACGATGGTGCCCATCTCGACGATGTGCACGGTGTCGGCGATGCCGCCGACGTGGGTGAAGTTCTCCTCGACCAGCAAGATGGTGGTGGAGGCGGCCTTGAGCTCGGCGATCGCCCCGTAGACGGTGTCGATGGCGACCGGGGCGAGGCCGAGGGACGGCTCGTCGATCAGCATGATCCGCGACGGCCGCATGAGCCCGCGGGCGAGGGCGGTCAGGCGCCGCTCCCCGCCGGACAGGGTCCTGGCGCGCTGGCGCGCCCGGTCCCGCACGCCGGGGAACAGCTCGTAGGCGCGCGCGAGGGCGCGCCGCCGGTCCCGCCACGCCGAGCCGGGGAACGCCCCCATGAGCAGGTTCTCCTCGACCGTCATCTCCGCGAACAGCCCGTCCCCCTGCGGGATGTGCACGAGCCCCAGCCCCGAGATGTACTCGGGGGTCCGCCCCGCCACCGGCTCGCCGTCGAGCAGCACCTCGCCGCCGGAGGGCTTCAGCAGGCCGCTGACCGCGCGCAGGAAGGTGGTCTTCCCGTGCCCGTTCGGGCCGATGATGACCGCGACCTCGCCGGGCTCGACCGTGACCGCCAGCCCGCGGATGACCGGGGCGTCCCCGTAGCCGGCCGACAGGTCGCTGACGGCGAGGATGGGCGTGGTCACGAGGCACCGCCCTTCCGGTGCCGCGACCCCAGGTAGACCTCGATCACCCGCTCGTCGGCGAGCATCTCCTGCGGGGTTCCCTCGAAGAACGTCGCCCCGTGGTGCATGACCAGCACGCGGTCGGCCAGCGACGTGAGCGCCCGCATCACGTGCTCGATGCACGCGACCGCCAGCCCGCGGTCCCGCATCCGCCTGATCAGCCCGATCGTGTCGTCGATCTCGCTGGGGGTCAGGCCCCCGAACGGCTCGTCGAGCAGGAGGGCGCGCGCGTTCATCGCCAGCGCGGTGCCGAGCATGAGGCGCTTCTTGTCGAAGACCCCGAGCGGGCCGGACTCCTGCCCCGCCTTGTCCGCCATCCCGACGAACTCAAGCAGCTCCGCCGCCACCTCGCCGGCCGGCCGGCCGCGCTCGCCACCGTCGGCTCGCCGGAACGAGGCGGCGAGCAGCATGTTCTCCGCCACCGTCAGCGAGCCGGCCACGGTCGGATGCTGGAACGTCCGGGCCACGCCGAGGCGCGAGCGCCGGTGCACCGGCACGCCGGCCAGCGACCGGCCGTCGAGGAGCACCTCGCCGCTGGTCGGGCGGGTGTGCCCGGTGATCACGTCGAACAGAGTCGTCTTGCCCGCCCCGTTGGGGCCGACGATCCCGAGGATCTCGCCGCCGGTCACGGCGAAGCTCACATCGTCGACCGCCCGCAGGCCGCCGAAGCTCTTGCTGACCTGGCGGGCCTCGAGGACGGGGCCGGCGGTCACTTCTACAGCCAGCTGGGGAGCTGGAAGCTCCCCGTGGCGTACGGATCGGGCGAGATCAGCACCTGCTTCCCGTTCTGGATCTGGAAGGTGAGATGCGCCATGCCGAGGCTGGGGTCCTTGGTGTGATCGGGGTAGGGGTAGCAGGTGAGGTAGTCGTCGGGGAAGGAGTAGGTGCCGCAGACCCCGCGGTAGACGGTGCCCTTGACGATCTTGTTGACCTTCGCGAAGTCGTAGGGGTTCCCGGCCTCGGACACGGCCTGGGCCCAGAGGTGGACCAGGTCGTACTGGTCGCCCGCGTTGCTGAACCCGGCCGAGGCGTTGAACTTGGCCTGGAAGGCGGCGTTGAACGGGTCGGCGATCGGGTCGTTCTGCAGGATGCCGACCACCGTCGACCAGACGACTCCGTTGGCGGCGCTTCCCGCGAGCTGCAGGTACTGCGGGATCGACGGCGCGTACTGCTGGTAGACCAGCGACTTGGTCGGCGACTGGGCGAACTGCTTGATGAACGATGCCTCGTCGCCGGCGGCGTAGTCGCTGAAGAACACGATCCCGGGGGGCTGGCTGCGGATCTTGACCAGCGTGGCGCTCCAATCCGCCTGGGGCACGGTGAACTGCTGGAACATCGTGCTCTTCCAGCCGAGCTTGGCCATCGAGGACTGGAACGTCTTGGCGATGTTCAGGCTGTACGGGTCGTTGCTGGTGACGATGGCCATCGTCTTCGACGACGGGGTCCACGCCTTCTTAGCGATGAGGGCCTGGATCAGCGTCACGAAACCCGGGCCGTACCAGGTTTCCGACGGGTCGCCCTGGAAGATGTTCTTGAACCCGTTCTGCTTCACGAAATCGACGTTGCCGTGCCAGGTGTTGACGTGAAACATCGGGATGCCGGCGTGGCCGACGACCGGGTACTCCACCGAGGTGTAGGTGGTGAACGGCACGAATATCGCGGCCACGTTCTGCGACACGAATTTCTGGAGGACGCTCTTCATCACGTCCGGCTGCTGGGCCTGCGTGTCCAGGACGGTGAGCTTCAGCGGCCGGCCGAGCACGCCGCCCGCGGCGTTGATCTCGGACACCGCGAGCTCCTGGCCCCGCTGCATCTGCTGGCCGTCGCCCGCGTACACGCCCGTCACCGGGACTCCGGAGCCGATGACGATCGGCTGCTTGCTGGTGCTCGCCGCGGCCGCGGCCGGAGCCGTGCTCTCTGAGGCGCGCCCGCCGAAGAATCCGGCCACGCCGCCCACGACGAGCCCTCCCGCTCCGGCTGCACCCACACCACGCAGGAAGTCCTTGCGCGTCACACCGGGCTGGTTACGCGTCACACTGGGCTGATCAGTTGCCATGCGGTCACCTCCTCGGCCCTGCCGGGCCGGTTCCGGGCCCACGAAAGTGATGCATAGCCTGACCCGGAGTCATGGCCGCCACTATCCGTCAATTGACGTATTTCTCCAGGCTGTGGCGGGCGGCCTATGAAGCCGGCCCCGCCTGTCCCGGTCGCCACGGCCCCGGGTCCGCGCCCGCCGTCCGCCGGGTGAACGCCGCCCTGGCCGTACGGATGAAGTCCTCATCCACCGCCTGCTCCCGCAGCACGGCACGCAGCTCGCGCAGGAGCTCGCCGTCGGTCCACGTCGGCGAGTTCGCGTAAGTCACCGGGACGCCGGTCGGATATCGGCATGCACGTGGGCATGGCCCACGTACCCAGGAACATTGCCGACGCCCGGCCGCAACCGTGCAGTGCCGGGAAATCATCCTGAAACCTATCGCCCTTAAATGCCTCGCCAAATGGCATCGAAGTCACCGGCCTTAACTAAGGACGATAAGACGTGGGTGCCACGTTCCCGGTAGATCGGCTACCGCGGGATCGTCTCTTTGACCAGAACAGAGCCGCTGAGCGATCTGGTGATACGAGGCGCGCGAGACGCAGCGCCACCGCAGCCGGGCCGAGGTCGCGCGCTTTTCGGCGGCCTGGACATGGCCGGGCCAGGCCTCGTCCCGGTCCAGGAATGGCGGCCACGGTCCGGGGCGGAGGCCGGGGCAAGGTCGGCCATGCGGGACGGCGTCGGCCGCAAGCGGTAGGCCGCAGCGGGCTACTGTAGGCCGGGTGCGGGTAGCGACCTGGAACGTGAACTCGGTCAAGCAGCGGGTACCGCGGCTGCTGCCCTGGCTGGATCAGCGGCAGCCCGATGTCGTCTGCCTGCAGGAGACCAAGCTCACCGACGGCGCGTTCACCAAGCTGCTCGGCAGCGAGCTCGCCGACCGCGGCTACGCGGCCGGCCTGCACGGCCAGGCGCAGTGGAACGGGGTGGCGATCCTCTCCCGGGTGGGCCTGGACGACGTCACGACCGGGATCGACGGCGCTCCCGGCTTCCCGGCCCCCGAGGCGCGCGCGGTGGCGGCGACCTGCGGCGGGATCCGGGTGCGCTCGGTGTACGTGCCGAACGGGCGGTCGCCGGGTTCCGAGCACTACCAGTACAAGCTCGCCTGGCTGGCCGCGCTGCGCGACGCCGTCGCCGCCGACCCCGGGGCCACGATGGTGTGCGGGGACATGAACATCGCGCCGGCCGACGCCGACGTGTTCGATCCGGCCGCCTACGTGGGCCAGACCCACGTCACGCCGCCCGAACGGGCCGCGCTGGCCGAGCTGGAGGCGCTGGGCCTGCATGACGTGATACGGGATCGCTGGCCGGCCGAGCGGGTGTTCTCCTACTGGGATTACCGGGGCGGGATGTTCCACCGGGACCTGGGGATGCGGATCGACCTGGTGCTGGCCACCGACGCGGTGGCCGGCCGGGTGCGGGCCGCGTGGGTGGACCGCCAGGCCCGCAAGGGCACCGCGCCCAGCGACCACGCCCCGGTGATCGTCGACCTGGACGAGGCGCCGGACGGGGACATCGGGCCGGTGGTGCCGCCACCCTCCGCGCCGGCGCCCCCGCCCGGCTCGGTCAAGCTGCCCCAGGCGCCGTGAGGCCGGCCCGGCCAGCCCCGCGGCGCTCGCACCGGCCGGACCAGGGCCGGCGGTCCCATTCGTTCTGTCCCCAGCGGGCTCTATGTCACCACCGGCTCACCCATGCCGGGTGACGCATGGCGGGCGTACAGGGGGGAACCCTGACGGTAAGACGGTGCTTGCCTATCAGTGATGGCGGTGAGCCGCTGCGCTGATGCCTAGCCAGGAGGAGCGGCCCACGATGACAGACCCCGGTCCGTACGGCCAGCCGGAAGGCTACCGGCCGCGGAACCCCCATGAAGAGGAAGGCCGCCGGCTCGAAGAAGAGGTGGAGCACGAGACCTACGGCGAGGCTGACTTCGAGGAGAACGAGCTGCAGGCGGCCGGCCAGACGTGCGCGCGCTGCGGGCGGGCCATCGCGCCGGGAGATGAGGTGCGCCGCACCGCTAGCGGCGGCTACCAGCACGAGGTCTGTCCGGCATAGCCGGCCCGGCCGTCCGGTGATAGGGCCGTCCGATGGTGTGGCCGTCCGGTGGTGGGGCCGTCAGGTGGTGGCGCCGGAGCCGGCCGGGTCCCTGGACAGGATGCAGAACTCGTTGCCCTCGGGATCGGCGAGGGTGATCCAGCCGCTGCCATCGGGCCGCCGGTGATCGGCCAACTGCGACGCGCCCAGCCCCAGGAGCCGCTCGGTTTCCTGCTCCCGGGTCCGGTCCACCGGGCGCAGGTCGAGGTGCACCCGGTTCTTCACCTTCTTGCCGTCGGGGACCGTGATGAACAGCAAGAGCTGGCGCCGGTCGCGCGAGGTGATCAGGCATTCCTCGTGCTCCGGCTCGTTCGGGTCATCGGGGTCTTCGACGAAGTCCAGCACCTGCGACCAGAAGACGGACTGCGCGTAGGCGTTGATCGCGTCGAAGGACGTGTGCGAGATGCGGCTGGTCATGGCGACAGCCTCGACCGCTCGCGGGAGGGCCGTCAAACGGTTTCGGCCCGTCCGGGCGCCAGACCGCGATGAGACGGCGGGTGGCCGCCGGGCGGTTGTTAAGTTGAGAGGGCCAACACGAGGCAAGACGAGGTTCGGGTGATCGCATGAAATTTGCCTGGCTGTGCAGTCACGAGTCCTACCAGCCGGAAGATCTGGTGGAGCAGGCGGTGGCGGCCGAGGACGCCGGGTTCGACGTGGTGCTCGGTTCCGACCATTTCCATCCGTGGGTGGACGACACAAGCGCCGTGGGCTTCGTCTGGTCCTGGCTGGGCACGGTGGCGGCGCGCACACACCGGGTCCAGCTCGGAACCTGCGTCACCTGCCCGCTATTCCACTACCAACCGGGCCTCGTCGCCCAGATGACGGCGACGGCCGACCGGCTGTCGGGCGGACGGATGCTACTCGGCCTCGGCACTGGTGAGGCCATCAACGAGCGTTCGCTCGGTTT
>DATINY010000171.1:0-12018 GCA_035473755.1 Streptosporangiaceae bacterium
ATCGACGGCTGCCGCAGCTTTTCCAGCTCGGCGCGGGACAAGATGCCGTAGGAGAAGATCGTCACCGCCACCATTAGCGCCGTCACGCCGAGGAAGCCGACCACGGTCGCCCGGCCGACATCTTGCCGCCGTTTCGCATACCGCGAGTACACGGCGGCGCCCTCGATGCCCAGGAAGACGAACACCGTGATCAGCATGGTCGACCGCACCTGGTCGAACAGGGCGCTGGCGGACTGCGGCTCCCCGCCCCACCAGTTCTCGCTGAACACGTGTGCCTTGAACGCGAAGATCGCCACCACGATGAAGGTCAGGATCGGCACGATCTTGGCCACGGTCACGATCTTGTTGATCACCGCGGCCCCCTGCACCCCGCGGCTGATCAGGACGTGGAAGATCCACAGGCCCACCGATCCCAGCGCCACCGCGGCCAGCGTGTCGCCATGGCCGAACACCCCCGGCCACAGCAGCCCCAAGGTGGAGGAGATCAGCACCCAGTAGGTGACGTTCCCGATGCACGCGCTGGCCCAGTACCCGAAGGCGGAGAAGAAACCCAGGTACTCACCGAAGCCCGCCTTCGCATAGGCGTACACGCCAGCGTCGAGGTCGGGCTTGCGGACGGCGAGCGTCTGGAACACAAACGCCAGCATCAGCATCCCGGTCCCAGCGACCACCCAGGCGATCAGGGCGCCGAAGACCCCGGTGGCCAGGGCGAAGTTGCGCGGCAGCGAGAAGATGCCCGCGCCCACCATCGACCCCACGACCATCGCTATCAGCGTGGTCAGCGGGAACTTCCGCACCTCCGCCGGTGCCTTGGTCTCAACCGCGGTCACTCGCCCGCCTCCTGCCGTGTCTGCGCTGGCTCATCAGCGGAGGGGCCAGCGATGTTGGGTTCGCGGAACTCGGTGTCCGGGGCCCCGGGTTCAGGCGGTCCGGGCTCAGGCGGCCCAGGCTGAGGCGGGCCGGTTTTCTCGATCTTGAAGCCGGTGATGCCGTACAGGACGCTCAGCGCTGGGCTGGCGTAGCAGAAGATGGCGAACGGCAGGTAGCGGAACGCTGAGACGCCGAGCACCGCGCCCATGAACGCGCCGCAAGAGTTCCACGGCACCAGCGGGGAGGTGACGGTGGCGCTGTCGGCGCACAGCCGGGACAGGTTGGTCGGGGCCAGGCCCCGCCGGGCGAACTCGGGCCGGAACACCCGGGCCGGCAGGACCAGCGCGATGTACTGGTCACCGGCGACCACGTTGAGCCCAAAGCACACGGCGAAGACGGTCACGAACAACCGCCCGGTGCCCTTCGCCGCCCGGACCAGCGGGTCGACCAGGCGCGAGATCAGGCCGAAGTGCTCCAGCAGCACGCCGAACGTCACCGCGCCGATGATCAGCCAGACGGTCTTGAGCAAGCTGTCCATGCCGCCGCGCGACAGCAGCCGGTCGATCTCCCCGATCCCGGAGCTGATCGAGAACCCGTTCGCCATCGCGGCCCAGATGCCCTTGATCGAGCCGATCACCGGTCCGGTGCCAGTGCCCACAAAATCTCTCATCACCTGCGGCTGCAAGAACGCGCCGAGCACGCCCGCGAACAGCGCCGAGGCGATCAGCGCGAGCACGGCCGGGACCTTACGGAACGACAAGACGCCCAGCAGCAGCAGCGGCAGCAGGTTCCACGGGGTGATGTGATAGATGTCGCCAAGCTTGTGCAGCTCGATGTCGGTGGGGACCGGCGCGTGCACCTGCGGGCCCTTAACCAGGCTGAGCACCAGCAGCACCACAACGGCGATCAGGAACGCCGGGACCGACGTCCACACCTGGCGCTTGATGTGCTCGTCGACCCGGACCTTGACCATCTGCGCGGTCAAGACCGTCGTCTCCGACAGCGGCGACAGCTTGTCCCCCAGATACGCCCCGGACACCACCGCCCCGGCGGTGATCACGGGCGAGACGCCGATCGCCGTAGCCACCCCGACCAGGCCCACCCCGATCGTGCCCGCCGTCTTCCACGAGCTGCCGATGCTCAGGGCGATGACCCCGCAGATCAGTGCGGTGGCCGCGTAATACCACGACGGCGACAGAATCTGTATCCCGTAATAGACCAGGGTCGGGATGGTGCCCGACAGATTCCACACACCGATCAGGGCACCGACCGCCAGCAGGATAAAGACAGCGCTGGCTATAGACGCCAGCGAGGTCTGCGCCGCGTGCTCGACCTCCTCCCACGAGTGACCGTTCTTCATGGCAATAAGCGCGGCCACCAGCACGCAGAGAATCAACGCCACCTGGATCGGGCCATCCAGCGCGTCCAGGCCGAACAGCAGCAGCGAACCCGCAATCAGTACCGCGAGCGTGACCAGCGGGATAATCGCATCCGCCAGCGACGGCTCACGTACCCGCCGCGGCGCCTCGCCGGGCGGCTGGCCCTGACCGGGGACGGCGGAACCATCGCCCTCGCCGTGAGATTGCGCCGCCATAGAGCATCACATTTCTAGCCGACAGGCCGCCGGGCGTCGCGGTCTACCCGCTCAGGATCCGGGCCTGCTGCAGGTTGCTGCGCTCCCGTCTTGAACAGCTCGCGACCTGTCAGCTCAGCCATGATTCCACTCCTTCGCCCGGCCACCATTCCACCTGGCGCGAGGGCGGGTTCCATCCTCCCGATGGGAGGAAATCCGGTCATCGGCCCGCAGGCGGCCGCCGGGCAGCCGTCAGCAATCATCTGGGTCCTCCAGCTCCGCGGCGATGTCGTATCCGAGTGCGATGCCCAGATCGGGGGCGGCGGCAACGACCCGGCCGAGCCCGGCCACGGGGGCGATCGCCAGCAGCACCTCGGCGATCTCGTCCTCGCTGGCCCCCGCCGCCAGGGCCAGGCCGGCGCCCCATTCCAGGCTGACCCCCGGCGCCCCGATGGCCACCGATGCCGCCAGCTGCAGCAGTGCCGCGGTCTTGGCATCCAGGGCCGATATCCCGGCCAGGCCAAGCCCGATCCCGGCCTGGTCTTTGACGAAGCCTTCGTCGATCATCGCCAGCCCGCGCAGCGTTTCCCGGAATCCCACCATCTGGCCCGTGCATCTCCGTCCGCCGTCCAGACACGATTGCACCTGCTGGCCCGCCAGATTCCATCCTCCCGATGGGAGGAAAGGCCCGCGCTACCCCTCAAGGAGCCCCAGCTCGCGGGCCCGGGTGACCGCTCCGCTCCGCGATGGGACGCCGAGCTTGCGGTAGATCGACAGAGCCTGCGACTTGATGGTGGTGCGGGACAGGAACAGCTCGGCACCAATCTCGGGGAAGGACAGGTGCGTGCAGAGCAGTGGCAGCAGGCGCAGCTCGGCGGCGGTCAGCGCCGATGCGCCAGGGGCAGTGGAACCGCGCTCGCTGGCCAGGCGCACCCGCAGCGCCTCGGCCTCACCGACCAGGGTTCCCAGGCCGGGGCGGCGCTTGAGCAGATCATCGACTTCCCGCATGAGCGTCCTGGCCCCGGCCAGGTCGGCGAGTGCGAGGTGAACGCGGGTGAGCTCGATGCGGACCTGAACGGCGTAGTAGGGAAGCGCGTAGGTCAGCTCGGGCCGTTTGCGCTGAGCAATGACGAGTTGCTGGCGCGCCGCCGGGATGTCTCCCCGGTGCAAGGCCGCGCGGGCCAGCACCGGGCAGGCGACGGGCTCCTCGAGCCTGGGCTCGCGGGTGGCGGCGTCCACCTGGCTGGCCAGGAGATCAGCCAGGCGCCATTCGTTACGCGCCATCGCCAGCAGTGACCGCTCGGACAGCGCGACCGCGAGAGCCTCGCGCGCGCCGACTTCCTCGGCGACGCTGACCGCATCCTGGAAGGACGTGTCCGCGCCGTCGGGGTCGCCGGACAAGACGCGGGCAACCCCCTGGCAGAGGAAGGGTCCAGGCTGCACGATGTTCAGCGCGGCGAACCCGTGGACGGCCTCGTCTGCGTCGGCCCGCATCCGTTCGGCCCCATGCCGGCACAGCAGCGCCCGGAGGAAGGCGGCCCACGCCTCGGCGATCGGGTCATCGGGCCGCGTTGAGCCCCCGTACTGCCATTGATCCACCACCTCGGCCCACCGCTCGGCCTCGACGGGCCGTCCCAGCATCGCGGAGATGAACCCGGCCAGCACCGCCACCATCGGGTGTCCCTCGGCCGCGCCCCGGTCTTCCAGCCACTGAAGCCACCGCTGGGGGGCGGTGCGCCTGCCCTGGTAGTAGGTAGGCATGCAGAGCTTCTCCACCAGCTGAGCGGCCGTCTTGATGTCGGTGGCGGCGAGGGAGTATTCCAGCGCTTCCTCGGGCAGGCCGTTGTCCATGCACCAGCTGGCGGCGCGGCGGCGCAGGACCGGGATCAGGCTGGGTTCCAGGCGTTCCAGCTCCGCCAGGAGCATGTCGCGGAACAGGTGGTGGTAGCGGTACCACTGTCCCCGCCGGTCCAGCGGCACCAGCAGCAGGTTCGACTGGGCGAGACCGGCCAGCGTCGTGCCGGCCCCGTCCAGCTCCAGCACCGCCTCACACAGGGGCCCGGACAGGCGTTCCAGGACCGCGGTCCGGGTGAGGAACGCCCGCTGCCGGCGGGAGATCCGCGCCAGGAATTCCGACTCCATGTACTCGCTCACCAGCCGGTCGTCCCCGCCGAACGAGACCGCGGCCCTCCTCAGCGAGCCTCCTTCCCGCAGGTACAGCGCCGCCAGGTACAGCCCGGCCGGCCATCCCTCGGTCCGCCGGTGGAGTTCGGTGACCTCGTCATCGCCGAGCGCGACACCGGCGTCACGCAGCAGCGATGCCGCCTCAGCGGGGCTCAGCGACAGGTCGCCGGGGCCTATCTCCAGGATCTTGCCCTCGGCCCGCAGCCGTGCGATCCGCAGCGGCGGCTCGGCCCGGCCGGCCAGCACCAGCCGTGAGCCGGCGGGCACGTGCTCGGCCAGCACCGACAGCGCGGCCCGGCATTCGGAATTGTGCAGCACGTGGACGTCGTCCAGGACCAGCACCACCGGCGAGGACATCGACCAGAGAGCGGAGCCGAGCCGGGGAACGACCGAGCCGGGCACCGAGCTGTCGGGCGAGCCGAGCGCCTCGAAGACCCTCCCATCGATCGGCTCGACCGCATCGAGCGCCTCCGCGATGTAGGTGAGCAGGACCTTCGGGTCGTTGTCGGCCTCGTCCACCGATACCCAGGCGAACGCCTGGCCGTTGGCCTCGGCCCATTGCGACAGCAAGGTCGTCTTCCCGTAGCCGGGCGGCGCCACCACCGAGACGATTGGGCGGGGACTGCCGTCAACCAGCTGCTTGATGATTGACGAACGGCGGATGGTCCCCGGCCTCATCAGGGGCGGGTGAAGTTTGGAGGGGTAAAGGTCGAACGCCGGCCCGCCCGCGTGGCGCGGCCGGCCGTCCCGGTGCCGAACGTCGCTTTCGCCCATGCCCGACGGTGCCCTTGAATGGTCTGCCATTCCAGCGTCTGCTGGGGCCGTGGATAAGGTCAAGAACGACAATAGGCCCGTCAGGTTAACGCTCCAAACCCGGCCGCGCGGTGCCCGGCCGTCCCGCTCACCCGGTCCGGCCAAGGCGGTTGGCCCAGGGGGCGAACATGTAGGCGAACGAGGCCACGGCGCCGGTCAGGCCCTTGCCGAGCACCAGCAGAGACGTCGGCTGGACGTCGGGGATCAGCGGCAGCTGCTGCATCGTCAGCTTCTCGGCCTCCGCCACCAGCGCCGCCCGCTTGTTCAGGTTGGCCGTGCTGCGGGCCCGCTCCAGATCCGCGGTGATCTTGGGGTTGCTGAAGTTCGTGTAGTTGGCCGAGGCGCCCGGCAGGACCAGCGTGGACAGCATCGCCGCCGGGTCGGCGTAGTCGCCGTAGTTCACGCTCGGGAAGCCGTCAACACCCGCCCGCGCCTTAGGGTCGATGAAGAAGTTGATGTAGTCCTGGGCTGACACCGACTTCAGCACCACCTTCAGGCCGATCGCCTGCGCCGCCGCCTGATAGGCACCGGTGAGCGTCGCAACGGTCAGCAGCTGGCCGGAGGTGCCAATCGTGATCGTCTTGCCGGTGGCCCCGGCCTGCTGGACGAGCTTCCTGGCCTCGGCGATATTCTGGGTCAGCACCGGCGAGCTGTCGTAGGCGGCGGCGAACACGGACTTGCCGTACCCGAACGTGCCCGGGTTGGACAGCCACCGCGACGCCAGCGCCGCGCCCTTGTAGACCGAGTTGATGATGCCCTGGCGGTTCAGCGCCAGCGACAGCGCCTGGCGGACCTTGAGGCTGCCGAGCACGCCCTTGAAACTGGACACGTCGAAGGCGCCGCTGGACCAGCCCGGGCCCTGGTACACCCTGACCGCGTTGCTGTGCTCCAGCTGGTCGAGGGTGGGCAGTCCCGCAATGCCGTAGGTTCCCTGGATCGCCCCGGTCAGCAGGCCCGAGGTAAGGGACGAGATGTCCGGGACGCCCTTGATGGTGATCTGGCCGACCAGCGGGTGGACCGAGGGGTTCCAGTAGTGCGGGTTGCGGACCGCGATCACGCCGACGCCCGGGTTCCAGGACTTGAGCCTGTAGGCGCCGGTGCACATGATCGACCCGGCCGGGGTGCCGTAGTTCTTGCCCTGCTTCTGGGCGAAGGCCTTCTCGATGACGATGCCCGGGATCGAGGCCAGCTCGCCCTGCAGCCAGTAGTCCGGCTGCTTCAGCTTGACCGTCACCTGCGTCCGGCTGGTCGCGGTGATCGAGGCCACCCGGTCGAACACCAGCGGGTAGAACCCGCCGAGCTTGGGGTCGGTGTTGCGGTCCAGGCTGTAGACCACGTCCGCGGGCGTCACCGGGTTGCCGTCCCAGAACTTCACCCCCGGCCGCAGCGTGAACACCATCGTGGTGGGGTCCGGGCTGGCGACGGTGGCCAGGCCAGGCTGCAGCGACCCGTTGGGCGCCTGGCGCAGCAGCGACTCGCACATCAGCGAGACTGCGGTGTTTTCCGGGTAGTCGAACGTGTAGATGGGGTCGAGCGTGGTGACGTCACGGTCGACGGCCCACACCACCGCCGGCACCGGCCCGGTGCCGGCCGGGGTTGCCGCCACCAGCCCCCTGGTCGGTGAGATGTTGCCCGCCGCCGGCGAGCCCGCGCTGTTCGCGGACCGGCCGCATGCCCCGGCCGTCAGCGCCAGCGCCGCTGTCACGGCGATGACGATGAGCCGACTGCGGCTGCAGTCCACCTGTCCTCCAGCGGGCACATCCGGCCAGCCCGGGCGCTTGAAGGAAGCCTCAGAAGTCCTCAGGAATGCGTCATCACACGACGGCTGCCGATTCCGGCCCGCTCACCAGCAGGGTGAACGAGGCCCTGGCCAGCATCAAAGCCAGCCATTGCAGCACTCCGGCCAGTCCCCATGGCCCCTTCGGCCCCCGCGGGCGGAATCCTTCCATCCCTACCCTGGGGGCAACGGATGAACGCCGGGTGAACAACTGGCGGAGGCCGCGGACCGGCGTTGCCCGGTGAGCAGAACCGGCGCGACGTTCCGGGAGGGCCGCGCGCCGCGCCTAATACCCCTTTTCAAACGTGAAAACTAGGGAAGACTTTGGCGCGGCAGCGGTAACTTGCGGCAAGGGAGAAGGCAGGCGATGCACCTCAACCCCTACATCGTCCTCGGCAGTGCGGTCGTGGGGCTGCTTGTCGGGCTCACCGGCGCCGGCGGGGGCGCCCTGATGACCCCGATGCTGATCTTGCTGTTCGGCATCAAGCCGTCCTCCGCGATCTCCAGTGATCTGGTGGCGGCCGTCCTAATGCGGCCCGTCGGCGCGGCCGTGCACCTGTACAAGGGGACGGTGAACCTGCGCCTGGTCGGCTGGATGGTCATCGGCTCGGTGCCGATGGCGTTCTTCGGCACCTTCCTGCTGCGCGAGCTCGGCAACAGCTCGGCCGCACAGCAGCGCGTCGAGATCCTGCTCGGCGCGGCGCTGCTGGTCGGAGCCGCGGCCATGGTGCTCCGTTACGTGCTGGACCGCCGGTCCGGCCAGCGGCGGCTCGGCATCGTCCATCAGGTGAACGTCCGCCCGCTGCCGACCATCGCCATCGGCGCTGTCGGCGGGCTGATCGTCGGCCTGACCTCGGTGGGTTCCGGCTCGCTGATGATCGTGCTGATGCTGTTCCTGTACCCGCTGCTCAGCGCCGGCCAGCTGGTCGGGACCGACCTGACGCAGGCGGTGCCGCTCACCGCGGCGGCCGCCCTGGGCGCCCTGGTCTTCGGCCATGTCGAGTTCGGCGTGACCGCCTCGATCGTGCTCGGCAGCGTGCCGGCCGTGCTGATCGGCTCGTTCCTGTCCTCGCGGGCACCGGACCGCTACATCAGGCCGATCATCACCTTCGTGATCTTCGCTTCCGGGCTGAAGTACATCGGCGTCGGGACCACCGCGCTGGGCTGGATCCTGTGCGCCGTGGCGCTGGGCGGCGGCTGCTACTGGCTGGCGCGTACCCGGCCATGGGCCAACGGCCAGCTGGCGACCGCCCAGGCCACCAGCGGGGGGAACGGTTCCCGGCCCGGCGGCGCTTCCGGGCCCGGCACCGGCCCCCCGGCCGGTGCCGATTCGCGGGGCAACGGTGATTCCCGGGCCGGCACGGATTCCGGGGCCAGCACGGATTCCCGGGCCGGCCCGCCCGGCAGCCAGCCCGCTCCCTGACCGGGCCCAGGCGCGGGCCCCCGCATGGTCACGGGTGGGGGGAAGGGACGGCCGCGGCGGTCACCGCCGCGGCGAAGTCCTCCGGGCGCTCCAGCGGGGTGAAGTGCCCCGCGCCGTCGAGGTGGATCAGCCGGGCGTCGGTGAAGAACTCGCCGAGCCGGTCGGACCACTGGCGGGGGAACAGCGGGTCATGTTCCGGCCAGAGCACCGTGGCCGGCACCGCGATCCGGTCCGCCGGGCCGGGCACCTGCTCGGCCACGGAGGTGGCGACCGAGCCCGCCCCCGACCGGTACCAGGCGACCGACGCGGCGAAGGCGCCGGGGCGCCCATACATCGAGACCAGGTGCTCGAGATGCTCGTCGCCCAGCTCAAAATCCGGCCCGGACCAGTGTGACCAGAAATGACGCAGATAGGCGCGGACCAGGTCCGGCCGCCCGTCGATGAGCTCGGTGGACAGGCTGAGCTGGTGGAACGGCTGGTACCAGAACTCCTGCTGAGCCCGCGGGCTGAGGATCCGGTCGCCGATCCCCGGCAGCGGGGGCGACACCACCAGCGCCCCGACCAGATCGGGGCGCTCATGGGCCACGGCCTGGGCGATCCGGCTGCCGATGTCGTAGCCGGCCAGCACCGGCCGGCCCAGCCCAAGCTCGCCGATCAGCGCGATGATGCTGCGCGCTTGGGCGGCCGCGGTGTACTGGCTGCGGGGCTCGGCCGGGTGCCGGTCCGACTCGCCGAACCCGCGCAGGTCCGGCACGACGGCCTCCACCGCCGCCGTGAGCCGCGGCACCACGGCCTGGTAGTCGGTCCGGTCACCCGGCCACCCGTGCAGCAGCAGCACGGCGGGGCCGCTGCCCGCCCGGTCGTAAGCGAGGCGGAAGCCGTCCACGGGATCGCTGCGGTGCATACCGTCGAGTATCACCGACTCCGCTCAGGTCATGGGCTATCGGCTATGCGAGGCGTCATGGCGCAGCCGTGGAATGGCCCGGCGGCCGGATCAGCGGTCCGGTTGAACCCAGATATCGCGCTCGTGCATGAGCTTGATTTGCTTGTCGATCACTTCCCGGCGGTACTCGGCGTGGGTATACGGAGCGCGGTCGAGATACAGGTTCTTCGGGTAGACCGGCTCTTCGTAGATGAGCTGGTACTGCTCGGTGGTGAGGTCCTTCATCCAGTTGTCCCACTGCGCGCTCGCGCGGAACCGGCGGAGCGCCTCGACGTCGATGGCTCCGGCGACCCAGGAGGACCCGGCGCTGTAGTCGTGCCGCCCGACGATCTGACCGCGGTAGTCGACCACGGCCGACCCGCCGCCGAAGGTATCGATGGCGACATCGGAATCGGTGTGCAGGTAGTAGGTGCCGACGTTGCAGGCGATCAGGTAGAAGTTGTTGTCGAGGGCGCGCGCCCGGTTCTGGATCTCGAACAGCCCGTTGGCGGCGTTCGGGTGCGGGTACGGGCCGCGGTAGACGACCTCCGCGCCGTTCATCGCCAGGCCGCGCGCGTTCTCGGGGTAGGAGCCCTCGTTGGCCATGAGGAACCCCAGGCGGCCTATTTCCGTGTCGGTAACCGGGTAGAACGCGTCCAGGTTACGGCCGTACATCTCCACCCATTTGTCCCAGACGTTGTGCGGGGTCACCGAGTGCTCGACCGGCAGCAGCGGCACCACTTTATGGTGCCGGTGGATTAGTTCGCCGTCCGGGCTGAGGATGAAGCCGATGTTGAAGAAACGCCCGGGGAATTCGGGGTGGCGGGCTTTCGCCTGGGCCATCACGAAGGCGTTCCACTGCCGGGCGAGCTCGCCCAGGTAATCCGTCTCCGGGCCCGGGATGTCGATCGCGCACTCCCGCGCGAACGCTTCGTGGTCGAGGTCGAGGACCTCGTCGTTGAAGCCCTGCAGGGTGCCTTCGGGGATGGCTATCAGGCGCACCGGCAGGTCCATGCTGGACAGCCACGACGCGGCCTTGATCAGGTGCGAGATGTGCTCCAGGTTCACCGCGATCTCACCGCGGTGACGGATGCCGCGCATGGTGGGGACCAGGCCTACGGCCTGATAAGGCTCGATCATGGCTATTCCCTTTCGGCGGTAGAGCCGCTGTCCCGGGCCGGCCCGCTCATCCGGTGCCGCCTCCCTGTTGTACCTGGCGGCGCAGGTCGGCGCGGACACTATGGCCAAGCCGGCGGGTCTCCTGGCGGTTGAGCATGGCACCCGCGAAAGCGCCGGTGAGCAGCGGGCCCAGCGAGAACACGCTCCGGCTCATGCGGGTGGCGAGCCGCCAGCGCAGCCGCCGCGCCAGGGGGGACCCGGCGGCCAGGACCAGCCCGGTCGGGACCATGAAGACGCCGCGGCGGTGCGCCCACGCCGCGACGTAGGCGGTCATCCGCTCCACCCGGGTGCCGGCGGCGGGCGTGCCGTACGCCTCGTGCAGCTCCGCCACCAGCTTGATCTCGATTCCGATCAGGGCCAGCGTCTCCGTTGCTATCTCCACCGGATAGGCGGGCAGGACCGGCAGCGCCGCCCACGCCCCCACCGCCCCACCGACCGCCGCCGACGCCCGCGCCGCCCCCTCGATCAGCGCCTCCGCGATCTCCTCGGAGGACTTCCCGGGGAACTGCGCGCGCAGCGCCGCCTGGTCCCGTATCCGCAGCCGCTGGGCCATGGCGACGACCTGCGTGGCCAGCCGTCCCCCGCCCGAGCCCATGCCGCGCCGGGCCGAGCCCATGCCGCGCCGGGCGGCGCGTACCCCGCGGCCGGTTGCCCGCGCGCCCGAATGCGCGGCCGCGGCCAGCGAGGCCGTCAGCCGGCGCCGGTCGGCCGCCTTGTCTGCCTCGGTAACCTCGGTGGCCAGCTCGGCGGCCCGCTCCACGATGGCGTCCTCGGCCGCCAGGTCGGCTATCTGTGCCACGACGGCGTCCTCGGCCGCCAGGTCGGCCGCCTGTTCTGGCATGGCTTCCCCGGCTGCCTCTTCCGGCACGGCATCCCCGGCTGCCTGCTGAGCCTCGCCCGGTCCGTGTTCCACATCGGCCATAAGGGCCACCTACCCTCCATCGCGAGCGATGACCGCGCCCGGCCAGACCCATCATCGGTGCGCTAGAGTCACGCCGTGGCAGACAGCAACGACTGGCGTGTGACGATCTCGCTGACCGACCCGGCCCACCTCGAACAGGCGCGGCAGTCCTTTTCCGCGCATGAGGTGGAAGAAGACGTCCGCCGCCAGCTTGGGCGCAGCGTCGCTATCGGCGCGGGTGACTCGCAGATCTTCCTGTACGCAGGCACCGAGAACGCGGCCCGGGACGCCGAACGGGTCGCCCGCGACGTCCTGGCCAGCCAGGGCATCCAGGCCGAGTTCGCCCTGCACCGCTGGCACCCCATCGAAGAGGAAT
>DATINY010000172.1:0-1550 GCA_035473755.1 Streptosporangiaceae bacterium
GCCGGCGAAGGGTGGGGGAGAGGTGCCGGTGAGTTCTGTGAGCCCGGTGAGTTCTGTGCGGGCCGCTGGCACCCGTGCGGTGCTCGCGGAACTGACCGGCACCCACGATGTGCTGGCGCTGCAGGCCCTGCTCCGGGAGCGGCCGCTGCCCGGCCAGCTGGATGTCCTGGCCGCGGCCGAAACCGTCTTGGTCACGGCCGATTCGCCTGCCTCGGCCCGCCGGATTGCCGCGCAGCTGCTGCGGCTCGACCTCGCCGCCGCCGCGCAGCCCGACGGCGGCCTGGTGGTCATCGACACCGTGTACGACGGCGAAGACCTCGCCGAAGTGGGCGAGCTGACCGGCCTGGGCACGGACGGCGTGATCGCTGCCCATGCCGGCCAGCTGTGGACGGTGGCCTTCACCGGCTTCGCCCCCGGCTTCGGCTACCTGATCGGTGAGAATGACGCCCTCACCGTGCCCCGCCGCGAGTCCCCGCGCACCGCCGTGCCTGCAGGATCGGTGGCGCTGGCCGGTAAGCACTCGGCCGTCTACCCGCGCCGCTCGCCCGGGGGCTGGCAACTGATCGGCCACACCGGTGCCCGGATGTGGGACCTGGACCGCGAGCAGCCCGCCCTCGCAGCCTTGGGCCGGCGGATCCAGTTCCGGCCGGTCCGTGCGACCGTGGCGCTGGCGCCTGAACAGCGCGCCCCGACTCCTGCGCCGGAGGTGGCTTCCGGGCTGCGGGTCGTCTCGCCCGGCGTGCAGAGTTTGCTCCAGGACCTTGGACGCCACGGCCACTTCGGCCTCGGCGTCTCCGTCGCCGGGGCGCTCGACCGCGCCTCGCTGCGCCGCGCCAACCGCCTCGTCGGGAACGCGCCGTCGGCCGCGGCGATCGAGACCGTCGCCGGCGGACTCACGGTCCAGGCCGTCGGGGACCAGATCCTGGCCGTTGCCGGTGCGCCGTCGGAATTGACGGTCAGCTCCCCGCCCGGACCTAAGGCTGAGCCCCGCCGCCGGACCGTTGCGGTGTCCGCCCCCTTTGCCCTGCTCGACGGCGAAACGCTGGGCATCGGCGCGCCGCGGAGCGGTTTCCGCAGCTACCTCGCCGTCCGGGGCGGCGTGGATGCCGCCCCGGTGCTGGGCAGCCGGTCCACCGACACGATGTCCGGGATCGGCCCGGCACCGTTGGCCGCCGGGCAGCTGCTGGCCTCCGGGGACGATGCCGAGTCCGGCGTCGTCGGGAGCCCCGAACTGCAGCCCGACTTCCCAAGTGCGGGAGTGACAGTCCTCGACGTCGTCCCGGGCCCGCGCGCAGACTGGTTCGACCAGGCGGCGCTCGATTCCCTCACCGCGCAACAGTGGCAGGTGAAGCCGCAATCCAACCGGGTGGGCATGCGGCTGGACGGGACACCGCTGCGGCGCGCCAGGCAGGGCGAACTGCCCAGCGAGGGGACCGTGGCGGGCGCCCTGCAGGTGCCGCCCGAGGGCCTGCCTGTGCTTTTCTTGGCCGACCACCCCATCACCGGCGGCTACCCCGTGATCGCCGTCGTCGTCGATTCGCAGCTGGACC
>DATINY010000173.1:0-1975 GCA_035473755.1 Streptosporangiaceae bacterium
CGCTGGCACAGATCCGCGGCCATCTCCAGCTGCCCGGCCGACCATACGCTGCCGGTCGGATTGTGCGGGCTGCACAGCAGGTAGGCGGCCGCGCCCGGCCGGCTCAGCGCCGCCTCGATCGCCTCCGGGTCCAGGTCGTACCGGCCCGCCTCGTCCCTGGCCAGCGGCGCATCGATGATCCGCCGCCCGTAGAAGCCGAACCGGAACCGGAACGGCGGGTAGACCGGGGGGTTGACGACGATGCCGGAGCCCGGCGGGGTGACGGCCTCGACCACCTCGGCGAGCCCGGTCATGACGTCCGGAATCGGGTGCACCCGTCCCGGGTCCACGTCCCAGCCGAGCCGGTCCGCGGCGAACGCCGCATACGCCTCGCCCAGCGCCCCTTTGTGCGGGTAGCCACAGTCGCCGATGGCGAGCGCGGCGGCCACCGCCGGCCCGATCTGGGGGGCCAGGTCGAAGTCCATCTCGGCCACGAAGGCGGGCAGCACGTCATCGGGGTAGGTACGCCACTTCGCGCTGCGGCGCCGCCTGAGCTGCGGCAGTGAGCACGTGCCGAGCAGGGCGTCCACCCGACGGATGTTAGCCCACCGGGCCGGTGGGCCGACGGCCCCCCGGCCGGCGGCGGTGCCCATCGTGGCCGGCACCGCTTATGCTGCGGAAGAGAATGGCAGCGAGGCGGCGCGGGGGAGCGGCCGGATGACTGACAGGCCGCCACGCGGCACCAACCCAGGCAGGCCATCGCGGATTGACACGAGCACCGCGCATTCTGCCCGGATCTACAACTACTGGCTGGGCGGCAAGGACAATTTCCCCGCCGACCGGGAGGCAGCGGAAGCGGCCATGGCGGCCAATCCCGGGATAGTCGCCGATGTCCGGGCCAACCGGGCGTTCCTGGCCCGGGCGGTGCGTTACCTGGTGACGGAGGCGGGCGTCCGGCAATTCCTGGATATCGGGACCGGCCTGCCCACCGCGGACAACACGCACGAGGTGGCGCAGGCGGTCGCGCCGGAGTCGCGCATCGTCTACGTGGACAACGACCCGATCGTGCTCACCCACGCCCGTGCCCTGCTCAGCAGCACCCCCGAGGGCGCCGCCGCCTTCCTCGACGCGGACCTGCGGGAACCGGAGCTCATCCTCAAATCCGCCGCCCGCACGCTGGACCTGGGCCAGCCGGTCGCCCTGATGCTGCTGATCATCCTGCACCTGATCCCGGACGCCGAGCACCCGGAGCGGATCGTGGCGAGGCTGATGAGCGCGCTCCCGGCGGGCAGCTACCTGGTGATCTCACACCCGGCCAGCGACGTCCAGCCGGCCGCCATGGCCGAGATGACCCGGCGGGTCAACGAGCGCATGCGGGGCGCCATGGCCACCCTGCGCACCCGCGATGAGGTGGCCAGCCTGTTCGGCGGCCTGAAAATGATCGAGCCGGGTGTGGTCCAGCCGCAGCACTGGCGGCCCGGCCCCGCCACCGAGACTCCCGCGGAAGTAACGGCATGGTGCGGCGTAGCCCTAAAATCCTGATGTGGACGAGAAGGGGCCCCCGATGACGGACACCTGGTTCAGCGGTATTTTCCCGGGCAGCAAACGGCCGGCCGAGATCGATACGACGGTGGCCCACCCGGCCCGGGTTTACGACTACTGGCTGGGCGGCAAGGACAACTTCGCCGCCGACCGCGAGGCGGCCGAGCGGGTACTGGCGATCGCGCCCGGGCTCCGCTTCCGGGTGAAGGCGAACCGTGCTTTCCTCGCCCGGTCGGTGCGCTTCCTGGCGACCGACTGCGATGTCCGGCAGTTCCTCGACATCGGCACCGGAATCCCGACCGGGAACAACACCCACGAGGTCGCCCAGGCGGCCGCGCCCTCCGCGCGCATCGTCTACGTGGACAACGACCCGATCGTGCTCGCTCATGCCCGCGCCCTGCTCACCAGCACCCCCGAGGGCACGACGGCCTACCTCGAAGCCGACCTCCGCGAA
>DATINY010000174.1:0-5645 GCA_035473755.1 Streptosporangiaceae bacterium
GGCGGTCAGCAGCGGCAGCAGGGACGCCGGGGCTCCGGTGAGGTCGGGCTGCCCGTTCACGATGCGGTAGAAGATCGCCTCGTAGCCGCCGGACCCGTACGGCGGGTGGCCGGTGGCGGCGAAGGCGACGGTCGCGGCCCACGCGTGCACGTCGGACGCCTCGCTGCTCGGCTGCCCCTCGATCACCTCCGGCGCGAGGTAGCCGGGCGTTCCCATGAACATCCCGGTCATGGTCAGCCGGGTCGCGTCCGGGCCTTGCGCGATGCCGAAGTCGATGACCACCGGCAGCTCGTCAAGCAGCATCACGTTGCTCGGCTTGAGGTCACGGTGCACCACCCCGGCGGCGTGGACCGCGGCGAGCGCGTCCGCGAGCCCGCAGGCCACCCGGCCCAGGGCCCGCGGCGGGAGCGGGCCGCTCTCGGTGACCACCTGCTCCAGGGTCCGGCCGGGGACGTAGCGGGTGACGATGTAGGGCATGTCGCCCGCCAGGTCGGCGTCGATGACTTCCGCGACGTAGGGGCTGCGCACCCGCTGCATGGTCTCGACCTCGCGCGCCAGCCGGCGCCGGGCCATAGGCTCCTCGGCCGCGACCGAGCGGAGGACCTTGAGCGCGACCGTCCGCTCGCTGGCGTCGCGGGCCATGAACACGACGCCCATCCCGCCCTCACCGATCTGTCCGAGCAGCCGGTAGGGCCCGAGCCGGTCGGGCATCTGGTCCTCAGCAGTCATGGCAGTCCCAACAGCCTAGGCTCTGTTCCCGAGCATCGCACTGTTCCGAGCACCACACTGCTTGCCCCCAGACGCGAATGGCTCCCCTCGCTGAGCCGTACGCCTACGATCCTGCAACCAGCCTACGCAGCGCCTGGGCCGCCTGGGCATTGCGTTCGGCGTGGGACACCAGTGCCCTGGCGAGCTCGTCGGCCCACTGCTGGATGCCGACCTGCTGACGCGACAGGATGACGCCCCGTACCTCCCGGCAGACCTCCGCGGCGGGCTCGCGTCCGGTCTGGACGCCGAGCGTCAGCACCTGCTCGCCCAGCCGGACAGTGATCTTCGACACCTGGCCCGGGCGCCCGTGCATCCGGTCGGACATGCTCCTCGCCCGGTCGATCGTCACGCAGCCGGGCGGGAGCGCGTCCCCCAGCGACTCGGTCAGCACCCGGGCATAGATGGCCACGTCCGCGCTGTCGGCGCGCAGCGCGGCGGTGACCATGTCCAGGGACGGGCCGGTGGCGGAATCCAGGGACGGGCCGGTGGCGGAATCCAGGGACGGGCCGGTGGCGGGATCCAGGGACGGGCCGGTGGCGGGCTCGCTGCTGGCCGGGCCCTCGCCGGGCAGGGCCTCGTGGTGCTCGGGATGCATGGGCTCTGCTGCTCCTCGCGCGCGCCGCCGGACCGGGAAACACAACTCCTGGGGCGAAGGTAACCCCAATTCCATGATCATGGTTGAGGTCAGTGCCCGGTGAAGGTGGCCTTCCCCGGCCTATTCCCGGTGAAACTGCGCATTCCCCCGCGCCGGTCCCGGCCGCGCACGGGCCCGGGCAGTGCGGCCGTTCGGTCTCGCCCATGGTCCACCCCCGCCTGCCGGGGCCGGTCCTGTGCGGGCCGCCGGCCGGCGGCGGCGCGGCGGGCTGGCGGGCTGGCGGTTAGGAGAAACGCCCCGCCCGCGACGCCTGCCCGGTGCCGGCCAGGAACGCGTGGATCTCGGCCTCGTTGTAGCGGCGGTGCCCGCCCAGCGTCCTGATCGAGCCGAACTTGCCCTGCTCCGCCCACCGGGTGACCGTCTTGGGGTCGACCCGCAGGAGCGCGGCCACCTCGGCCGGGGTCAGAAGGCGGTCGGGCTGCACATCTGGCCTCACCATCGCGTCGTCCTTTCACCTGCACATCACCGGGGCCATAAGGAGGACGCCTCACTCACAGCAACGGTTCACATCCAGGTGGTAGCACGATCCACGACATTCCCGGGCCGGGCGGTTATCCGGTCAGCGCAGGTCGCCGTTGGTCATCCCGGCGGGCGCCTGGGGGAAGGTCACCAGGCCCATCTCCGCGCTGCTGGTCAGCAGCGGATGGCGGGGAACGACCCGCACGGTGTACCCGAAAGGCCCCGGCCTCCGCAGATCGGCCCGCCCCTCGTAACGGGCGATGCCCGCATCGCCGCTGGCCTCGTCCAGGGACATCCCGCTCGCCATTGGCTCGACGATCTCGTCGCCGGAGTCCACCCGGCCGCAGACGGCCTCGACCGCGACGTCGGCGGGGGACAGCTTGCCCAGCGCCACGCTCGCCCGGACCAGCAGCGCATCGCCCGGGCCGTGCCGGCCGTCGTCCGCCTCGACGTGCTCGATGCGGACCTCGTCCCAGGCCATGCTCACCTGGTGCTTCCAGGCGGCCAGCTCGCGGGCGGCGGCGAAGGAAGACCCGTCCTGCTCCGCGGTGAGCAGCCGCGACGCCCGCGCTCCCGGCACGTACAGGCCGGTCACATAGTCACGCACCATCCGCGATGCCTGGACCCGCGGCCCCAGCGTCCGGAAGGTGTGCGCCACCATCTCCAGCCACCGGGCGGGCAGCCCGTCGCCGCCGGCGTCGTAGAACTGCGGCGCCACCACGGTCTCGACCATCTCGTACAGGCCGGCCGACTCCAGCTCGTCCCGGCGGTCGGGGTCCGCCACCCCGTCCGCCGACGGGATCTGCCAGCCGTTCTCGCCGTCGTACCACTCGTCCCACCAGCCGTCCCTGATCGACAGGTTGAGCCCGCCGTTCAGCGCCGATTTCATGCCCGAGGTGCCGCAGGCCTCCAGCGGCCGGAGCGGGTTGTTCAGCCATACGTCGCAGCCCTGCACCAGGGCATGCGCCAGCTCCATGTCGTAGTCGGGCAGGAACACGAGCCGGTGCCGCACATCCTCGGAGTCGGCGAACCGGACCATCTGCTGGATGAGCTGCTTGCCGCTCTCGTCCGCCGGGTGGGCCTTGCCCGCGATCACGATCTGCACCGGGCGCTGCGGGTCGAGCAGGAGCGCGCGCAGGCGCTCCGGGTCGTGCAGCATCAGCGTCAGCCGCTTGTAGGAGGGAACCCGGCGGGCGAAGCCGATGGTCAGCACGCTGGGGTCGAGCACGCCCTGGACCCAGCCCAGCTCGGCATCGGACGCGCCGCGCTGCCGCCAGGATGCCCGGAGCCGCTCCCGCGCCAGGTCCACCAGCCGGCCCCGCAGCAGGCGGCGGATCTCCCACAGCCGGGCCGGGCCGGCCGCCGCGACCCGCTCCCAGGCCTCGTCGTCCTCGGCCAGCTCCGGTCCGGAGGACCCGCCGTCGCCGGCCGCCAGCGCCCGGATCTCCGGCGCCACCCAGGTGGCGGCGTGCACCCCGTTGGTGACCGACCCGATCGGCACCTCGTCCGGATCGAAGCCCGGCCACAGGCCCGCGAACATCGCCCGGCTCACCCGGCCGTGCAGCCGGCTCACCCCGTTCACCCGCTGCGCCAGCCGCATCCCCATCACGGCCATATTGAAGACCTCCGGGTCGCCGCCGGGGTAGGTCTCCGCGCCCAGCGCGAGCACCCGGTCGGTGGGCAGCGCCGGGTCGCCGGGCGGCCCGCTGAAATGCTGCTCGATCAGGGTGCGGGGGAACCGGTCGATGCCGGCCGCCACCGGGGTGTGCGTGGTGAACACCGTGCCCGCCCGGCACACCTCGATCGCCTCGTCGAAGCTCAGCCCGGCCTGCGCGTACTCGCGGATCCGCTCCAGGCCGAGGAAGCCGGCATGGCCCTCGTTGGTGTGGAAGACCTCCGGCTGCGGATGGCCGGTCTGCGCGCAGAACGCCCGCACCGCCCGCACTCCCCCGATCCCCAGCAGCAGCTCCTGCCGGAGCCGGTGCTCGCTCCCGCCGCCGTAGAGGCGGTCGGTGACCTCCCGCAGGGCGGGCTCGTTCTCCTCCACGTAGGAGTCGAGCAGCAGCAGCGGCACCCGGCCCACCTGGGCGAGCCACACCTGCGCGGCCAGCACCCAGCCCTCGGCCAGGGTGACCGCGACCCGGACCGGCGACCCGCCGGCCTCCCGCAGCAGGGTCAGCGGCAGCCCGTTCGGGTCGGCCCCCGGGTAATGCTCCTGCTGCCAGCCCTCCGCGGACAGCGACTGGCTGAAGTAGCCATGCCGGTACAGCAGGCCCACCCCGATCAGCGGGACGCCCAGGTCGCTCGCGGCCTTGAGGTGGTCACCGGCCAGGATGCCGAGCCCGCCGGAGTACTGCGGCAGGGCGCTGGCGATGCCGTACTCCGGCGAGAAGTAGGCGACCGCCGCCGGGGCGCCGGTGAGCTCGTTCCCGCCGCGCTGGTACCAGCGCGGCCCGGTCAGGTACTCCTCCAGCTCGCTCGCCGCCTCGGCGAGCCGGGCGAGGTAGCCCGGGTCGGCGGCGAGCTGGGCCAGGTGCTCGGGTGGCACCTCGCCGAGGAGGGCGGCCGGGTCGCGGCCCGCCTCGGCCCGGCCGGCCGGATCGATCGCGGCGAACAGCTCGCGGGTGCTGGAGTGCCAGGACCAGCGGAGGTTCAGCATCAGCGCGCGCAGCGCGGCGAGCGGTTCCGGCAGCGTGGCCCGGACAACGAAGCGGCGGATGGCTCTCACGCACCGTGACCCTAACGTGCGCCAGCGGCTGCCGCGAACCGGGCCAGCGAACGAGCGGCAAAAGATTTCCGGTGCCGCGTCTGCCGTTAACTTGAGTGTCGGATGATATGCCGGCCCGGCGAGTGGGTAGCGTTCAGAGGTGATCGGACGCATACCCATCCTGGATGTGCAGCCCGTCCTGGACTGTGGGCGACGCCCGGCCAAAGCCGTGGCTGGTGAGGCCTTTGAGGTCAGCGCGACCATCTTCCGGGAAGGCCACGAGATGCTCGGCGCCGGTGTGGTCCTGCGCACCCCCGAGGGCGGGCGGCACCCGCTCGCCGGCATGACCGAGGTCGCGCCCGGCACCGATCGTTACGCGGCCGAGGTCACGCCCGGCGGCGAGGGCCGGTGGCGGTTCCAGGTGGAGGCGTGGGGAGACCCGATCGCGCACTGGCGCCACGACGCCGCCATCAAGGTCCCGCGCGGGCTGGACGTCGGGCTCATGATGACCGAGGGCGCGATCCTGTTCGAGCGGGCGGCCAGGTCCATCCGGCCCGACCGGCCCAATGGGACGAACGGCTCCAACGGCCCGAACGGGACGAACGGAACAGGCCGTGCCATGGCCGGGACCGCTGCCGGGGCGGCCGACCCGCCCGGGCTGGCCGGCCCCCCGGGCCCGCAGGGCGCCCGCTGGGCCGAGGCGGCCCGCGCCGCCCAGGCCACGCGGGCCGCCCGGTCGGCGCTGCTGGCGCTCGCCGCCCGCCTGCGGGACCCGGCCATCCCGCCCTGGGACCGGCTCGCCGCCGCCGATGAAGAGGAGATCGTGGCGATCCTCGCCGCCTACCCGCTGCGCGAGCTGCTGACCCGGTCGGCCAGCTACCCGCTGGTGGTGCACCGGCAGCGTGCCCTCTACGGGGCCTGGTACGAGTTCTTCCCCCGGTCGGAGGGAGTGCAGGTCGATCCCATGGGGCGGCGCGAGCCGGCCGGGGGGACCCTGCGCAGCGCCGCCTGCCGGCTGGAGCAGATCGCCGCGATGGGTTTCGACGTGGTCTACCT
>DATINY010000175.1:0-2038 GCA_035473755.1 Streptosporangiaceae bacterium
CCCCGGGCTCGGTCATAGCGCATTGTGGTTCGCGGGTCAGCATGCGAGGCGGCCTCTTGGACGTCGCGCAAGGGGACCCCGGCATCTAGCCCGAAGTTCCCCCTGATCAGCCTCTGATCAACCCGTCGATTGTGCCGTGACCTGGTGAACTGCGCCCCGAAGCATGACGCTGCGTAGTCATGTAAATCACATTAGCTGATCTAGTAACGGCGTGTCTGGCTGCCTAGATCCGGATACGCCCGGTATGATCGTGGTCATGTACGTGGTCAAGGTGCCGAACCGCGGGTCACCCCCCGCGGTCCTGCTCCGCGAAAGCTACCGCGAAGCCGGCAAGGTCAAGAACCGCACCCTGGCCAACCTGTCGGCCTGGCCCGAGGCCAAGGTCGAGGCCCTGGCCCGGGTGCTGAAGGGCCAGCCGCCGCCCGCCGCGGCCCTGGACGGGGCGTTCGAGATCACCCGCAGCCTGCCGCACGGCCACGTCGCCGCCGTCCTGGGCACGGCCCGCCAGCTCGGCCTCGGCGAGCTCATCGACCCGGTCCCGTCACGGCACCGGGACCTGGTGACGGCGATGGCGGTCGCGCAGGTGATCGCGCCGGACTCCAAGCTGGCCATCGCCCGCGGGCTGCGGGAGCAGACGGCGGCCAGCTCGCTGGGCGAGGTCCTCGGCGTGGGCGGCTGCGATGAGGATGACCTGTACGCGGCGATGGACTACCTGGCCGCCCGGCAGGACGCGATCCAGGACGCGCTGGCCGCGAGGCACCTGGCCGGCGGCACCCTGGTGCTGTATGACGTGTCCAGTGCCGCGTTCGAGGGCCGGACCTGCCCGCTGGGCGCCATCGGCCACCCCAAAGACGGGGTGCGGGGCCGGCTGCAGATCGTCTACGGGCTGCTGACGTCCAAGGACGGCATCCCGGTCGCCATCGAGGTGTTCCAGGGCAACACCGGCGACCCCACCACCGTGGCCAGCCAGGTCGATAAGCTCAAGGACCGGTTCGGGCTCACCCGGGTGGTGCTCGTCGGGGACCGGGGCATGCTGACCGCCGCCCGGCTGCGCGAGGACATCCGGCCCGCGCAGCTGGACTGGATCACCGCGCTGCGCGCCCCGCAGGTCAAGAAGCTGGCCCGGGACGGGGACCTGCAGCTGACCTTGTTCGATGCCCAGGACCTGGCCGAGATCACCTCCCCGGACTTCCCCGGCGAGCGGCTGGTGGCCTGCAAGAACCCGTTCCTGGAAGCCGAGCGGGCCCGCAAGCGCGAAAGCCTGCTGAAAGCCACCGAGGCCGACCTGGGCAAGATCGCCGCGGCCTGCGCCCGGGCCCGCGCCCCGCTGCGCGGCCAGGACAAGATCGCCGTGCGCGCCGACCGGGTCCTCGGCCGCCGCAAGGTCGCCAAGCACTTCACCGTCGAGATCACCGACGACAGCATCCGCTACCACCGCAACCAGGACTCCATCGCCGCCGAGTCAGCCCTGGACGGCATCTACGTGCTGCGCACCAGCGTCGATGCCAGCAGCCTGGACAGCGGCGACGTGGTCTCCTCCTACAAGGCCCTCGCCCAGGTCGAGCGGGCCTTCCGGGCCTTCAATACCGACCTGGACATCCGCCCGATCCGGCACCGCACCGAGGACCGGGTCCGGGCGCACGTGTTCTTGCGGATGCTGTCGTACTACCTCAGCTGGCACATGCAGGCCCGGCTCGCCCCCATCCTGTTCACCGACGACGACAAGCCCGCCGCCCGGGCCGCCCGGCACAGCCCGGTCGCCCCCGCCGCCCGCTCCACGAAGGCCCTGGCCAAGGCCGCCACCAAGTACACCCCGGCCGACCTGCCCGTGCACAGCTTCGCCAGCCTGCTCGCCGACCTGGGCACGATCTGCCTGAACACCATCGCCCCCGCCGACCCCGCGCTGCCCGGCTTCCGGCTCGTCACCACCCCCACCGCCGTCCAGCGCCAGGCCTTCGAACTGCTCGGCGTCAGCCACCGGCTCGGGGTCACGTAGTCAGCACCCGGCTCCACGCATCCCGAAAAGCCAGGTCAACGG
>DATINY010000176.1:0-5109 GCA_035473755.1 Streptosporangiaceae bacterium
GTGCGCCCGCTCCCAGCCGAGCGCGTCCAGCACGGCGACCGCATCGTCGGTCATGTCCTCGGAGGAGTAGGAGCCGCGCTGGCGGGCCAACGCGGCGAACGGGTTGCCGCCGCCGGTGTCGGGCATCCGGCTTGACTGCCCGGCGTCCCGCTGGTCGAAGCGCGCCACCGCGAACCCCCGGCCGGCGAACGCCTGGCACAGCCCAGCGGGCCACCAGAACCTGGACACGGCCAAGCCCATAACCAGCAGTAACGGGTCGCCTTCCGAGCCAGCCAGCCTGTCGTAGGCGAGCTCGACCGTGCCGTTGCGCGCATATCGCGTCGGCGTCCACGTGCTGGCCCATCGGCCAGCTTCGGCCGTTCCGCTCATCTCTGCTCCCGGTCGATCCCAAAACTGCGATCAATGTTCGCTGTATGGAACCTACCTCACTGAGTACAGTGTTCGCAATGATGACGGAGCAGGAGACCGGCGGCCACGGCCGGAGCATCTGGACACGTCCGGAGCGGTCGGCCCGCGGGCCCTCCCCCGAGCACAGCCGCGCCGAGATCGCGTCGGCCGGTGCCACGCTGGCCGACGCCAGCGGTCTTGGCACAGTGACGATGCGCTCGGTCGCGGCGGCCATCGGCACCGGCCCCGCCTCCCTTTACCGCTACGTGGCCACGCGGGACGAACTCGTGGAGCTCATGGCCGACCAGGTCTTCGGCGAGCTCTCCTACCACGAGCCCGGTTCGGGGCACCCGGTCACCGACCTGCTCCGGCTCGCCCATCAGGGCCGTGGCCTGTACCACCGGCACCCGTGGCTGCTCGAGGTCCCGGCCACCGGGAGCCTTCCCGGCCCGAACGCGGTTGCCTTCGTCGAGCACGCATTGGCCGCGATGACCGGAGTGGACCTGACCGGGCCGGCCAAGCTGGAGACGATCGCAATTTTCTCCGGCGCCGTGCGGCTGTTCGCGCAGACCGAGATCGACCAGCGGCAAACCGGCCGGGACCCCGCCCAGTGGCAGGACTCTCTGGCCGGCTACCTCCAGCAGATGGCGGTGGCCGGCCGGCACCCGCACCTGGCCGCCGCGCTGGCCGGCCAGCCCGGCGGTGACCCCGCCCAGCACGAGCCCCTGTTCGACCGCGCGATGACCCGCATACTGACCGGCCTGCTCCCGTCCGTCCAGCCGCCGGCCCCGGGGGGCAGCACGGCCGCGCATGGCGGAGCGGCCGGCCCACCGCGGGCATAAGCTGGCGGCGTCCGAGTGCTCCCGGCAGGTGGGATCCCGCGATGGCTGCCGCAACCGGTGCTGAACCCACCGAGGAGAGCATCTTCACCTGGGGCGCGCCGCCGCTGAAGTTCGGCCCGGGAGCCGTGGACGAAATCGGCTTCGACATGGCCCAGTACGGGGCGCGGCGGGTGCTCATCCTTACCGATCCCCGGATCAGCGGGCTCGGCATCCCGGCCCGGGTCGCCGACTCGCTGGCCAGATACGGGATCAGCTCGGAGATCTTCGACGGCGTTCATGTCGAGCCCACCGACGACAGCATGGACAAGGCCGCCGGCTACGCCCGTGAGCAGGGCCCGTGGGATGGATTCGTGGCCGTCGGCGGCGGGTCGTCCATCGACACCGCCAAGGCGGTGAACCTGCTGACAACCGACGACGGCGCGTTGATGGACTATGTCAACAAGCCGATCGGCGGCGGCCGCGCCCCCGGGCGCCAGCTAAAGCCCCTGATCGCGGTGCCGACCACGGCCGGGACCGGTTCGGAGAGCACCGCGATGTGCGTGCTCGACGTGCTGTCGCTGAGGGTCAAGACCGGCTTCGGCCACTGGCGGCTCCGCCCCACGCTCGCCGTGATCGACCCGCTGGTGTCGCTCACGCTGCCGCCGGAGGTCACCGCCTCGGCGGGCATGGACATCGTGTGCCACGCGCTGGAGTCCTACACCGCCCGCCCCTACACCACGTTCGAGCGCAAGCAGCCCGAACAACGCGTCACCTACTGCGGGGCCAACCCGGTCTCCGACCTGTGGTGCGAGAAGGCGCTCGCGCTGATCGCCTCCTCGTTCCGGACGGCGGTCCGCGACGGGGCCGACCTGGCCGCGCGCAGCAACATGATGCTGGCGGCGACCTTCGCCGGCATGGGGTTCGGCAACGCCGGCGTGCACATCCCGCATGCCAACGGCTACCCGATCGCGGGCATGGTGAAGGACTACCGGCCCGCGGGCTACCCGCAGCAGGAGCCGATGGTGCCGCACGGGCAGTCGGTCTCGCTGACCGCGCCCCAGGTGTTCCGGTTCACCTTCGCCACCGCCCCGGAGCGCCATCTGCGGGCCGCGGCCCTGCTGGCGCCGGGCCAGGAGACGCTGAACGATCCGGCCGAGCAGCTGCCGTCCGCCGTGATCGCCCTGATGCGGGACATCGGCATCCCCAATGGCATCGGCGCCGTCGGCTACACCGAGGCGGACATCGGTGACCTGGTGCCCGGGACGATGAAGCAGCAGCGCCTGCTGGCCACGTGCGCGCGCCCGGTGGCCGAGGAGGACATCGCCGGGATCTTCGCCGCCTCGATCCAGAACTGGTGAGGCTCGGGACAGGCCCTAGCCGACCAGCGCCACCGCGCGGGTCGGGCCGCCGTGGGCGCCCTTGAGCTTGAGCGGGAACCCGGCGAAGGTGAACCTGGTGTTCACCACCTGGTCCAGGCGGGCCAGGTTCTCGTAGTGCGTGATGTGCTCGCGGCGGCACATCATGTGGCACGGGTAGCTGGTGCTGGCCGGGTTGTCCGGGGTCGGGCTGTCCACGCCGAACGTCTTCACCTGCCGCCGGACGATCCATTCGCTGCCCGACTCGCCCAAGCCGGGGAAGTCGGTGAGGTAGCGCCGGTCCCCGGCGAACTTGTTCCAGGCCCCGGTGTGCAGCAGCACGATGTCCCCGGGCAGCACGTCGACCGGCGAGGCTTCCTCCACGCTGTCGAGGTCGTCGGCCGTGATGTCGGTCCGCGGCCGGAAGCCGCTGACGTCCAGGCACACCGCGGTGCCGTAGAACAGATCCAGCGGCATCTGGTCGATGGACTGCGCCGACGGATCGGGATCAAGGTGCGAGAACGAATCCACGTGAGTGGGCCCGTTGTCGTTGAGCATGAATCCGGTGGTCTGGAACGAGAAGCCGCCCTCGAACCGCGGCGCCGTCTCCTCGTGCGTCGCGTGCTCGAACTGCACGGTCTTCAGATGACCGGGGTACACCTTCATGCCCTCGTAGATGTCCTGCGAGAGGTCGACGATCCGCATCGGTCTCCTTCGGAGGGAATCAGTACATGACGACGCCGGCGGTGACGTTGAGGTCCTCACCCGTGACCGCGGCCGAATTGTCCGAGGCGAGGTACGCGCAGGCCTGCGCCACCTCCACGGCCTCCACCATCCGGCCCAGCGGCGACGCCTCGGTGAGCGCGGCGCGGGCCTGTTCCTCGGTGATCCCGCGGATGGCGGCCTGCTTGCGGATAACCTGATCGATCCGCGGGCCGGCCACCGCGCCGGGGCAGACCGCATTGACCCGGATGTGGTGCGGCCCGAGTTCGGTGGCCAGCGTCCGGACCAGCCCGATCACGCCCATCTTGGCCGCGGCGTAGGGGGTTCGGCCGTGCAGCGGATGCTTGCCGGTCATGGACGAGATCGCGATCAGGCTGCCACCGCGGCGCGCGATCATCGCGGGGATGAACGCGCGGAACGTCAGGAACACACCGTCGAGATCGATGGCGAGGGTGTCGCGCCAGTCGGTCAGCGTGATCTCGTGCAGCGGCCGTGTGGGCCCGGCCACGCCGGCGTTGGCGACGACCGTGTGCACCGGCCCGAGCGCCTCCGCCTCGGCCGCCATCTTCGCCACGGACGTCTCGTCCCGCACATCGCAGGCGAGTGGGACCGCCGTCCCGCCCGCTTGCCCGGCCTCCGCGATCGTGCGGTCCAGGCTGGCCGGGTCCCGGGCGCTGGCCGCGACCGTGAACCCGCCCGCGGCCAGGGTCACCGTGATCGCGCGCCCGATGCCCCGGTTGGCCCCGGTGACCACCGCGACCGGGGTGCTCACCCCGTCTTCCCGGCTGCCCGCAGGGCCGACAGGATGCGCTCGGGGGTCATCGGCAGCTCGGTGAGGCGGACGCCGAGGGGGGCCAGGGCGTCGTTGACGGCGGCGTTGATCGCCGCCGGCGCCATCATCCGGCCGCCCTCCCCGCCGCCCTTGACCCCGTGCGGCGTGTACGGCGACGGCGTCTCCACGTGCCCGATCACCAGTTCGGGGACCTCCATCGCCGACGGGATGAGGTAGTCGAGGTAGCTCGACGAGAGCAGCTGCCCGTCGTCACCGTAGACGTACTCCTCGTACAGGGCGGTCCCGATCCCCTGTGCCGTCCCGCCGACGATGTGGCCGGCGAGCGAGCGCGGGTTGACCAGCGTCCCGCAGTCGTGCACGGCCGCGTAGTGCAGGAACGTGACCACGCCGGTCTCGGTGTCCACCTCGACCACCGGGATGTGACAGGCGTGGCCCATGAACGGGTAGAAGACGCCGAGATCCTTGCGGTCCGCCGACGGCATCGTCGTGTAGGGGTGGTCGAAGACCTTCGACGCCTCCAGCCCGCTTTCCACCTCCTCGGGGAAGGTGTGCTTGAACAGGTGCAGCATGACCGCGATCTCGCCCAGCGTCTTCCGCTGCCCCGGGTCGCCCCGGACCTGGAAGCCGCCGTCGGCCCACTCCAGGTCGTCCGGGGCGATCTCGAGCAGGTGCGCCGCGGCGGCGCGGGCCTTCTGCTTGATCTTCGCCGATGCGCCCTCGACCGCCCCGGCCAGCATCACGGTGGTCCGTGAGCCGCCGGGCCCGGTGGCGGGGAGCCCGCCGCGGCTGCCGTGGTAGGCGATGGAGACGTCATGCGGGTCGCAGTCGAACTCCTCCGCGACGAACTGCGACACCATCGTCTCCGGGCTGTTGCCCCAGAACGCGCAGGAGTACAGCATGGCGGTGATCCCGCCGGTGGCGTCGACCGTGAGCGTTACCGACTCCGGCGTCGACGTCACCGGCGCGCCCGGCTCGTCGAACCAGAACCAGAACTCGGTGGCGGAGAACACGCTCCGCTCCTGGGCCGAGA
>DATINY010000177.1:0-7995 GCA_035473755.1 Streptosporangiaceae bacterium
GTCCTGCGGCACCCGCTAGCGCCCCCATACCGGTCGGCACCAAGGCTTCTGCCGGCGCTCCGCCATCCGACAGTGCTCCGGGCCCCGCCGACTCTCTGGCATCCGGTAGTGCGCCGGCATCGGCCAGTCCTGCGGCACCCGCCAGCGCCCCTGCACCGGCTACCGCCCCCGTACCGGCCGGCACCGAGGCTTCTGCCGTCACTCCGCCATCCGATAGTGCTCCGGCCCCCGCTGAGTCTCTGGCATCCGCTGGTATGTCGGCTCCGGCTAGTCCTGCGGCACCCGCTAGCGCCCCTGCACCGGTCGGCATCAAGGCTTCTGCCGGCGCTCCGCCATCCGGCAGTGCTTCGGGCCCCGCCGACTCTCTGGCATCCGCCGGCGCCCCGGCTTCCGCCAGTGCGCCGTCTTCCGCCAGTCCGCCTGCCGCCGCTGCGCCGGCCGGCCCTCCGGCAACCGCAGGTCCTCAGGCGCCAGCCAAGGCTCCCGCTCCCGCCGGTCCTCTCCCCGCGGTGGGACGGGTCCCCGCGGCCTCGCCGCCCGTCCGGGACACCCCGCCGGCCGGATCCGTGCGGGCGCCCGGGCCGCCGGTGGTGGTCGTGCCGGTCCAGCGGGGCCCCGTCGGCCCACCCACGGTGCGGCCCCGGACGGTCGAGCGGGCGCTCAGTGGCCCGGCCGGCCAGCGCAGCACGAACTGGCGCGACCGCATCGTGCTCGTCCCGGGCGGCGTCGGGCCGGGCCGGCCCGACCACGACAAGCGCGACCGGGCGCGGGTCGTCCTGCCGGTCGATGGCCCCCGGCTGGTGGCCGTGCTGGGCTGCACGGTCGGCGCCGGCCAGACGGTGACCACGCTGATGGTCGCCGACCTGCTGGCCAGCCTGCGCGGGGAAGCGGTGGCCGCGCTCGACCTGAATCCCGCCCCGGGCTCGCTCGCCGAACTGACCGCGCCCCGGCCCGTGCTGCCGGTCAGGTCGCTGCTGGCAGGCCCGGGCGGGCCGGGTGGCCCGGCTCCGGCCCGGCGCCAGGGGCACAATGGCCACTCGCCGCGCGGGCGCGGCCAGCTCGATGTATTCGTGCCGGAGGTCCGGGGCGACGGGGCGCTGGAAATGGGCGACCTGGAGTACCGCCGGGTTTTCGACGCCGTCGCCGCCGGCTACGGGCTTACCCTCGCCGACCCCGGCGCCGCCGCGGTGGCCCGGGTGCTGGCCGTCGCCGACCAGCTGGTCCTGGTCGCCCCGGCCAGCCCGGACGCCGCGCGGGCGCTGGCCATGACCCAGGAGTGGCTCGGCGCCCATGGCTACGAGGCGCTCGCCGCGAACTCGATAACCGTGGTCAACGGCCTGTCCAAGCGCAGCATGCCGCACGCCGAGCAGGCAGAACTGGTGGTGCGGGGCAGATGCCGTGCGATCGTGCGGGTGCCCTGGGACGATCACCTGGCCGAGCCACAGGCCGAACGGGGGATCAGGGACAGCCTTGACCCGGGCGCCGCCGCGTCCCGGCTCGGGCAGCTGCGCCCACCGGTCCTGCAGGCCTACACGGCGCTGGCCGGGGTGCTGGTCGCCGCGCTGGCCGCCAGCCCGCAGCGGCGGCGGGTGGCCCAATGAGCGGACGAACCCGGGGCCGCAGCCGGCTGAGCGTCCGTTACTTCGATGACCGGATCCTGCTGACCGAGACCCACGCCTGGGCGTATTACCGGCTGCCGACCCACGCCTACGAGTTCACCACCCCGCTCGAGCGGGAGGCGCTGGCGATCAACAACACGGTGGCGCTGGCGGCCATCCGGCTGCCCGACACTGAGGCGCACCTGCGGATCGCCCACCGGACCTACCCGGCGGCGGAGTGGGCGGCCAGGCTGGACGCCACATCCGACGGCGGCCCCGGCTGGCGGGACTACCTGGACGAGATGTACCGCCAAGTGTGGGCGAAGGACTTCTGGACCAAAGAGGTCTACCTGGGGGTGCGGCTGGGCCAGCGCGGCATGCGGGCGCAGCTCTCGGGCGGGATGCTCTCCCAGTTCATCAACGCCTACCGGGGTGGCGAGCAGGCGCTGGGCCTGACCGACGAAGCGGTCAGCGACGCCGAACTGGCGCGCTGGACCGAGCAGTCCGAGCGGCTGGGCCGCGCGCTGTCGTCCAGCGCCATGCACGCCCAGCACGCGACCAGCGATGAGATCGCCTGGCTGTTCCGGCACACGCTGGCCGGGACGGTGGGCGACCCGCCGCCGTCGGCGGTCCACCGCCGCCGCTGGGGGACGGGGGAGATCGAGTCGCTGCTGGAAGGCCAGGTGGAGAACGGGCGCACCATGCTGCGGCTGGAGCACCCGGCCGGTGAGTCGTTCGTGGCGTCCCTGTCCTTCTCCCGGTTCCCCGACGTCATGTCGTTCCCCGACGGGGAGCCGTGGCTGCACTTCGCCGACTCGCTGCCGTTCCCGGTCGAGATCAGCTCCCGGATGAGGCTGATCCCGCCGGCCAAGGCCAGCAAGGACGTCGGGCGCAAGCTCGCCCACGCCCGGGACATGGACGCGCACATCAGGGAGGCGGGGGTCGACCTGCCGCTGGCGCTGGCCGAGCAGCTCGAGGCGGCCCGGATGCTGGAGCACGGGATCACCAAGGAACGGCTGCCGTTTGTGTACGGGTGGCACCGGCTGTCGGTGACCGCCCCGACCCGGGAGCTGTGCCAGCGCCGGGTGGAGGCGCTGGTGGAGCACTACCGCGACATCGGCATCGATGTGGTCAACTCCACCGGCGACCAGTTCTCGCTGCTGTGCGAATCGCTGCCCGGCGACCGGGTGCGGCTTTCCTCCTACGTGCAGCGCCAGCCGCTGTACACCATCGCCGGCGGCGTGCCGACGGCGACGGTGGACCTGGGGGACCGGCCGATGGGCGGTCTGGACGGCGGGGAAGGCTGGATGGGTCCCTACATCGGCGAGACGCTGGGCCGGGCACGGTCCATCGTCCATTTCGATCCGCTGCTGGCGGCGACTCGCAACCGGCCCACGGCGGTGGCGATCACCGGCGAGCCGGGCGGCGGCAAGACCACCCTGGCGCTGCTGATGATCATGCAGCTGGCGCTGCGGGGTGTGACGATCGCGGTCATCGACCCCAAGGGGGACGCCGAGTCGCTGGTGGACGTGCTGGCCGCCCGCGGCCGCAAGGCCCGGGTGCTCCCGCTCGGCTCGGCCGCGCCCGGGCTGCTCGACCCGTTCTCGTTCGGCGACGACCTGGCCGAGAAGCGGACGATGGCCACCGAGACGCTGCGGCTGCTGCTGCCGCGGATGAGCGAGGAGCGCGAAAGCGCGATGATCCAGGCGGTGGGCGCGGTCGCGAACCGTGAGCGGCCCAGCCTGGGCAAGGTCGTCCGGCACCTGGAGCAGGCCGAGGACCCCGCGTCGCGGAACCTGGGGGCGGTGCTGCGGTCGATGTCGGAGATGCGGCTGGCCCGGCTGTGCTTCGCGCCCTCGGGCGGGCAGCGCATCGATGCGGCCGGGTGGACCACGGTCTTCACCCTGGCCGGCCTCACGCTGCCGGACACCGCGGTGAGCCGGGACGACTTCTCCTACGAGCAGCGGCTGTCGGTCGCCCTGCTGTACCTGGTTTCCCAGTTCGCGCGCAGGCTGCTGAACGGAATGGACCGCCGGCTGCCCAAGGCCATCTTCCTGGACGAGGCGTGGGCGATCACCTCCACGCCCGAGGGGGCCAAGCTGGTGCCCGAGGTGTCGCGGATGGGCCGGTCCCGCAACACCGCGCTGATCCTGGTCTCCCAGAACGCCGGTGACCTGCTGTCGGAGCAGGTCACGAACTGCATCTCCGGGGTGTTCGCGTTCCGCTCCTCCGAGCGGGTAGAGGTGGCGAACGTGATGGCGCTGCTGGGGGTGGAGAACTCTGACGAGCATCAGGTTGCCCTGCGGGGGCTGGGCAACGGGGAATGTATCTTCCGCGACCTGGAGGGCAGGGCGGGCCGGATCGGCATCGACCTGATCTCCGATGAAATGCGGCAGTGGCTGGACACCAACCCCACCCGCAGCAGGCTTGATGCGGATGTCCCGCGCGCGGTCGCGGCGCCCGCACCGGGCGAGCCCGGCCCCGCCGAACCACCGGCCGCGGGCAACGGCTCCGCGCAGGACCAATCCACCGGCCGCCCCTACGCAGGAGATCCAGCGCCCTGATCCGACATAAGCCCGCGACGTCCAGGCCGATCCGCTTAGCCAGCGCGAAGCCTCCCGTCCCGACTTCCGGAGCCGTCCCGATGCCCAGACCGTTCTCCCGGGTGCCACTGGTCTCCCGGGTGCCGCTGCCCGTGCGCCGCGCCGCGCTGCTGCTCGGCGTCATTGCGGCAGTGGCCGGCCTGCCCGGCACCGCGCTGGCTGCGGTCCACCCGGCCAGTCCGGCCGCCCCGGTCACGGTGGGGGCCCGGGCGCTGGTGACACCCGCCGGTGCAGCGGCCACCGGAACGCCGGCGCTCGTGTCCCAGCCGGCCGGATCCGCGGGCGTGACGGGCCTGGCCGGGCCGGGCGCGCCGGGGGGCGTCTGCCAAGTGCCCGGCATCGGCGATATCGGCGGCCTGCTCGGCTTCTGCGCGGCCGGGTCCAGCGGCCTGGTCGGCGACATCAACAACGTCTGCCAGCCATCCGTGCCCGCTCCCGAGGCGGCCACGGGCGGCATCGACGCGCTGATCCGGCCGCCCGACGTGGTGATCAAGCAGCCGGCCACGTTGTATGACAGCTACGGGGTGGCCGGGCAGTCGTGGGCCGCCTTCGACCTCCAGTGCTCCGATATGACCTCGCTGATCGGCAACAACGTCGCCGGGGTGGTGTTCGACGCGGCGAAGGCGCTCGACCGGGTCACCATCACCGTGTACCAGTCGGCGGCGGGCGAGGGCATCCTGTCCTGGCTGAGCGGCGCCGTGGACGGCCTGATCACCAGCCTCGGCCACGCCATCTACTTCCCGTACCTGGCCCCGGTGGTCATCATCGGGGCGATCTGGCTGGCCTGGCAGGGCCTGATCCGCAAGCGGGCCTCCCGCACCATCGAGGGCACGGTCTGGATGGTCCTCGCCTGCGCGGCGGCGATCTGGCTCATCGGCCGGCCGGCCGACTTCACCGGGATCGGCCGGACGTTCTCCGACGGCATCACCCAGACGCTGAACATCGCGTTCGCGAAGCTCCCCGCCCCCCAGCAGGCCAGCTGCGTCCCGCTGCAGGCGGGCGACCCGCAGACGCCGGCCGGGGCCAATTTCGCCTACACCGCGGGCAACGGGGTGGTCAACACCAACGCCAACGAGCTGTGGACGGTCCTGGTCTGCAAGCCGTGGCTGGACGGCGAGTTCGGCACCACGACCTACTCGGCCGCGGGCAATCCGCCGACCGTGGTCAACAAGTACGGCCGCCAGCTGCTGTGGGCGCAGGCGATCGCGGCGAACGAGCAACCGACGGCGGCGGTGATCACGGCGAAACAGAACGCCTACGCCGGCATCGCGGCCTCGATGAAGCAGAACGAACCCGGCGTATACCCGCTGTTCCAGGGCAAGCAGTGGACCACCCGGCTGGAGATCGGCTTCGCGGCCCTGTTCGCCGCGCTGGCCGCGGGGCTGCTGGTGCTGCTCATCGCGATCACCCTGATTATCCTGAAACTCGGCTTCCTGCTGCTGCTGGTGGCGGGCCCGTTCTTCCTCATCATCGGCATCCATCCGGGGTTCGGGCGGGTCATCGCCCTGCGCTGGGCCGAGATGCTGATCGGTGTGCTGCTCAAGACGGCGGCGATCGCGCTCGTGCTCAGCGTGCTGCTGTACGCCTATTCGCTGATCATGGGCGCCAGTGATGCCGCGCTGCCATGGGCCCTGAAGATCCTGATGATCGCGCTGGTCACGGTGGCGGTGTTCATCTACCGCAAGCCGTTCGGCCATCTGTTCTCGGCCGTGGGATACGGGGTGATCGGCTCGCGGGAGCGGGCGGAGGCGAGCCTGGCGGCGGCCGGAAGCACCGCGCGGCAGAACACCGTCGACGCCGCGACGGTGGGGGTTCCCGGCTTCGCCGGCTACCGGGCAGGCCGGTGGGCACGGCGCAACCCGGGGCAGGCGGCCAGCCTGGCCGCGGGGGTGGCCACCGCCGGCACGGCGGGGGCAATGGCCGGGGCCGCTGCCGGGGCAGCCGGCGCCGACGGGGCCGGCGGGCAGAAAGCCAACGGCTCGGGCCCACGGAGCGACGGCGCCGACCCGGAGGACACGCAACAGGCGGGCTCGGGCTCCCGGGCCAAGGGAGCAGGCCGGGGCCGGGTACGGGAGGGAGCGACCGGCAGCAACGGCGCCGGCCGGACCCCTCCGCCGCTTAAGCTCCCGCCCAGGGACGGCGAGTCCGGGTCACCTCCGCCCTCCGGCTGGGCGCGCGGCGGGACCGAGCCGGGCAAGCCCCGCCGGCCGGGTACCGCAGCCCGGCCCGCTTCCTCCGGCGCGCCGCCGAGGTCAGCCGCCGGCGCGGGCTCCGCCGCGCCGAGGGCCCAGGCCACGGGTCAGGCAGCACCAAGCTCCCGGGGCAACGGCGGGCCCTTCACCCGCTCAGCCGGGCAGGCTGCCGCACGGAGCGCCGGATCCGGCGGTGACCGGGTGCCCGCCAGGGACAGGCCCGCCAGCGGCGGGTCATGGGCCGCCGCGCCGGGCCGGGCGTCCCGCCCGGCGTCCCCGCCGGAACCACCCGGCGAGAAGACCCCGGCCGGCCCGTTCTGGCTCCGCCCGATCCGCCGCCGGAAGTAGTTCCCGACCGTGGACCTGACGCCGGCGCAGCGCAGGATGGCTTTCATCGTCATCGTGCTGGCCCTCGCCGGTCTTGGCGCCTTCCTGCTGTGGCCGCGCCCGTCACCGGCGGCGTCCGCGCCCGCGGCCCACCCGGCGACGTCCGCGCCCGCGCCGGTGCCGTCCTCCCCGGCGGCCCCGGCCAGCCCGGTGCCGACGGGACCGGGGGTGAACATCTACCAGTTGCTCCCGTTCAGCCAGGCTGACCTGACGGAGGCGGCCGGAGTGGTACGGCGGTTCTGCTCCGACTACGCCACCTACTCCTACACCGAGAGCGCGGGCAGCTACGTCGGCCGGATGCGCGGCCTGATCACGTCGGAACTGGCCGCCACCCTGGCGCAGGACTACGCCACCCCCGGCGTGGCCCAGACGAGGACTCAGCAGAAGCAGACCGCCACGGGCAGCGGTGCGATCACCGCGCTGCGTGCTTTCGGCGCGTCGAGCCTGACCTTTCTGGTGGCGCTGAACCAGAAGACCTACAGCACCCCGCAGGGCGGAACGACCAAGGCCCACACGGCCAGCGGCGACTACGCGATCACGATCGCGCGGTCGGGCAGCGGCTGGCAGGTGAATGACATCCAGCTCGCGTCCGCGGGCAACTCATGAACTGGCGGCCGGAGTTCCCGCACGTCGGCCGCGCCGCCGCCGCCGTGGCGGTGGGCATGATGCTGGTGATGGTGCTGAGCCTGGCGATCGTCGGGGTGGTGATCGGCGGCGGCAGCGTGCTGTTCGGGGCCGGCCAGAGCTGCACCGGCGGGACGTCCGCCTCGGCGAACGGGGCCGCCGCGGGGCAGCCTACGGCGAGCGCCGCCGGGCGGACGACGATCCCCGCCGACTACCTCCATGCCTACCAGCAGGCGGGCAAGAAGTACGGCGTCCCGTGGGTGGTCCTGGCGGGGATCGGCGAGGTGGAGAGCAACCAGGGCCGCACGTCGCTGCCCGGCGTGCACAGTGGGGCGAACGCATTCGGCGCGGCCGGCCCGATGCAGATCGGCGTCGGCGGCGCTTCGGGCAACAACTGGGGCGGCGCCCCGGTCCACCCGGCCGGCGAGCAGGTCGCCGGGGTGGCCACCGACGGCAACGGTGACGGCATCGCCAGCGTGTACGAGCCGGCCGACGCGATCGCAGGCGCCGCGAAATACCTCGTCGCCCACGGGGTGCAAAACAACGTCAGCGGGGCCATCTTCGCCTACAACCACCTGACCAGCTACGTGC
>DATINY010000178.1:0-4933 GCA_035473755.1 Streptosporangiaceae bacterium
GCGAGCGAACAGGAAGTCGCCGGTGAGGATGGCGATCATGTTGCTCCACCGCGAATTCGCGCTCTCGTGGCCGCGCCGGACCGTCGCCTCGTCCATCACGTCGTCGTGGTAGAGGGTGGCGAGGTGGGTCAGCTCGATGGCTACCGCGGCGGGCACGACCCGCTCATCGGCCGGGTTGCCGAACTGGGCCGCCAGCAGCACCAGGGTGGCCCGGAAGCGTTTGCCGCCAGCGTCGATGAGATGCCGGGACGCCCTGGCGAGCAGCGGCTCCTCCGCCCGCGCCGCATCCCGCAGGCCCTCCTCGACCCTGATCAGGCCCTTGCTTACCTCGGCCTCCAGCGTGCTATCGGCCAGTTCCATCGGGACAGCAGTGACCACTCCGGCTCCCAGTCCTCAGGCGCACTGTGTCACCAGGGTGTCATGAGCCCGCCCGGCCACCAACCCTCAGGTGCCCCTAAGAGGGCCGTCCCGCGGATCTTCGGCCCTGCTCAGCGGACGAACAGATGCGAGGCCGCCTGGTTCGCGAGGTTGAGCAGCGGCCCCGGCACGATGCCGAAGAACAGGGTGGTCACCACCCCGAACGCCACCGCGACACCGGTGAAGACGCCCGGCCTGAGCACGTCCGGCCCGTCGGGCGCGGGCTCGCTGAAGAACATCAGCACGATCACCCGGACGTAGAAGAACGCGGCGATCGCGCTGGCCAGCACGCCGACGATGACCAGCGGCAGCGCGCCACCGGCGATGGCCGCCTGGAACACAGCGAACTTGCCGATGAAGCCGCTGGTCAGCGGGATGCCCGCGAAGGCGAGCAGGAAGAAGGCGAACACGCCGGCCACCAGCGGCGACCGCCGCCCCAGCCCGGCCCACCGGGACAGGTGGTTGGCCTCCCCGGCCGGGTCCCGCACCAGGGTCACCACCGCGAACGCCCCGACGGTGGTGAACCCATAGACGGCGAGATAGAACAGGGAGCTGGACAGGCCCGCCACCGTCGCGGCGACGACGCCGGTGAGCACGAACCCGCCATGGGCGATCGACGAGTAGGCCAGCAGCCGCTTGACGTCGGTCTGGGTGATGGCGATGATCGCGCCGACCAGCATGGTCAGGATGGCCACCACCCACATGACCGGGCGCCAGTCCCAGGTGAGCTGGCCGAACGCGACGTAAAAGACGCGCAGCAGGGCGCCGAACGCGGCGACCACGGTGCAGGAGGCCATCAGCGCCGTCACCGGGGTGGGCGCGCCCTGGTAGACGTCCGGCTTCCAGCTCTGGAACGGCGCCGCGCCGATCTTGAACAGCAGCCCGATGCCGAGCAGGCCTATCCCCGCGTACAGCAGCGTCGAGCTGGTGACGTTCGAGGAGGCTGCCGTCGCGATCGCCGCCAGGTTCACCGAGCCCGAGTACCCGTACAGCATGGCGACGCCGAACAGGAAGAACGCGGACGAGAACGCGCCGAGCAGGAAGTACTTGACCGCCGCCTCCTGCGAGAGGAGGCGGCGGCGCCGGGCGAGCCCGCACAGCAGATACAGCGGGAGGGACAGGACCTCCAGCGCGACGAACATGGTGAGCAGGTCGTTGGAGGCGGGGAACAGCAGCATGCCGCCAACCGCGAACAGGGTCAGCGGGTAGACCTCGGTGTGGCTGATCCCGGCCAGCAGGCCCTCGCGCTCCTCGGCGCTGCCGGGCACCGCGGCCGCCTGGGCGACGAACGGGCTCACGTCATGCGAGGACTCGGCGATGAGCATCACACTGACGAACGCCAGGACCAGGATCGTGCCCCAGATGAACAGGGTCGGCCCGTCCACCCCCACCGCGCCCTCGGCCGCGACGTGGCCCGGGCTGCCGTGGGCGAACAGGTTGGACGAGGCCGCGATCACGATCGTGATCACGAACGCCGCCGCCAGCCCGCCGAGCGCGAGCGCGATGTGGACCTCCCGGCGCCGGCGCCGGGGCACGAACGCCTCGACCAGCGTCCCGGCCACGGCCACCCCGAAGACCAGCAGCATCGGCAGCAGCTGGCCGTACTCGATGTGCGGCGGGGTGATGGTACTGACTGCCGGGGCCGCTGCGTACCCGCCGGAGATCGCCGTCACGGCGCCAGTCCCTTCTTGGTCAGCTCGCCGCTCGCGGACTGGGTGCCGCTCGCGGTCTTGCCGGTGTAGGCGACCACCTGGGCGCGTTGGCCCCGGAGCGCGGGCACCGGATGGACGACCACCCGGGCGGGATGGGGTGGCACCGGGTCGGTCGAGTGCGTCTGCACCAGGGTGCGGTGCACGGCCGGGTTGATGATGTTCAGCAGCGGCTGCGGGTAGAACCCGAAGAAGATGATCAGCGCGATCAGCGGCCCGACCGCCCACAGCTCCCTGGCCTTGAGGTCGGGCATGTTCCTGGTCTGCTCCCGCACCGGCCCGGTCATGGTGCGCTGGTACAGCCACAGGATGTAGATGGCGGCCAGGACGGTGGCGAGCGTCGCCGCCACCGCGGCGGCCTTGTACTTGGTGAACGTGCCCACCAGGACCAGGAACTCGCTGACGAAGGTGGACAGGCCCGGCAGCGACAGGGCGGCCAGGCCGGAGATCAGGAACAGCCCGGCGAGCACCGGCGCGACCGACTGGACCCCGCCGTAGTCGCTGATCATGTGCGACCGCCGCCGGACGATCATGAAGCCGGCGATGAGGAACAGCGCGCCGGTGGAGAACCCGTGGTTCACCATGTAGAGCGTCGCGCCCGACTGCCCCTGGCTGGTGAAGACGAAGATGCCCAGCGCGATCAGGCCGAAGTGGGAGACCGAGGTGTAGGCGATCAGCCGCTTGATGTCCCGCTGGCCGATCGCCACGATCGCCCCGTACAGGATGCCGACGAGCGCCAGCACGATGACGAGCGGCGTGTAGTAGTGAGCGGCCGCCGGGAACAGCTGGAGGCAGTAGCGGATCATGCCGAACGTGCCGACCTTGTCGAGCACGCCCACCAGCAGCACCGCCGCGCCCGGCTGGGCGGACGTGGCCGCGTCCGGCAGCCAGGTGTGGAACGGCCACAGCGGCGCCTTGATCGCGAACGCGATGAAGAAGCCGAGGAATAGCCACTTCTGCGCCTGCGGACTGAACGTCACGTGGATGAGCTGGCTGAACAGGAACGTGCCCGGGTGCCCGCCGCGGGCGGAGTAGACGTACAGGGCGATGACCGCGGCCAGCATGAGCAGCCCGCCGAGCAGGCTGTAGAGCAGGAACTTCACCGCCGCGTACTGGCGCTGCCCCACCCCGTAGCCGCCGATCATGAAGTACATGGGGATCAGCATGACCTCGAACAGCACGTAGAACAGGAAGACGTCGGTGGCTGCGAACAGCCCGATCACCATCGCCTCGAGCAGCAGCATCCAGACGAAGTAGGTCTTCACGCTGTGCCTGGGCGGGACGCCGCCCGCGCTGGCCGCGGGCGCCGCACCGTTGCTGGCCGCCGCGGCGGCGGCCGGGCGGGGGTCGGCGTCGTTCCACGACGCCAGCACCACCACCGGCATCAGCACCGCGGTCATGCCGATGAGGACCAGCCCGATGCCGTCCACCCCGACCGCGTAGTGGATGCCGAACTGCGGGATCCACTGATAGGTCTGGGTGAACTGGAAGGCCGGCCCGCCCGGCTTGAAGCTGACGATCATGGCGATCGTCGCCACCAGCGTAAGTAGCGAGAATGCCAGCGCGATGACCTTGGCCAGTGCGTTGCGGGCGCGCTGGTCATCCTCGCTGGCGCCGGCGGAGGCGCCGGGCATGACCGCGAGCACCAGCGCGCCGACGGCCGGGATCGCCATATTGACGGTCAGCCAGGGAAACGTGCTCATATCGTTTGCCGCCTCCCCTAGATCCGCACCAGTAGTAGGGCGCCGACCAGCAGCACCGCGCCCACGAGCATGGACAGGGCATAGGACCGGACGAACCCGGTCTGCACCCGCCGGACCCGTCCCGACGTGCCGCCGACCGTGGCGGCGATCGTATTGACCAGCCCGTCCACGCCCCGGTTGTCGAAGTACACCGACAGCCTGGTCAGCCACTGGCCGGGCCGCATCAGCAGCGACTCGTTGACCGTGTTGCCGTACAGCTCCTTGCGGGCGGCCACGGTGAGAGGCGACCCGGCCGGGGCGGTGACGGGAACCGGCCGCCGCCCGTACATCGCCCACGCCAGGACGATGGCGCCGATCGCCAGCACCAGGGCCACGGTCCCGGCGATGGTGAACAGGCCCGGCTCGGGCGGCTCCGCGCCGGTCACCGGGCCGAGGAAGTCGACCAGCCGGTCGTTGAGGACCTCGAAGGCGCCGAACCCGATCGCGCCGATCGCGAGCAGGATCATGGGCGAGGTCATCACCGGCGGCACCTCGTGCGGGTGGGCATCCTCCTCCCACCGGCGGTCCCCGGCGAAGGTCATGAACATCAGCCGGGTCATGTAGAACGCGGTGATGCCGGCCCCGATCAGCGAGGCCAGGCCGAGGACCCACCCCGAGGTGCCGCCGGTCTCGAAGGCGGCGTCGATGATCGTGTCCTTAGCGAAGAAGCCGGAGAACGGGGGGATGCCGATGATTGCCAGGTAACAGACCCCGAACGTGACGAAGGTGACCGGCATGACCTTGCGCAGGCCGCCGAAGCGCCGCATGTCCACCTCGTCGTTCATCTCGTGCTTGATCGAGCCCGCGCCGAGGAACAGCCCGGCCTTGAAGAAGCCGTGTGCGAGCAGCAGCGCGATCGCGAACGCGTACCCGCGGGCCCCGAGCCCGGCCGCCAGCATCATGTAGCCGATCTGGCTCATGGTCGACCCGGCCAGCGCCTTCTTGATGTCGTCCTTGGCGCAGCTGATGATCGCGCCGATCGCGAGCAGGATCATGGGCGAGGTCATCACCGGCGGCACCTCGTGCGGGTGGGCATCCTCCTCCCACCGGCGGTCCCCGGCGAAG
>DATINY010000179.1:0-10669 GCA_035473755.1 Streptosporangiaceae bacterium
GTGATCACCATGGGCTGCGGCAATGCCTGTCCCATCTACCCGGGCAAACGCTACGAAGACTGGGACCTCCCCGACCCTGCGGGCCTCGGCCTCGCCGAAGTGCGCCCCATCCGCGACGCCATCCGCGACCGCGTCCGCACACTCCTCGACGACCTGGCCCCAACGCCCGCGCGGCCGCGCCCGGCCAGGGGCGCAGGTTAGGCGCTGGACCCGGCTGGGGTGTCCGGGTCGTCGAGCCCGGGCTCGACCCCGCCCTCCCGGTGCTGTTCCTGCTCGCGGAGAACCTCCCGCATCAGGGCGGCTTCGCGCTCGTCGTCCAGCGCGCCGGGCTCACCGTTCGGCTTATCGCCGGAGCTGCCCGGCGCCGGTGCCCGCTCACTCATGGTCAGACCCTCCTCACGCCGGGCCCTGCGCTCAGGGCCAGCTCACCCCATTGTCCAGCCACCGGGCCGGGAAGTCCGAAGGTTCGGCCTCCGGGAGTAGCGTCGCCGCTATGCGCCGTCGGCCCGCGAACGCGATGATGTCGCTGAGGACTCCGCTCTCGCTGCGAGCCCCGTGCGCCGGCCAGCCAGGTCCCGACCGTGCTGTGCCGGCCAGCTAGATCCGCAGCGGTTTCATGAGCCGGCCGCGGGAGGCTGTCCGGTGACGAAGACCGGGGTGACGGACACCGGCAGCCGTATCTGGCCATCCCCGCCCTGGACCGTCTGGGCCTGGCCGAACACGTCGGTGACGGTGGCGGTGGCGGCGGGCCACGGCCAGGTGATGGTGACCGGCGATTCGTCCTCGCCACCGAAGGTGTCGCGGTGGTCCCAGAGCACGAGCAGGGGCCCGCGCCCGGCGCGGTCGACCTCGAACACGTGGAGCGTGGGCCGGTCGCTGGACCTGGCACGGGTCACCGTCCGTGCGCCCGCGAGCTGCCCGGCGAGGAGGGCGAAGGTGCCGGCGGCGGGGTGGCGGCGGTCGAGGCCGTCGCCCTCGTATCCCAGCAGGGGGAGTTTGCCGATCAGCAGGTACATCATCTGGCGGTCATCGACGGGACCCGGGTACTCGGGTGCCAGGTTCCAGTACGCGGTCCGGTGGACGCCATCGGCCAGGGCGAGCAGGGTCCGCATCACCAGCTGGCGGCAGCTGATGCGGTCCCGCTTGGCCTCCAGCTCGGCCGGGCAGCCGGCCAGGAACATCTGCAGCGTGGGCGGGAGGTCGTGCATCTGGGCGTAGAGGGCGGACATGGCCCGCCGCTCGGGGGTGTCCTGGCCCGCCTGCGCCGCGAGCTCGCCGGTGCTCTGCGGCGGCAGCGCCCCGGTGAACGCGGCGGTGAACACCTGCTGCATGACCGCCGTGGCGTCGGGGAACTCGAACGGCTCCGGGCCGCCGTGCTCGCCGGCGATCACCGGTTTCAGGTACCCGTGCGCCCGCATGAACTGCCGGGCGGTGTCCAGGTAGCGCGGCACGTCCGCGGGGTCGCCGTACAGGTGCACGCTGAACAGGTCGAAGGCGTCCCGCCCGGCGCCGGCGAGGTGGTCGAAGAACTGGCGTTGCGCGCTGCCAGGCTCGCTGCTGAACACGTCGTAGCCGCAGCCGCCGAGGACGACCGCCGCGGCCGGGTCGGCGTCCTTGACCGCGCGGTAGAAGGTCTTCAGCTGCTCGACGTATTCGGGCGCGGTGCCGGCCCAGAGCAGGTCCGTGTTGCTCGGCTCGTTGTTGCACTGCCAGTAGCGCACCCGTCCCGCGCAGCGGCGCACCACCTGGCGCACGAATTCCCCGTAGGCGGCCTGGTCGTGGGCCGGTGACTGGGGCTGGAAGTCGGTGGGCACACGGGTGCCCCACGGTGAGGCCGAGCACAGCGTGACCCAGACCTCCTCGTCGCCGGTCAGCTGGCCCAGCAGGGCGTCCACCGCCTCCCACCGGTAGCGGCCGGGCGCCGGCTCGACCTGACCCCAGTACAGGTACGCCCGGATCAGCTCCGCGCCCAGGGCGCGGGCCTGCGGGACGAACTCCCCGGGCTTGCCGAACAGGCCGTAGCTGATGCCGCGCACGACGCCCAGCCGGATCCCCGGCGGGTCAAAGGCGCTGGTCACGGTGATGCGAGGTTTCACCGTTGCCACCCCCTCCGAGGTGAGTTTATCTAATATATCTAACGTTTATAACGTATACTCAGCTCATGCGCAAACCCTCCGGAGCTGCTGCCCCGCTGATCTGGGTCCAACCGCCGCCGCCACCCCGGCAGCGGTCGCTGGGCCGGGAGGAGATCGTGGCCGCCGCGATCGCCCTGGCCGACGAGGCCGGGCCGGACGCACTGACCATGAAGGCGGTCGCCGCCCGGCTGGGCCCCTACACGGCCATGGCGCTGTACCGGTATGTGTCCAACAAGGACGGGCTCGTCGACCTGATGCTCGACGCGGCCGCCGCCGAGGTCCCCCTGCCGCCCCAGCCGGGACCGGACTGGCGTGCCGACCTGCTGGAACTGGCCGCGCAGACCCGGCTGATGATCAAGCGGCACCCCTGGTACGCGGTGCTTATCCACACCCGCCCCCCGGTCGGGCCGCACATGATGCAGCGGCTGGAGTTCATGCTGCGGGTGCTGACCGCGCAGGGCGCGAGCACGGCCGCGGCCATGACCTACGCCGCCCTGATCGACCGGCACATCTTCGGCAGCGGGCTGCAGGAGGCGGAGGAGGCCCGGATGAGCCGGCGGCACGGGCTGGACGACGAGGCCAGCCTGGCGGCCGCGATGGGGGCCGTCCACGACCTGGCGGCCGCCAGCGGCCGCTACCCGCTCCTGACGGGCTGGCTCGCGCGGCCGGCCGGCCCCTCGGCCGACGAGCAGTTCGACCTCGGGCTCGGCTTTCTCCTCGACGGGATCGCCGCCCAATTCGTTTCGTAAAAGCGCCCGAGGCGAGGTGGTGACTCCCGGAGCGGGCCGCGGTGACGGGAGCGGCCGGGCTAGCTGTGGGTCACGGTGGGGAGCCAGACCCGCACCCGGGTGCCCTGGCCGGGCCACGACTCCAGGGTGGCCTGGCCGCCGTGGGCGACGGCGATGGCCTGCACGATCGACAGCCCCAGCCCGCTGCCCCCGCCGCCGGAGCCGTTCAGCTCGGCGCGGTCCCCGCCGCGGTGGAAGCGGTCGAAGGCGCGGGCCGCGTCCGCCGGCGGCATGCCCGGGCCCGCGTCGGCCACCTCCAGCACCACCCCGCCCCGCACCGGCGCCAGCCGGACCGCCACCGGCGTCTGGGCCGGGGTGTGCTCGCGCACGTTGGCCAGCAGGTTCGCCAGCACCTGCCGGATCCGCGCCTCGTCGACCACGGCGATGAGCCCGGCCGTGGCCTCGGCCTGGACCGGCCGCCCCGGCTCGACCGCCCGCGCGTCGGCGACCGCGTCCCGCACCACCGCCGTCAGGTCGGCCTCGGCCAGGTCGAGGGAGGAGGTGCGGTCCAGCCGGGCCAGCTCCAGCAGCTCGGCCACGAGCGTGCTCATGCGCTGCGCCTCCTGCTCGATCCGGCGCATCGCGTCCGGCAGCTGTTCCGGCCCCAGCGCCCCCTGCCGGTACAGCTCGGCATAGCCGCGGATGGTCGTCAGCGGGGTGCGCAGCTCGTGCGAGGCGTCCGCCGCGAACTGGCGGACCTTCTGCTCGGACTGCAGCCGGGCGCCGAACGCCTGCTGGATCCGGTCCAGCATGGTGTTGATGGCCCAGCCCAGCCGGCCCACCTCGGTGCTCTCGTCGGCGTCGGGCATGCGCGCGGTCAGATCCCCCTGGGTGGTGATCCGCTGCGCGGTGCCGGCCATCTGGCCGAGCGGTGCCAGCCCCCGGCCGATGAGCCATCGCCCGCCGGTCACGAGCAGCAGGATCAGCACCCCACCGGTGATCAGCTCCGCCACGATCACGCCGCCCACCTGCCTGCTCACCGCCGCGACCGGCCGGGCGACCACGAGCAGGGCCACGCCCGGCGGGAGGGCGGCCGTGTTCACCTGGCCGGCGCGGATCAGCCGCTCCACCGCCCGCACCCTGGTCCCGTCGGGCAGCACCAGGGTGAACGGCTGGCTGGCCAGGTTCTGCACGAGCTGGGCCCGGCTCATCTGGCCGAGCGCCTGCCGCAGCTGGTCGCCCTCGTGGCCGGGGGTGAGCAGGGTGATCTGCCCGGTGCGGCGGGAGAGCGCGGCGGCCAGATAGCCGTTGGTGTTGCCGGCCAGGGTTTGCGGATTGCGCGCCGCCGTGGCCACCAGGTCGGCATTGAACTGCCCGGTCAGCCGGCGAGTCAGCACCAGGGTGGTGACGCCGCCCATGATCAGCAGGAACGCGGCGGTCACGGCGATGAGCAGGACCAGCAGGCGGGAGCGCAGCGACAGCCGCCCCGAGCCGCTCATCAGGGCGGGCCACCCGGCCCGGCGGGAGGCTGGCCCCGCGCGGCCTGGCCCTGCTCCGCCCGCTGCCCCTCGTTCAGCCGCTGCCCTCCGTCCGCCCGCAGGGTGTATCCCACGCCGCGCTGGGTGTGGATCAGTGGCGGGCCGAGCGGGTCGAGCTTGCGGCGCAGGTAGCTGACGTAGGTCTCGACGATCTGTGACTGCCCCGCGTAGTCCCAGCCCCACACGCTCTCCAGCAGCTGGGCGCGGGTCAGTACCCGTCCCTGGTGCCGCATGAGGTAGGCGAGCAGCCGGAACTCGGTGGGCGACAGCTCCACCGGCACACCCGCCCGGTGCACGGTCCAGCGGGACTCGTCCAGCTCCAGGTCGCCCGTCCGGAGCGTGGTGTCGGCCGGGGCGTCCCCGGAGGCGCCGGACCGCGACGCCCGGCGCAGCACCGCCCGGACCCGGGCCACCAGCGCCTCCACCGAGAACGGCTTGGTGACGTAGTCGTCGCCGCCGAGCGCCAGCCCGGTGACCGTGTCGGAGGAGGTGTCCCGGGCGGTCAGGAAGATGACCGGGACCTCGTTGCCCATGGCGCGCAGCCGACGGCACACCTCGAACCCGTCGAGGTCGGGCATCACCACGTCGAGCACGATCAGGTCGGGCCGCAGCGCCTCGGCCTGCCGGATCGCGTCCATCCCGCCGGCCGCCGTGCTCACCGCGCAGCCGTGGAACTTCAGCGCGACCTGCACCAGCTCACGGATGTTCGGCTCGTCGTCGACGACGAGCACCTGCGGGATCCGGTCGTTGTCTGTCATCACCGTGGCGCATTCTGCGGCCTGGCCCAGGCTGGGCATCGCACCGCCGATCATGCCGAGCGGGGGCAGCCCAGGCTACCGCCTCCCGCGGCCGGGGCCGCGGGAGGCGGGCAGGCGGGTGCCGTGGTTACCCACTGGGCGGCCGGACGAAGATGAGCCTGGCGTCCTTCACCCCGCCGGCGACCGGCCCGCCGACCCAGACCTGCTCACCGGCGGCGAGCGAGGACTCGCTGATCTTGCCGGTCCCGTCCCTGACGACCGTGGTGCTGACCAGCTGCCACGTCCAGCTGCTGCCATCGGCCGCCTGGACCACGATGGAGGTGCCGTTGTTCACCGACTGGATCACGCCCCGGACGTAGGCGAGCGTGCGGACGGTGCCGTCGGCGGCCCGGAAGGAGAACTGGCCGTCCACCCCGCGCAGGAGGAAGAACCGGACGATCCGGCGGCGGATGAAGCGGCAGCGCGCGGTGGCCGCGCGGGCCGCCCCCGACAGCCGGGGATGCCCGGTGAGCCTGGCCGCCCGGGCCGTCCTGGCCAGCTGGGCGCACCGCCGGACCGCCGGGGTGGTCACCGCGGCGCCGGTCCCGGCGGCGGGGGGGCCGCCCGTGCTGGTGGCGCCGGCCGTGCCGGTGGTGGCGGCGGCGTTTGGCGTGCCGGCCGCGTTCAGGGTGGCGTCGAGCAGGGCCGCCTGGCTGGCCGGGGCCGCGCCGCCGCTTTGGGCGGCGGTCCCGGTGCTGCCCGCGGTGCCGCTCCCGCTGGTGCCGGTGCTGGCGGTGGGGGCGGTGGACAGGGTGGTGCTGGCCAGGGATGCCCCCGCGATCACGCCGCCGCCGGCGAGCAGGGCGGCGAGGGCGATCCCCACCGTCCAGCGCCGGGCCTTGCGGCGGTCGCGGGCCGGATGGGCCTGCGGCCCCGGCAGCGGCCCGGGGTAGTCGTTCGCGGGGCCCGGGCCGCCCGGCGGCATGCCAGGGCCGGGCCAGAACTGCTCGGTGGGCTGGTGGTCGCGCGGATCGCCACCAGCGGGCCGGTTGAAGTTATCCATGGCTGCCATGGTGCCGGCCGGGTCTGTGACATCGGGCCGCCGAAGCTGGGATTTCCCTGGGAGCCCGCTGCGTGTTCGCCCAGGCTACATCCGCGCTGGCACCGGGATCCCGAGCAGGCCGAGCCCGGAGGTCAGGACCCGCAGCGCCAGGGCGCAGAGCGCGAGCCTGCTGTCGCGCGACTCGGGCGAGGGGGCGCCCAGCACCGGGCACTGCTCGTAGAACGTGGTGAAGGTGCTGGCCACGCCGAACAGGAAGGCGGCCATCACGTGCGGCTCGGCGCCGCGGGCGGCGCCGGCGACCGCCGGGCCGAGCCCGAGCACTGCGAGCGCGAGTGCCCGCTCGGCGCCCTCGTTCAGCTGCAGGCTGGGGGTGACCGCGTTCGGGTCAAGCCCGGCCTTGCGGAAGATCGAGCGGATGCGGGCGGTCGCGTACTGAAGGTAGGGGCCGGTGTTCCCGGTGAGCGCGAGCATCCGGTCGAAGTCGAATACGTAACCAGAGTCCCTGGCCACCGACAGGTCGCCGTATTTCAGCGCGCCGATGCCGACCGCCTCGGCGATCTCCCGGCGCAGGACCGGGTCGTCGTACCGGTCGGCGATCACCCGCCCGGCGCGCTCGACCGCCTCGTCGATCAGCGTGATCAGCTTGACCGACTCGCCCGTGCGGGTCCGCAGCCGTCCCCCGCCCGGGTCGCTGACCAGGCCGATGGCCGCGTGCTCGGCGCTGATCTCGTCGGTCAGCCAGCCGGCCTGCCGGGCGACGGCGAACACCATCCGGAAGTGCAGTGACTGCTCGGCGCCGACCACGTAGATGATCCGGTCGGCCTTCAGGTCCCTGATCCGGTACCTGATCGCGGCCAGATCGGTGGTGTCGTAGCCGTAGCCGCCGTCGCTCTTGCGCAGGATCAGCGGCAGCGGTTCGCCGTCCCGGCCGGTGAACCCGGGCGGGAACGCGCACAGCGCGCCGTTGCTGATCACCGCGATGCCGTCGCGCTCCAGCTCGTCGCAGACGCTGTCGAGCATCGAGTTGTAAAAGCTCTCCGGGGCCAGGTCGTCGTCGGTGAGGGTGATCCCCAGCCGCTGGTAGATCGTGTTGTAGTAGTGCGTGGAATCGTCGACGAGCTCCCGCCACAGGCGGAGGGTCTCCTCATCGCCGCCCTGCAGCAGGACCACCCGGTGCCGTGACCGCTCCGCGAAGGCCGGGTCGGCGTCGAACTTGGCCCGCGCCGCCTGGTAGAACGCGTTGACCTCGCCGGCCGAAAGCTGCTTGAGCGCGGTGTCCTCGCCGACGTCGAGCAGGTGCTCGATCATCAAGCCGAACTGGGTCCCCCAGTCGCCCACGTGGTTGGCGCGGATCACCTTATGCCCCTGGTACTCCAGGATCCTCGCCACCGCGTCCCCGACCACGGTCGTGCGCAGGTGGCCGACGTGCATCTCCTTGGCGACGTTGGGGGACGAGTAGTCGACCACGACCTCCTGCCGCGGCTCGGCCACCGGCACCCCGAGGCGGGGGTCCTCCAGCCGCCCGGCGGCCTGCCGGGCGATCCACTCGTTGCGCAGGGTGAGGTTGATGAACCCCGGCCCGCTCACCTCGACGTTGCTGCAGACGTCGGCCACGTCGAGGTGGCGCACGATCGCCTCCGCCACGTCGCGGGGCGCGCGCCCGAGCCGCTTGGCCAGCGACAGGGCCACGTTGGCCTGGTAGTCGGCGAACGTGGATGGCCGGATGACGGGGTCGGCGCCGGCGTACTCCGCGCCGAACGCGGCGGCGAGCGCCGTCTGCACCCGCGCCGCGAGAACCTCCTGGGGATCGGCCATACATCCAGCCTAGTGGCCGGGGCGAGGGATTTTCCCGCCCGGCAGCCGGTGCGTGAGCGCGAGGAACACCGTCAGCACGGTCCCCGCGCAGGCCGCGATGGCCAGGGCGATGAGATCGGTTGCCAGGCCGGGGTCGCGGAGGTCGAAGAAGGTGCGGGACACGCCGACGGTCAGGGCGAGCACCATCCCGGCGGCCATCGCCGCCACCAGCGCGATCCGCCACCAGGTGTAGGGGCGGGCGACCAGGGCGAGCACCCAGAGCGCGATGGCGGACAAGGTGATCACCGCCGTGGTGCGGTCGGCGACCAGGCTGCTGCCGGGGCTGAGCCGGGCGATGAGGTAGGCGGCGAACGTGGCCGCCGCGCAGGCGATGCCCGCCGGGATGGCAAACCGCAGCACACGCGAAACGAATCCAGGTGCGACCCGCTGTGCGCTCGGCGCGAGTGCCAGCACGAACCCGGGCACGCCAATGGTCAGCGTGGAGATGAGCGTCAGGTGGCGGGGGAGGAACGGGAAGCGCAGCCCCTGCAGGCCCTCGTCGGCCGTCAGCGCCACCACCGCCGTCGCGATGGACAGCAGCACGGCGTAGACGGTCTTGGTGAGGAACAGGCTCGCCACCCGCTCGATGTTGCCGAGCACCCGCCGGCCCTCCGCCACCACGTACGGGAGGGTGGCGAAGCTGTCGTCCAGCAGCACGATCTTGGCCGCGGCACGGGTGGCGCCGCTGCCCGATCCCATCGCCACGCCCAGGTCCGCGCGGGTGAGCGCGAGCACGTCGTTGATGCCGTCGCCGGTCATCGCCACCGTGTGGCCGCCGGACTGGAGCGCGGTCACGAAGATCTGCTTCTGGCGCGGGCTGACCCGCCCGAACACCGAGTTGCCCTCCAGCGCGTCGGCCACGGCCGCCAGTTCCGGCTCCGGCAGCCCGGCCCCGCCCGCTTCCTTGTTGTCGTCCCCGGTGGGGAGGGAGCGGGCGTCGACCGGGTGATCGGCGCCGCCGATCTCCAGCTGCCTGGCGATGGCGCCCACCGACACCGCGCTGTCCCCCGAGATCACCTTGACGACGACGCCCTGCTCGGCGAAGTAGTCCAGGGTGCGGGCCGCCTCGGCGCGCAGCCGCTGCCGCAGCACCAGCAGCGCGGCCGCCTCCACCTGCGGCCGGTCCGCGCCGGGACGGCCGGTCTCGCTGACGTCCGCTGCGTCGGCCCGGCCGAGCACCAGCACGCGCAGGCCGTCCGCGGCCTTCGTTTCGGCCTGCTGGCGGGCGAGATCTCCGGCGGGCAGCAGGACGTCGGGGGCCCCGAGGACCCAGCCGCCGCTGGCCGGGCCGGCGTCGGCGAAGACCGCCCCGCTCCACTTGCGCGCCGAGGAGAACGGCACGGCATGGACCGGCCGCCACGTCTCGCCGTCCAGGGCCCCGCCCAGCGCGGGAGCCTGCTCAGCGGAAGCCCCTTCCGCAGATGCTCTGCCTGCGGGCACCCTGCCCGCGGGCAACGCCTCCACCGGAATCCCGTCTTCGGAGGCCCCGCCTGCGAGGGCCCCGTCAGCGGGGACCTCGTCTCCGGGGCGCCCGTCTGTGGGCCCTCGCGCCGCAGAATCGCCCGCCGCGGGCAGGCTGGCCAGCCCGCTGGCGATCGCCTGCATGGTCAGGTTCGGCCGCTCCTCGGCCCCGACCAGGCTGGCGATCACCTTCCGCACGGGCACGCCCGGCGTCACCTCGATGACCTGGTCGAGTTCCATCCCCGGCTCGGTCAGGGTCCCGGTCTTGTCCAGGCACAGCACATCGACGCGGGCCAGGACCTCGATGGCGGGCAGTTCCTGGACCAGGCACCGGCGCCTGCCCAGCCTGACCACTCCCACCGCGAAGGCCACGCTGGTCAGCAGCACCAGCCCCTCGGGGATCATCGTGATGATGCCGGCCACCGCCCCGGCCACCGCATCGGAGAAGGCCCCGTTGGCGTACGCGAGCTGGCTGGCCGTGAGCAGGATGGCGACCGGCACGATCACCCAGGTGATGAGGCGCAGGAAGCGGTTGATGCCGGCCATGAGCTCGGAATGGGCGAGGCTGAATACACTGGCCTCGCCCTCCAGTTGGGCGGCGTACGAACGGCGGCCCACCCGGGTCGCCGTGAACGCCCCCGAGCCGCTCACCACGAAGCTGCCCGAGAGCAGCTGGTCGCCGGGTTTCTTGGCGACCGGGTCGGTCTCGCCGGTGAGCAGCGACTCGTCGACCTCCATGCCGGGCCCGTCGGTGACCTCGCCATCCACCATGACCCGGTCGCCCGGGCCGATGAGGATCCAATCGCCCAGGACGATGCCCTGCGGCCGCAGCGCGGCTTCCGCCCCGTCCCGCAGCACCCGCACCGGCTCCTCGCCGAGCACGGCCAGGCGATCCAATGTCCGTTTGGCCCGCAGTTCCTGGATCACGCCGATGCCGGTGTTCGCCACGATGACCAGGCCGAACAAGGCGTCCTGCGGGTGCCCGGTGACCAGCACCACCGCCGCCAGGGCACCGACGATGGCGTTGAACCTCGTGAGCACGTTCGCGCGGACGATGTCCGGCACCGGCCTGCTCGTCCGCCTGCCGGTGTCGTTTGTCTCTCCGGCCGCGACCCGCTCGGCCACCTGCGCGCTGGTCAGCCCGCTGTGCTGC
>DATINY010000180.1:0-19219 GCA_035473755.1 Streptosporangiaceae bacterium
CCCGGTGCTGCCGCGGCGCGTAGGCGTAGGCGGCGGTGAGCAGCCCGCCGGTGATCAGCCCGCCGACGTGATCCTGCCAGGCGATGCCGGACACCAGGAAGCCGAAGGCCAGGTTGATGACGATCAGGATGACGATCGCCCGGCTGTCGACCTGCAGCCGCCTCGAGACCACGAACCAGGCGCCGAACAGCCCGAAGACGGCGCCCGAGGCACCCAGGGCCGGCTGGTTCGGGGGCACCAGGTAGTAGAAGAAGACCGCGCCGCCCAGCGCGCTGAGCAGGTACACGGCCAGGAAGCGGAGGCGCCCGAGCAGCCGTTCCAGCGCCGGGCCGACCACCAGCAGCGCCCACATGTTGAAGATGATGTGGGCCGGGCCGAACCCCGCGAACCCCGGCTCATGCAGGAACGCCGAGGTGATGAGCCGGTACTCCTGGCCCGCCGCGACGCCGATGAGCTGGTTGTGCAGGCTGGGGTCCTGGGCGCGGCCCACCAGCTCGAGGTAGTCCACGATCCGCGGGTACAGCCACTCGACCAGGTAGAAAAGGACGTTCAGGCCGACGAGGGTGTAGGTGACCAGGGCACCGGACACGGCCCGCCCGCCGAATACGGTGGTCGGCGTGCGGGCCCCGCGGTTGCCCTCCTTGATGCATTCCACGCACTGCTGGCCGACCGGTGCCGAGCGCAGGCAATCCGGGCAGGCCGGGCGCCCGCACCGGACGCAGGACAGGTAGGTCTCCTTGTCCGGGTGCCGGAAACAGGTGGGGACCCCGGCCTCGCCGCCGGTACCTGGCGCCGGCAGTGGTTCCATGGCCTAGGCCGTGTCTTCTTGCACGCCGCCGTCCCCCTCGATCTCGACGGACTCCAGCACGACGTCCTTCAGCGGCCGGTCCCGGCCGTCGGTCGCCGTGTGACTGATCTGGTCCACGAGCTCCTGGCCCGAGATGACCTCACCGAAGATGGTGTGCCTGCGGTTCAGGTGAGGGGTGGGGACGGTCGTGATAAAGAACTGCGAGCCGTTCGTGCCCGGCCCCGCGTTGGCCATGGCGAGCAGGTACGGCCGGTCGAACTGCAGCTCCGGGTGGAACTCGTCGGCGAACTGGTAGCCGGGGCCACCGGTGCCGGTCCCGAGCGGGTCCCCGCCCTGGATCATGAAGTTGGGGATGACCCGGTGGAAGATGGTCCCGTCGTAGAGCCTGCCGGTCGTGGCGTGCCCGGTCCGCGGGTCCGTCCACTCCCGGGCGCCCTGCGCCAGGTCGGTGAAATTGCGCACCGTCTTGGGGGCGTGATCAGGAAGAAGCCGGATCACGATCGGGCCCTGGTTGGTGTGCAATGTGGCAGTAAGCGTTGTGGTCATGGCTGGCATCCTCGCACGGCCAGGCAGCGGCCGGCGGCGGGCCCCTTTCCGTGGTTGTGGCCTAGTCAGGGCCATCCTCCCACGACCTGGCCGAGGGGGTGAAAACAGCGACAATGGTTGAGTTCACCGGCGCGGGGGAAGTGAGACAGGATTGGAGCACAGGGAGGTTTACACGTGTCCCTCATAACGAAACAGGCCAGCCAGGCCAACGGCACCGCCGGGCTGTCTACGCAGGAGCGGGCTCAGCAGGCAGCAGAGTATCTGCGCGCCCGCCAGCTGGCGGCCCAGGCCCAGCTCGCCCCGTTAGCGGCCAACGCCCAGGTGGCCGCGCGGCAGGGCGTCTACGGGGCCCGGGCATGGACCGCGCCACGGCTCGACCTGATGGCACAGGCCCTGCAGGAGCAGTGGGCACCCAAGGCGGCTGCCGCGATGGCCGCCTACGCCCGCCGGGTGGACCCCGTTCCACCCAAGCCCCCACGGCGCCGCTGGCCGGCCGTCGTGGGCGGGGTCGTCCTGATCGCAGGCGGCGCCACGGCCGCTGTGATCATCATGAGCCGGCGTAACTCGGCCCCGGTCACGGAAGCCGCCGAACCCGGCCAGGCCGCCAGCCCGGCGGACGCGCCCGAAATGGCAGCCGCGGACGTCAACGGGCAGTCCCAGCCGACCTGACCCGGGATCCGCCTCTCACCGGCCGCGGCCGGGCCGCCGATCACCGGCTCACCGGCCGCCGCCGGGTGAGGGTAAGCCTGCCCCGCCGGGGCGGGGCAGGCATGCCGCCACCACCGGGCAAAGCATGCCGCCACCCGGCCGGGCGGCTCAAGCGTCCGGCCCCTCGGGCACAATGCGGTTGTGCTGCTGACCGAGCTGGTGCTCACCTCGCAGGCCGTGGCCGCGACCCCGCGCCGCAGCGTCAAGATCGACGAGATTGCGGGCCTGCTCCGCACGGCTGGCCCGGACGAAGTGCCGGCCGTGGTCGCTTTCCTCTCCGGTGAGCTGCTCCAGCGCCAGATCGGCGTGGGCTACGCCTCCCTCGGAGGGCTGCTCGCCGGGGACGGCGCGGCCGGCGAGACGGCGCCCACCCTCACCATCAGCGAGGTAGACGCCGCCTTCACCGAGGTGGGCGCGGTGACCGGGGCAGGGGCCCAGGCGGCGCGCAGGCGCCTGCTGGCTGATCTCTTCAGCCGGGCCACCGCGAGTGAACGCGACTTCCTCGTCCGGCTAATCGCGGGGGAACTGCACCAGGGCGCGCTCGAAGGGGTGATGATCGAGGCGGTAGCCCGCGCCGCCGGGGTGCCGGCCGGTGAGGTCAGGCGGGCGCACCTGCTGGGCGGATCCCTGCCCGCGGTGGCGGCGGCCGCCCTCCCGGCGGCCGCGTCCCCCGGTGCCGCATCAGCCGCGCTGCGATCGTTCGGCCTGCAGGTCGGGCGCCCGCTGCGGCCGATGCTGGCCTCGTCGGCGAGCAGCGTGGCGGCCGCGTTCGCCCGCGTCTGTCCCGCCGCGGTGGAGTGGAAGATCGACGGGATCCGGATCCAGGTCCACCGGGACGGCTCCGGGGTCGCCGTGTTCACCCGGACCCTCGACGACATCACCGCGCGGGTCCCCGAGATCGCCGAGGCGGCGCTGGCGCTCGATGCCCGGGCGGCCGTCCTGGACGGGGAGGCGGTGGCGCTCCGCCCCGACGGCCGGCCGCGGCCGTTCCAGGTCACCGCCGGCCGGACCGGCAGCCAGATCGACGTAACCCGGCAGCGGGCGGACGTGCCGCTCACCGCGTTCTTCTTCGACCTGCTCCACCTGGACGGGACCGACCTCATCGACGAGCCCGCCGCCGACCGGCACGCCCTGCTCGCGCGCATCCTGCCGGCGGACCTGCTCATTCCGCGCCTGGTGACGGCGGAGGTGGCGGCAGCCGAGGCGTTCTTCGCCGACGCGGTGGCGCGCGGTCATGAGGGGATCGTGGTCAAGTCCCCATCCGCGCTCTACGCCGCCGGGCGGCGTGGCAGTGAGTGGATCAAGGTGAAGCCGCGGCACACCCTGGACCTCGTCGTGCTGGCCGCCGAGTGGGGCCACGGGCGCCGCCGCGGCTGGCTGTCCAACCTGCACCTGGGGGCCCGCGATCCCGTTTCCGGCGGCCTGGTCATGCTGGGCAAGACCTTCAAGGGCCTGACCGACGAGATGCTCGCCTGGCAGACCACCCGGCTGCTGGAGCTGGCCGAACAGCCAGACTCCCGCCCGGTGGGAGACCTCCGGGACGCCTGGGGCGTGCTGCGGGTCAGGCCCGAACTGGTCGTGGAGGTCGCCTTCGACGGGGTCCAGACCAGCCCGCGCTACCCGGGCGGGCTGGCCCTGCGCTTCGCCCGGGTGCTGCGCCACCGGCCGGACAAGGCGGCATCGGAGGCCGACACGATCGACGCGGTGCGCGCGCTGTGGGCGGAGGAGCCGGGCCCGGATTGAGATCGGGCTGAGAGGCGCCGCCCAGCCGCCCGCCAGGCCGGCCTGGCCTACTGGGCCTGCGCGGGCCCAGGCCGGCCCGCCCCGGAGCGAAGGAGAACCACATGAGGATCACCCGCCCGCTCATCGGCACCGCGGTCGGCGCGGGAGCGCTGGGCGCGAGCCTGGCCCTGGGCCTGACCATGGCCAGCGCCTCCACCGGAACCGCCAGTTCACAGACGTCCGCCACCTCGTCCCAGGCGACCCCGTCGCCGTCAGCGCCCGGCCACAGCCGGACGGGACACCCCTGCCCGAACATGGGCGGCAGCGGCAGGGCGGCCAGCGCGCCCGGCGGGCTGTAGCGGCCCGGGGAAACCCGGGCACCGACTGCCTCACGGGCGGGCCGTTGCCACGGCGGCCGCCACCGGCGGGGACAGCGCCCGCACCCGCGGCGCCCGCCCGTGGGGCGGCGCGGGGCCCAGCGTGCTACCGCGGCCGGCTGTTCAGCCGGTAGACGTTGACCCCGTTGACCCCGTAGTCGTACCGGAAGCCGACCTGCCGGAGGTAGGCGTACACGAACGCCGTCCGCTTCCACACGATCGCCCACCCCACCCGCATCCGCAGCGCGTCCCGGTGCGCCAACCGCACCTGTGCGGGGTCACATGGCTTGCCCCATTCGGTATTGACCAGGCAGCCGTAGAACACATGCGCCCGGATCGCGGCGACCGAGCGCGCCGACACCCACGAGGTGGCGGAAACCGCGCGGGGATGCCCGTCGGCCGTCGCCAGCACCAGCGCGTCCGGTGAGATCTCCCGGCCAGAGAGCGCAACCCCGCCGCGCAGACCGTACCTGATGTCCACCACGATCGAACCGGAGTGGTCGGCCGCGATCGGCCCGTCCAGCCGCGGGATCGCCGTCGGGACCGTCCCGATCTTGGAGTAGCCCGAGTAGCCCGCCTCGAGCACGGCCAGGGCCAGGGCGATGACCAGCAGCGGACGGGAGTGCCGCCACAGCCATTCCACGGCGCCGCCCGCCAGCAGCGCGGCGGGCAGCAGCCCGAGCAGCGCCAGCCGGTCGGCCTCGCGGAAGGCATCCAGCGCCGGGACCCGGACGAACCAGGTGTAGGGCATCAGCGCGGACACCTGGACCCCGTGCCAGTGCAGGGGCAGAGGGACGAAGGTCCGCCGGCCGATGGTCAGGACCGGCCCGAGGGCGAGCAGCGCCGCCCCCAGCCAGGCCAGGGCGAGCAGCCGGGTGCCGCGGCGGCGCCAGCCCACGACGAGGCCGAGCAGCGCGAGCGCCGTCAGCACCACGCCGTAGGTGGGCGCACCCTCCCGGGGGGCCTGGTAACTGAAGAGCGACGCCAGCCCGGTCAGGCCGAAGTCAGCCAGCCGGGGCGAGGGCGCGAACAGGGCGGAGAGCGGCGTCCCGAACGAGGCATCCCACCGGGCCTGCTCCAGCGGGCTGACGGTCACGCCGCCCTGGCTGTACTGCACGATCATGGCCACGAGCTGCGGGCTGGCCACCACCAGCGCGACGGCCACCGCCAGGCCGGCCAGGGCGGCGTTCGCCCGTGTGTGATCCCGGATCAGCCAGCCGGCCAGCACCGGCGCGGCGACCAGCGCCGCCATGAACGCCGATTCCTGGTTCACCAGCACGCTGGCGCCGATCACCAGCCCGACGATGACCGCCTGGCGGGCCCGGGGGCGGCGCTTCAGCCGGACCGCGGCCTCCAGCGCGACCGGCAGGAACAGCGCGCCGGCGGCGATGTTGAGGTGGTACCAGTCCTCCCAGACCAGCATCGTCGCCAGCCCGTAGAAGGCCCCGGCGGCGATGGCGCCCAGCTGGGACGCCAGCCAGAGCCGGGCGGCCCGGTAGGCCGCGTAGCAGAGCAGACCCGGGATCACGATGGCGAGCAGGTTGTAGGTGGCGCTCGGGCCGAAGATCGCGGTGACCGGCGCCATGACGGCACCCAGCAGCGGCATTAAGGTGTCGAAGCCGAGCTGCATGCCCACGGGCGCGGCCATGAGCCGGGTGGACCAGGGATTGCCGAGGTGGGCGATCTGGTGGGCCACCCACCAGAACGACCAGACATAGCTGCCCTGATCGACGGTGGCGGGCAGCCTGCCCGCCAGGTATCTGGCCCGGGGCCAGCTGACGGCCACCCCGGCCACGAGGTAACACCCGAGCAGGATCAGGTGGAAGACGGCGGATCCGGGACGACGGGCCTGGGTGGCCAATTCGTTGCGTACCGATGCGCTCGTGCCCGGCTTCGCTGCCGATATGGAGGGTGGCTCGGCCACGCCTTTCTCCTGCCGCTCGCCAGTTCTTATTGCCCGGTCGGCGGCCTTGGTCCCGCCCGATGCCGAGGCGACGGTACCACCAGTGCCTTTCATTCACATTACCAGCATTTTCCTCGTTTCCCGGCCCGCGCAGCGGGCCCGGCCGGCCGCCTTCAAGCTGCTGAACTGGCGTTTTAGCGTGCGAGGGGCCGAGCCGCCGGCACCGGCATGTGGGCTGCGCGCCGGGGGACGGCCGCGAATTCGGGGCTAGGTATTACCAGGATTTGACCGCCCCTTAAGCGGCACGTGCAGCGGCTTTGGTTAACGACGGTAAATGGTGCCCCACCGGCCACACCCGCCCCGGCGGCACCGGTCATTCCGGGGATCCCGGCGGCGCAACGGTGGCCCCGGCGCCCCGCGGCATGACGGCGGCCACCGGCAGCTGCGCCTGCCTCACCCGGCACGGGTGTCGCGGTGGCCGGGCCGCCGGCCGATGGTGGAGGCAGGCGGGCGGTGCGACGGACGTGGCCCGATGCCGCCGGCCGGCGGTCCCCGGGCCGCGCGGGAGCAGACGGGTTCTCGGTGCCACAGGGAACGGCGGGTTGGCGATGACAACTGACCAGACCACGGTGCTCCCCCGGTCCGGGCCGACGGTTTCGTGATGCTGCGGGTGCGGGTGGTGAGCCCGGCGGGCCTGACCGGTCAACTGGTCGAGCGGCTGACGGCGGCGCACGGCGTGCAGAACCTGGTGGTGCTGCGCGAGGCGGTCCGCCGTCCGCAGGGCGACGCCGTCCATTTCGACCTGAGCGACGGCGCCGCCAACCCGGTGTTCCGGGAACTGCGGGAGCTCGGCCTCGCCCAGCGCGGCTCGATCTCGGTCGAGCGGGTGGACGCCACGCTGACGGCGGCGGCCCCGGTGGCGAAGACCGGCCTGCTCCGGCGCGAGACCGCCCCGGTGTGGGAGATGGTGGAGGCCGTCATCCGGGGCGGCGCGGTCTACGCCCCGAGCTTCTACGGCCTGCTGACCATCGCCGGGCTGATCGGTGCGGTGGGCATCTTGACCAACTCCCAGATCCTCATCGTGGGCGCCATGGTGGTCGGCCCCGAGTACAGCGCGATCATCGCGGTGGCGCTCGGCTTCAGCCGCCGGGAGCGCCCGCTGGTGCGGGACGGGCTGTTCGCCCTGCTGTGGGGGTTCCTCGCGGCGATCGTGATGACGCTCCTGTTCGGGCTGGCGGTCCGGGCGTCCGGCGACACGCCCGCCGAGTTCCTGCAGGGGGTCAGGCCGGTCGCCGACCTCATCAACACGCCGAACGTGTTCTCCGTCGTCGTCGCCATCCTGGCCGGGCTCGTCGGGGTGATATCCCTGACCGAGTCCCGGGTCAACGCCCTCATCGGCGTGTTCATCTCGGTCACCACCATCCCGGCCGCGGCCTCGATCGGCGTGTCCGTCGCGTACGCCAGCTGGAGCGAGGCCGGGGGCTCGCTGGAGCAGCTGCTGCTGAACGTGGTCCTGCTGATCGTGGTCGGCGCCGGGGGCCTGTCCACGCAGCGGCTGATCTGGCGGCGCCTGCGGCCGGCGACCAGCGCCGCCCGGCTAGCGGCGCCGGGCGCCGCCCGTGGCTGGTGCGGCGTCACCCCGGCGGGGTGGTGACTGCCCCGCCCACCGCGGGCAGGATGGTCCGTCATGCTGTTGCGCGGGCCGCGTCACCCGGGGCCGGCGCGCTGACCTGCGACGGTCCAGGCGCGGGAGGAAGATTGATCTATGACGGATTCCCCGAACGACCCGGCCGGGACGGCCGGCGCGGCCGACCCGGATGCGCTGGCATCGCTGCGTCGGCACCCCGTCCGGCAGCTGGCCCGCGCCATGGTCTCGCCCGACAGCTATGGGTCGGTCCTGCTGCTGATCCTGTTCACCTACCTGTTCTCGGTGAGCGTCACCGCGACGTGGGCCGCTTCGCTGGTGATCACCGTCCAGATCGGGACGGTCTGGGCGGTGCTCCACGTCTCCGGTGCCCGCCGCCCGGTGCGCCGGGCGGCGGCCGTGCTCCTGCTGATCTCCGCGGTCGCGGCCGCCATCAACCTGTTCGTCGGCAAGGAGACCACCGGCGAGGGTGCCGTGGCGTTCATGAGCGCGGTGCTCTACCTCATCGCGCCGTTCTCGATCACCCGCAGCCTCATCTTCCGGCGCGAGGTGGACCTGCAGACGGTGCTGGGGGCGATCGACATCTACCTGCTGGTCGGGATGCTGTTCGCCTTCATCTACCGCTTCCTGGGCGTGGTCCAGCCGAGCGCGTTCTTCGGGGCGGCCACGGGGGACGGGAAGTTCCCGCAGGACCTGTTCTTCTCCTTCACCACCCTGACCACGACCGGGTACGGGAACCTTGTCCCGGCCGGCAACCCGGGCCAGAGCTTCGCGGTGGCCGAGATGCTCATCGGGCAGCTGTTCCTGGTGATCGCCGTGGCCAAGGTCATCAACGCCTACACCCCGGCCCGGGTCCCGGTCCGCGGGTCCCAGCAGACCGGCGGAAACCCGGCCGGCGAGAGCCCGGCCGGCGAGACGCCTTAGCCCCGCGAGCCAGGTCCACCCCCACGGGCCCTTACCCGCACCGGCCACCTCATCCGGTGGGGTGGCCGCCGCCTATGAGGTAGCCGACCACGAAGGTGACGCCGATGGCCAGCGCGCCAAGGGCAAGCTGGCGCAGGCCCGAGCGCAGCACGGACCGGCCGGTCAGCCGGCCCACGATCATCCCGCCGGTGACCAGGGCCACCGCCGTGATTCCCAGCGTCGCCGTGAGCACGGGCAGGCCGATGAGGTAGGGGAGCAGCGGCACCAGGGCGCCGAGGGAGAACGCCAGAAGGGAGGCCAGCCCGGCCAGGACCGGGGACGGCAGCTCATTGGGGTCGACGCCAAGCTCCTCGCGGGTGTGCACGCGCAGAGCCGTGCCCGGGTCCTGTGACACCGCGGTGGCCATCCGGGCCGCGGTCTCCGGGTCGGCGCCATAGGAGCGGAAGTACCCGGCCAGCTCCTCTTCCTCGGCCCGGGGGAACTGGGCCAGCATCCTGCGCTCGAGGGCCACCTCGGCGTGCACCAGCTCATTCTGGTTGGTCACCGAGACGTACTCGCCCGTGCCCATCGAGAACGCGCCGGCCACCAGGGCGGCCACCCCGGTCAGCACCACCGTGTGCGGGCTCACGGTGGCCCCGCCGAGCCCGGCGATCAGCGAGGCGTTGGTGACCAGCCCATCGACCGCGCCGAACACGGTCGGCCGCAGCCATCCGCCGGATACGTCGCGGTGCCCATGCGACCACCCGGCCATCAGCGCCGCCGTCCCGGTCGCCTCCGACGGCTTTGGTGTCTTCTCGTCGCTCACCTGCAGGACCCCTTGCTCGCACAGGTCGTGGCCAGCCACATCTCACCGGCCGCCAGCCGTCAACAGTATGGGTCGTTCCGCTCCGTCCCGTCCTCCCGGCCCGGACGGCGGCCTGGCGTTAGAGGATCCCCGGGCCCGCCGCCTCCCGCAGCTCCCCGAACGCCTCCGCCAGCCGGGGCGCGGGCCACGAGGCGTTGAGGCCGCTGGGGTTGGGCAGCGCCCATACCCGGGTGTCCCCGATGGTCGCGTCCTGCGGGCCCACCGCCGCGCCGGGGCGGCCGAACGCCACCCGGTAGGCGGTGACCCCCACGACCGCGAGCCAGCGCGGCTGCAGCCGGGTGATCTTCTCGTTCAGTATGGAAGCGCCCCGGGCGAACTCCTCGGGGCGGAGCTCGTCCGCGCGGGCGGTGGCGCGCGCGACGACGTTGGTGATGCCGAGCCCGAGGCCGAGCAGCTGCTCCTGCTCATCGGGCCGGAAGACGCGCTCAGTGAAGCCGGAGCGGTGCAGGGCCGGCCAGAAGCGGTTGCCGGGCCGGGCGAAGTGGTACCCGGTGGCGGCGGAGTACAGGCCGGGGTTGATGCCCGCGAACACCACGCGCAGGCCGGCCGCGATGACGTCGGGAATCGTCCGGTCCCTCGCCGCGTCGAGGTCGGCCCGCGTCGGACGCGGTGGGCCCGTCACGGCTTTCGCCACGGCCCCACCCTAGGCCACGGTGAGCGGGGCCTCGAGCGCCTGCCCGGCGGCGGGCACCCCCAGCTGGAGCACGAGCCAGATCCGCCCCGGGTCGGTGAGGAGGCGCGGTTCCCCGACGGGGTCACCGTCGACGATGACCAGGTCGGCGAGCTTGCCGGTCTCGACGGTGCCGATGTGCTGATCCAGGCCGAGGGCCTCCGCGGCGGTCCCGGTGGCGGCGGTAAGGGCTTCGGCGGCGGTGAGCCCATGGTGGATCATCCGCTGGATCTCCAGCCCGGTCGCCAGCCTCATGTCGCTGCCGAGCGCGATCTTCACCCCCGCCCGGCGGGCGGCCCGCATGCTGGCCGTGCCCTCGTCCAGGTTGTGCTGCGCCAGCTCGGTCAGCACCGGCGGCATCTCCGGCACGGCCCCGGCCCCGGCGGGATCAACCACGTCGCCCAGCCCGGCCATCCAGTAGTACCCCGACAGGGTGGGCACCAGGACCTGCCCGGCGGCCGCCATCGCCTCCAGCAGATCCGGCCGCTGGTGCAGGTACATGCCGTGTTCGACGGTGTCGGCGCCGTGGCGGATCGCCGCCGCGCAGCCGTCCAGCCCCTCGGCGTGGGCGGAGACCCGGTAGCCCAGGCGGTGGGCCTCATCGGTCACGGCCGCCAGCTCCGCCTCGGTCAGCTGGAGCGGATCGGGATCCTCCATCTCGTTGGACCGGGCCCCGGTCGTCATCACCTTGATGAAATCGGCGCCGGCGCGGATCTGCTCCCGGGCCGCGCGCCGCACGTCGTCCGGGCCGTCGGCCTCCCGGTACATGTCACCGTAGAAACGCCCGCCCGGCGCCGTCGCTGAGATGATCTTCCCGCAGGTCAGCACGCGCGCGCCGCGGAACGCGCCGTAGCGCATCGCCTGCCGCGCCTCCTGCGGCGCCAGGCCCTGCGAACCCGTGACGCGGATGGTCGTCACCCCATGGCGCAGATAGCCGCGCAGATCGGCCTGCAGGAAGTGCGCGGCGGTCCCCGGCAGCACCGCCTCCGCGCCGCGCAGGACCTGCGGGATCCGGCCCGACGCGTGGGTGTGCGCGTCGATCAGTCCCGGCATCAGCGTCCGCCGCCCCACGTCCAGCTGCCGGGCACCATCCGGGCAGGGCTGCGACGCATCCCCGACGTGCCGGATGATCCCGTCCTCCACCAGGACCGCCGCGCCTTCGCGGGCCGGCGCGCCGGTGCCGTCAAACAGCCGCGCGCCGGTCAGCCACAGCCGCCCCCGGGCCGGGGCCGGGTCCGCCATCAGTGCCGGGAATCTATGTGCCACGCCGGAACCGCCCCTCCCCGGATCTTCATCTGATCTTGCTCGGTGCCTGGCAGCAACCCCCAGGGTCTCCCGTGCCAGGTCATCTTGCCAAAGGCGGCCGGCCATGGATCACACGCGGGGCGGGCCGGCGTCGACTATCTCTAGGGACAGCTCCAGCGGGTCGAAATGGATCAGCGACTCCATCCACCACGTCACGCCCGCCTGCGCGAGCCCGGCGAGGTCCACCGTGACCGGCTCCTCCCAGGCCGGGCTGGCGTTGCCCGCGACCGCGATGTCGAAGGCCCGGCCCTCGGGAAGCCCGGCGCGGCGCAGCGCCGTGAGCAGGCCGGCGACCTTGTCCGGCGCCGGGGTGCGGTTCCCCCGGATGGGGAAGATGCCATCGCAGGCGGCAGCCCGGCGGATGACCCGCGGGTGGCCGGCGGTGCTGGCCACCCACACCGGGATCGGATCCGGATCGGGGACGCCCTCGCCGAGCGCGACGCGGTAGTACTGGCCGTCGTGGTGGAATGGCCGGCCGGACCACACCCCCCTGACCACCTCGAGTCCCTCGTCGTACATGGCCGACCGGGTGCGCAGGTCGGTGGGCTCGCCGAAGCGGCTGAGGTCGCCGAACTCGTCAGCGCCGAGGCCGGTACCGAGGATGAGCCGTCCGCCGGAGAGCCGGCTGAGCGTGGACGCATGCCGGGCCACGACCCAGGGGCGGCGCCGGGGCAGCGGCGTCACCATCGGGCCGAACCGCAGGTCGCGGGTGGCCTGGGCGATGGCGCCCAGGGTGGTCCAGGGGTCGGCGATGGGCAGCGCCCCACTGACCAGGTGGTCCCACGGGAAGACCCCGTCCCAGCCACTGGCCTCGGCGCGCACCGCCAGGTCGACGAGGACCGCGGGATCGCCGAACGGCCCGAACGGCGGCAGATAGAGGCCGTAGCGGAGAGCGTCTGTGGTCAAGCGACTTCCCCGCCGGTCTTGGCGGCCTCCCGGGCCGCGCGCTCCACCCGGTCCCGGTGGGCCGCCCACCAGGCCTGATCTTCTGACGGCAGGTTGGAATCCCCGGCGGTCAGCCCGGCCGCCCCGTCGATGAGCTCCCGGATGATGTCGGCCTGACCGGCGTGCCGGCTGGTATCGGTGATTACGTGGACCAGGATCCGGTGCAGCGTCACCTCGTTCCGCTCGGCCGGCCACCACGGCACATGGCCGATGGCCTCCAGCCCGAGCGCGGCGATCGTGGCATCGGAGTGCGCCCACGCCCGGCGGTACAGGCCGGTGATGAATTCGCGTGATTCCCCCGGGGCCGCGTACAGGTCGGAGTTCGGGTCCGATTCGTCCCAGGCCAGCTGGTCATCGGAGGGACGGCCGAACGTGTCGCCGAAGTAGCCGAACTCGATGAAGGCCAGGTGCTTGACCAGCCCGAGCAGGTTGGTGCCGGTCGGCACCATGGGCCGGCGGACGTCGTACTCGGAGAGCCCCTCGAGCTTCCACAGCACCGCGTCGCGCCCTTCCTGCAGGTACCGGCGGAGGTCAGCTTTGGGATCAGACACGCTCATGCGGACATCCTGCCACCCGCCGCGGCGCGGCCTTTCCTGGGCATAACGGGAATCCGGCTTGCCCTGGCCGCATGGCAAGCTGTCCTATATGGCTGCTGGATGATCTCCTGCGGGAGGGCGCGGTTGCCACCCATTCGTTTTATCTCTCCTGAGCGCCGCTGGCGGGCTGCCTTCATGGTGCCGCTGGCCGCGTGGTTCGGCTGGAGGGCATTTATCTACCTGGGACCCGTGGCGGGCTGCCTGGTGGCCGCCGGCCTGCTGGGCTTCGCGGTACCGATCATGCGGACCTGCCTGATCGCCAACGATGAGGGCCTGACCGACCGCCGGGCGATACGGACGGTCCGGGTTCCCTGGTCGCAGATCACCGGGTTCCGCGTCGAGCGGCCCGGCGGGATCTGGGGCGGTTTCTGCGTGGTGGCCGCCCGCCGGGATGGGACACAGGCCGATCTGCTGTCAACGCGGGCCTACTCGCGGGCCCCGTCCTCGAGTCACCTCGATGAGCTGCTCCGGCTGTGCTGGACCCTGGAGGAACGCCTGGCCGCGGGCGGCGAGAACCTGCCGTCAGACCCGTAGCCGTCAGCGGCGGCCCAGCCTCCGCTCACCGCCGGCGCCCGGCTGGTATTCCAGGCCGTAGTGCTTGAAGACCGCCTCCTCGTCGGAGGCCGGCAGCTCGCCGTCGGTTTCGATCGAAGGTGCGTCCTTCACCTGCTTCCTGCTGTACAAGACCTTGAGGTACCCCGGGCCCACGGTCGCCCGGTCAAGCGGCACAAACACCAGCCGGTGCCGGCCCATCATCCCGACCGTGACCGTGGCGAAGGCCGGCAGGTCGGTGCCGGTGTCAACGTAGATGGCCTCCAGCGCGCCAATCTTGTGCCCATCGGTGTCGACCACATCGTGGCCGCGCCAATCCCGGATGTTTTCCGCCTCGAACATGCCAATCAGCCTCCTCAACAGCCACGCCGCCGTTTGTCCAGGTTCTACCCCGATGGGAGCCGCGGACCCTTGCCGGCCCGGTGGTGGCCCCGTCGCCTGGCCCTCAGGCCGGGGACTCATCCGCCACCGATGGCGGTACCGTTCCGCCGCTGCGCCAGTATTCACCACCGGCCCTGGACAGCAGTTCCTCGTCGAGGAGATACCGCCGCAGCGCCGCGTAGTCCCGCCAGGACCAGGGATCAGCCCTTGTCCTGGTCGGGCGCGACGTCGAGCGTCACCACCTCGGTATCGGGGCGGGTGGCCGCGCGCCGGCCGCTCGCCTTCTGCCAGTAGGTCTCCTTGCCCAGCAGCGACTCACCGAACCGGTCGAACTCGGCGATCACCTTCTGCGTAGCCGCGCTTATCGCCTCGCGGGTCCGTTCGTCCAGCTCCCCCAGCTGCCGGGACACCTCGAGCTGGATATGGGCGGCAACCTCATCCCTCGTCAAGGCGTGCAGCTCGCTCTTCGCCTCGCGGACCGCCGCCCGCAGGTCCTTCGTGGCGGCGTGGGCTTCGCGGATCATCTCGCGGCATTCGCCCGCCGCGGCCTCCAGTCGGTCGAGATCGCTCACGGCATCCCCCTCGCTCATCGGCTGGACCGGGGTCGTTCCCAGTCTCGGCTGGTATCCGGCGTGAGCGCAACGCGGCGACCTCACCGGACGTGATCAGGCGGCCCGTCGCACCGGCGGGCCGGCGGCCCGTCCCTACCCCCAGGGCGGCTTGAGGTAGGTCAGGATGTGCCACCCTTCGAAGGCGAGAAGGGCAAACAGCAGGATGCACAGGGCGAGGATGGCGCGGTGCGCCGCGGTGTGCTGGTTCTGCTCCAGCTCCCCATGCCAGTGGTCGCGCTCCCAGTCGAAGCACGCCCGGCTCACCTCGCCGTGCTGGCCGAGGGGATCCGCGGTGCCGAACTGATGATCTTCGAGAACAGCTCGCACATGGCGTTCATCGAAGAGCGCGGGCCCTGCATCCAGACGGTCAGCGACTTCCTCACCAGGGCCGAAGCCGGTCCGCCTCCGGGATAGGACTCCTGAGACAGTGCCGCGCTCGAGGATGCCGCGATCTCACGGCCCACCGTTGTCCAGGGCGGCGGGAATCAGCTGCCTGAGCAGGGCCTCGGTGTCCGCCCCCTCGTCGTTGGTGAGGATGACCGCGCACGCCGCCTGGCCCGGCAGCCAGACGGCCAGGGACTGATAACCGGGGTTGTCGCCGGGGTGAAAGTAGGCGGTGTGCCCGGCGATATGGCCGATGAACTGGCCGTATCCGTAGCCGTCGCCCGTCATCCAGCCGTCGCTGGTGCCCTGGCCATCCGGGAGCGTCGCGTGCGGGGTGATCATCGCTTGCGCGAAACGCTGCCGCCTGATCAGCGATCCGGAGTGAACCGCAGCGGTGAAGCGCGCCAGGTTGCCCACCGTGGAGCAGATATCGCCGGTACCTGGCATCGTGTCCAGCGGCCAGGTCGTCACCGGCTGGCCGTTCCGGTAGCCACGCGCGGCAGCCGCGCCCGCGGGGAGGCCGCCCGCGCTGGTTGAGGTCAGCCCCAGCGGGACCAGGATCTGCCCGGTGACGAAATCCGCGTATGGCTGGCCGCTTGCCTGCGCCACGATGTGCCCGGCCAGCAGGTAACCGGGGCTGCTGTAGTGCCAGCTGGTTCCCGGGTCGGTGAGCAGCGGCGCCTGCTGGATGAGGGCAATGCGCTCGGCAGGATCCATCGGCTGCGACGCGTCGAAGCCCGGGGCATCGCCCCAGTGGCGGACCCCGGCGGTGTGGGTCAGCAAGTGGTGGAGCGTGACCCGCTGCCACTGCGGCGGACCGCCGGGAAGCCACCGTGCCACGGGCTCGGCCAGGTCAAGCTGCCCGGATTCAGCCAGCAGCATGGCCGCGGCGGCGGCGAACTGCTTGCTGACCGAGCAGATCTGGAACCGGGTCTGTGGTGTGCACCTCACGCCGGCCCCGGCGTCGGCCAGCCCGCCCGCGGCTTCCAGCCTGACCTGGCCGGCGCGGGTGACCGTCGCCGCCCCGCGCAGGCCCTCGATCGCCTGCACACGCCGAGCTTAGCGGCGCCGGATCCGGCCGGGCATGAGCCGGACCGGGCCGTTCAGCCTCGGTAACGCCTGGGCTCTGCCCCGGCTGATCCGTGGCGCAGGCCAGTTTCCTGATGGCTGTGAGCAGGGTGATCGTATAGTGACTGCTATGTCAGCCGGTCCGCCAGCGCCGCGCACCCCGGTCACCACGGTCGCCGAAGTGATAGCACGCATGGAGGCAACCGAGGCGGGGATGCCCGCCGCGGATGGGCTGGCGTGTTTCAACCGCATGTATCTCGGGGTGACCAGGCAGGTCAATAGCCAACTGGAGGAAGGCTTTTACGCCGATCCCGCGTTCATGACCCATCTGGACGTGGCATTCGCCGGCCTGTACTTCGGGGCGGTCGACGCCACGAGCGACCCGGCGGCGGTGCCGCTGGCCTGGCAGCCGCTGGTGGAGCAGCGCGCCAATACCGGGATCGAACCGATCCAGTTCGCCCTGGCCGGCATGAACGCCCACATCAACCACGACCTGCCGCTGGCCCTGGTGGCCACCTGCACCGCGCTGGCCACCTCACCGGACGCCGGGGTGCATTACGCCGATTACCAGAAGGTGGACCAGCTGCTGGACGCCGCTGAGCAATCGGTCCGGGAGTCGTTCGAATCCGCGCCCGAGCTAGCCGTCGATCACCACCTGAGCGCAGTCAGCAACCTGGTCGGCAGCTGGACCATCAACTCGGCCCGGGACCTGGCCTGGAAGAACTGCCTGCTGCTGTGGGCGGTGCGCGACGACCCCATCGCCCGCGGGCTGCTGGCCGACAGCCTGGCCGCCTCGGCCGCGCTCGCCAGCCGCCTGCTGCTGGTTGAAGTCTGAGACCGGTCGCCCAACGCCCGGGGAAGTTCCAGCCCTTCAGCCTCACGTCGCACAACGGCCACCTCGGTGGCGGCACGTCCACCGGCATCATGAACCGTCACCGAGCGTAATATCGGACAGCGATTTTTCCTATTTTGCTGAGATTGCTGCTGACTCTGTGCTGTCCTCCTACCCGGGTGCAGATGCACATCACTTGGGGACGTGGGGCGCCGCATGGGCGAGGGCCAGCGGGCGGCTAAGGCCACACGCGATTCCGCGTGCAGGTCGGCTGCGAGCCGGCCACGCGAAGACATCCGCCGCAACAGCGGGGCCCGGCGGGAGCGCATCCGGGGACGGCAGCAAGTCCGGGCCCAACTGTGGCCCGCACAATATGGCCGCGCATTGGTGCCGATGCCCGTGCGCCCAGCGGCCGCCCTCTCCTCCCTATGGCCGCTGCCGGTGCCCACTGGCCTGCGGCCCTGGCGGGCCGGCCGGCGGGTGTGCGCTGCTGCGTCTGGGTCCCGGCCGGGACTGGATAACTGGGAAACGAGGCTGCCATGAGGTTTCTCCTCAACCGCCGGATGCTGAGCAGACCGCTGGCCGCGCTGGCGCTGTCGGTCGGGCTGGCAGGCCTGCTGGCCCCGGCAGCATCGGCCGCCACGGCCGGCTCGATGCCGGGCATGGATGGCTGGATACGGCTTGCCCACCTGTCCCCGAACACCCCCGCGGTCGATGTCTACCTGTACTCCTTCAGCAACTCGCACGCGAAACTGGTCTTGCACCATGTCGCGTACGGCACAGTGTCGCCCTATATGAGGGTGGCCCCGGGCGAGTACACGGTCGCCATGCGGAAGCCAGGGGCATCACCAGCGTCGCCGCCGGTCCTGTCCACGGCGGTCCATGTGGTGGCCGACCATGCCTACACGGTGGCCGGCATGGGGCCAGCGAATGGCATCAGGCTGCAGATCCTGCAGGACCGGATAATGACGCCCAAGGGCAAGATACTCATCAGGGTGATCCAGGCATCGCTGCACCAGCACCTGGTAACAGTCACCGCCGGCGAACAGGTGCTGGCGCACGATCTGGCCTTTGGGCAGCTGACCCACTACCAGGTGGCCAATCCGGGCACCTGGACCTTCCGTGTCGCCGGCGGCAGCGAGCACACGTCACAGATGATCAAACTGGTCCCGAACTGCATCCACACGATCGTCATCCTGGACGACTCGGGCCATCTGAAGATCGATGATCTGCTCGATACCGCCGGTGCCATGGCCATGCCGACCGGCGGCGTGGCTACCGGGCTGGGTGGCACCGCTCCCCGCCCCGGCCCTCCGGCCGCGCCCTGGCTCGTGGCCACGGCCGTTGGTGGCCTGCTTGCCCTGACCGGCGGCGCCGCTCTGTGGCGGATCCGGCACACGCCACAGGACGCACAATGAGGTAACCAGCCGACCGGACACGCCGCGGCGGCTGTGGGTGATCCTGGTCCGGCATCAGGCAGGCTTGCGGAGATGTTGCGCGGCGGGGTCCCAGCGCCATGCTGTGCCGGGGGTGATGTGGCTGCCGCCCATCCAGCGGTCCACGCCGAGGAGCTGCACGCGGTCGGCCTCTTGCCGGAGTACCCGCTCACCGGCCGGGGTCAGCCGGAGTGACATGGCGGCGAAGACGCGGGCGTCGCCGAGCGGCGGGGCGGCCGTGAGCTGTTCGCCGTCCTGGGTCTCGATCAGGCGCGCTGGCCCGCGGCCCAGGCCGGTGAGGGTGCGGAAGAACCAGGTGTCGCCGAGGAACGGCGCCGCCTCAAGGTCTTGCGCCGCGAGAAACGCCGCCAGTGGGGTCGCCGCACCGGCCGCGATGGCCTGCAGCGCCCGCCGTTCGGTGCCGGACAGGCCGTCCTTGGGTGCGGGCAGTTCCTCCAGCAGCCGGCGCAGCGCCGCGCCCAGGAACGGCAGCTCCATCACGCCCGCCGTGGCGAACACCGCCAGCGCGGAAGGGCCGGGCTGGCGCAATGCGTCCCAGACCGAGGCCGCCGCGGCCAGCATGCCCGGTGTGGCCGCAACGCGTGATGGCCACAACGTCTCCAGCTGGGCCGCGGTCAGCTCGCCCAGGCCCCGGAACGATGGCTTGCCGGGAAACGAGCCGACCACGATCAGCTCAGGCGTACCGCCCACGGTGGACGCCAGTGCGAGGATGTCCAGGAGCTGGAGCTGGTCGTACAGGTCATGCTCGAACCACAACACCACCTGCCGCTTGTCCCGCAACGCCTCTATGAGGGTGCGGTCGCGCCGCTGCAGCGCCGACCCGATCGCCTGCGCGCTGCCCCAGCCGCAGCCAGACAGGAAGGCCGCCCGGGTCCGCAGCAACTCCGGCCGCGCCCCGGCCGGCACCGGGCCCTCATGCA
>DATINY010000181.1:0-15397 GCA_035473755.1 Streptosporangiaceae bacterium
GGCTACGGCCCGGAGGCCTACGCGGAGATCATCATGGGCCACATCGGCCGGGTCGGCTGGGCGGTCCAGGGCATCCCCGGTGACGAGCAGTGCCCGTCGTGGGCCTACAGCATCGGGCTCCGGCATACGTACGGCATGCCCGAGCTCGCGATGTTCGGCCTGTCGCTGCCGAACATGGCGGCGATCATCAACGAGATCGGGCGCCTGATCTCCGACGGCACCACGGTCGCGGCCGGCGACCAGATCGACGGCGTCTCCCCCTGCACGTTCACGATCCGCCCCGTCCACGACAGCTGGCGGGCGACCAGCCTGTTCACCACGTCCGACACCATCTACGGTTACCTCCGGCCGACCTACCTGCAGGTCTTCTGGCCGGACCGGCAGGGCATCCTGCCATGGGAGCCTGGGTTCGAGCCCAGGTTCGACGGCCTCCAGCCGCTGCTGTGGCTGCCCCGGGACGATCACCCGCCAGGCGCCTGGACCAAGATCGACGACCCTTCCGGCGGCTGAACGCCGGCTCATCGTCTCGGATGGTGAGACGCTGAGCGTCCTCCCGGTGTTTTCGACGCCACTTCTGGGTGAAGTCTGAGTCAAGTCCTTGCGTAACCTACGGTATCGTAGGTTACGGTGACGTAAGCGTATTCACCCGCCCGTGGCGCCTGATGCAGAGCGAGGACCCGCTATGACCACCACCACGGCCACCGTCCCGGCCGCCCCGCCCACCGCGAACCCGGATGGGGTGGCGCGGACCCGGGCGCCGCGCCCCGACATCGAGGCAAAGCCGGACAGCAGTCTCGACCGTTTCCTGGTCGCGGTTTTCGTCGCGGTGCCCCTGCTGGCCGTGCTGGCCGCCATCCCGCTGGCCTGGGGGTGGGGTCTGGGCTGGCATGACATCGTGATCGCCTTCGTCTTCTACGTGGTCACCGGCATGGGGATCACGATGGGCTTCCACCGCCACTTCACGCATAGTTCCTTCAAGGCGGCCAGGCCGCTGCACGTCTCCCTGGCTATCGCCGGCAGCCTCGCCATCGAGGGGCCGGTGCTGGTCTGGGTGGCCGACCACCGGCGTCATCACAAGTACAGCGACCGCGAGGGCGACCCCCATTCGCCGTGGCGGTTCGGCAACGACTGGAAGGCGCTGACCAAGGGCCTCCTTTATGCCCACGTGGGCTGGATGTTCAACCCGAACCGGACCTCACAGCAGAAGTTCTGCCCGGACCTGCTGGCCGACCCCCCCATCCGCCGGGTCTCCAGCACCTTCCCGCTCTGGGTCGCGGTCTCGCTGCTCGCTCCCGCCCTGATCGGCGGCCTGTGGTCGATGTCGCTGGCCGGCGCCCTCACCGCGTTCTTCTGGGCCAGCCTGGTCCGGATCTGCCTGCTGCACCACGTGACCTGGTCCATCAACTCGGTCTGCCACACCTTCGGCAACGAGGACTTCGACGTGCGCGACAAGTCGCGGAACGTGGCGTGGCTGGCCATCCCCTCCTTCGGCGAGTCCTGGCACAACCTGCACCACTCCGACCCGACCTGCGCCCGCCATGGCGCGCTGGAGGGGCAGATCGACATCAGCGCCCGCGCGATCTGGATCGCGGAAAAGCTTGGCTGGGCATGGGACGTGCGCTGGCCGGACGAGCAGCGGCTGTCGGGCAAACTCACCGGCAAGCGGGGCAAACGTCTCGGCTCGATGACAAAGCGCAGCCCGGCCGAGCGGGATGAGCAGATGGCCGCGTAACCGCGCCATGATGGACCAGTGACCACCCCAGACTCCAGCTCCAACCACCGCAAGCGGATGACCGGCACGGAGCGCCGGGAGCAGCTGCTCGGCATCGGGCGCAAGCTTTTCGCGGCACGCGGCTTCGAGGGCACGTCCATTGAGGAGATCGCCGCCCAGGCGGGCGTCTCCAAGCCGGTGGTCTACGAGCACTTCGGCGGCAAGGAAGGGCTGTACGCGGTCGTGGTCGACCGGGAGGTCGAGCGGCTGCTCACCACCGCGACCGAGATCCTGAGTGGCGCCCAGACGCGGGAGAAGTTCGAGGCGGCCGCGGTCGCGCTGCTGCGCTACATCGAGGACAACGCGGACGGGTTCCGCATCCTGGTGCGCGACTCCCATCCCGCCTCGGGCGGGGGCAACTTCGGCAGCCTGATCTCCGACATCGCGAGCCAGGTCGAGTACATCCTGGGCGACTTCTTCCGCGACCGCGGCTACGACCCGAAGCTGGCCCCGATGTACGCGCAGATGCTGGTGGGGATGGTCGCCGTGACCGGGCAATGGTGGCTTGACGCCCGCAAGCCCAAGGTGGAGGTGGTCGCGGCCCACCTGATCAACCTGGCCTGGAACGGGCTGTCCCAGCTGGAGAAGGCGCCGAGCATCTCCAGCAAGGCGGCCAGGAAACCGAAGGTCGTGGCCGGCGAGGGCGGCCGGTAGCGGCGGCCGGCCGGGTCACCCTGGCCGCAGGGCCCGGCGCATCCGCTGCCGGCCGCGCCTGACCAGCACGCCCGCCAGCCTCCTGGCGTCGACCTCGCGCACCGGCCGGTCTGCCACCGGGCGCCCGTCAACTGCCGCCGCCTGATCGGCTATCCCGCCCGCGAGGATGGCCCCGAGCACGGCCTGCGCGGCGGCCTCCACCGGGATCACCGGATCCGCCGTCCCGGCCTCCGCTCCCGCCTCGGCCGGCCGGGCCGGGGAGTGACCGGGCGCCGCGAGGTCCGGCAAGCGGCCGGGCGCCGCGAGGTCCGGGGAACGGTCCAGCGCCGCCAGGTCCCCGACCACCCGCACGCCAAGCCCCACGATGTTCCTGGTCATTTCGGCGCTGATCTCGGCCACCCGTTCGAGTGCCCACGCCGGGGTGGCGATCTGCGGCTCGCCCGGCAGGGGCCGGCGGCCCTTCATCTGCCTGACCGCGCCGTAGCGCATGAACCTGGCGTAGCTGGCTCCCGGCCACTCCCGGCGCTTGAACTCCTCGTTGAGCTGCCTGACGAACTCCGTCTCGGCGAGGGTGAGGGACCGGTTGACCACGTCGTCCTCGGGGACCAGCAAGCCGCCCGGCAATCCCAGCAGCGACTCGAACGTGCGCAACAGCGCCAGCCGGTCCGACCCGTCCACCACGATGACGGTGACGTTCTGCGCCCCCGCGGCGGCCGCCCAGCGCGCGACCAGCTTGTCGTGCCGGTGGCGCTGCCAGAAGGTGGGGGTCGGCTGATCGTACGGCGGCCGCCTGAGCATCCCGTCGAGCCACTCCAGGTACGGCGTGCGCAGGCCGTTCTGCAGGTATTGCTGCCACTGGGAGGGCATGACCCGGGCCAGCGGGCGCAGCGTCACCACCACGTGCACCCGCGGCCCGCCCAGGTCCGCCACGACGCGGCGGGCCGTCGCGTCGTCCCCGTCCGCGAAGAACTCGCTGCTGATGACGACGCGCTGGTCACCCGCCTCCCAGACGTCCCGGACCAGCTTGTCCCAGTAGGCCATGTCGGGGCGCGACTCGCCCAGCATCGCGGGCCGCCCGGTGACCGCGAGCGTCGCCCGCATGGGCTGCCGGTCGGCGCCGGCGTAGACCACGCCGTGCGCGGCCAGCTGTCCCCGCGCCAGATGAAAGGCGCCCTGGATGGCGGTCGTGCCGGTCTTGTGCGGCCCGATATGCAGCAGGCGGGCGCCGGCCGCCAGCGTCAGGTCATCCGGAGCCATCCGCTCTCCCTTAGTACACGCCCGTCCCCCACGGTGCCCATCCGCGCCGGCCCGGTCCCGCGCCAGCCCAAGCCGGGCCGCAGCCGAACTCAATCCGACGACACGGTTGCGAACTTGAAAATAATAAGTAAACGAAGAGCTAAGAGAGAGTAAATTCGCCATGTGCTTGGGGGAGCGGGCCAGGCGCGGTGCCTGGTGGCGGGCAAGGCGATGGCGTCATGACGCCGTCGCCGGCACGGCCGCGGACGGTAGCCGTGATCCTCGCGGGCGGAACCGGCTCCCGGGTCGGGCTGGACATCCCGAAGCAGCTGCTCAAGATCGCCGGCAAGACGATCCTCGAACACACCCTGGACGCCTTCGAGTCGCACCCGGACATTGACGAGATCCTCGTCATGATGGCCGCCGGCCACACCGGGGAGGCCCAGCGGCTGGTCCGCCAGGGCGGGTACCGCAAGGTCGGCCGGGTGCTCGAGGGCGGCGCCCAGCGCACCGACACGACCTGCACGGCCATCGACGTGCTCAGCGCCGGCCGGCCGGGGGCGGACTGCCTGGTGCTGTTCCACGATGCCGTCCGCCCGCTGATCGACCCGCGGATCATCACCGACTGCGTCGCCGCCCTGTCCGTCCACGCCGCGGTGGACGTCGCGATACCCTCCGCCGACACCGTGATCACCGTCGACGAGGCCGGCCTGATCAGCGCGATCCCGCCGCGTGAACGGCTGCGTCGCGGCCAGACCCCGCAGGGATTCCGGCTGTCGGTGATCAGGCGCGCCTACGAGCTCGCCCGCAGTGACCCGGACTTCGCGGGCCGTCCCGCCACCGACGACTGCGGCGTGGTGCTCCGCTACCTGCCCGGCACCCCGATCTACGTCGTGCCGGGCAGCGAGCACAACATGAAGGTGACCCACCCGGTCGACGTGCACATCGCCGACAAGCTCTTCCAGCTCGCCTCCTGCGAGCCGCCGCCCGCGGCGCCGCCGGACGAGCAGCGATGCAGGCTGGCCGGCAAGACCCTGGTCGTGTTCGGGGGAAGCTACGGGATCGGCGCCGACGTCTGCGCGGTCGCCCGGCAGTTCGGCGCCCAGGTCTTCGCGTTCAGCCGGTCGCAGACCGGCACCCACGTCGAATGCGCCGGCGAGGTCCGGGCCGCGCTCCGGCAGGCGCACGAGGCCACCGGCCGGATCGACTTCGTGGTCAACACCGCGGGCGTGCTGCACACGGGCAAGCTCGCCGACACCGATCCCGCCACGATCGAGGAAACCGTCAGGGTGAACTACCTGGCGCCGGTCACGATCGCCCAGGCGGCGATCGGCTACCTTGCCGCCACCCGGGGCCACCTGCTGCTGTACACGTCCAGTTCGTACACGCGCGGCCGGGCCGGGTACAGCCTGTACTCCTCGTCCAAGGCCGCGGTCGTCAACCTGACCCAGGCTCTCGCCGACGAATGGTCGCCGATGGGCGTCAAGGTGAACTGCGTCAATCCCGAGCGGACCCAGACACCGATGCGGCTGCGGGCCTTCGGGGCCGAACCGCCCGGCACGCTGCTGTCCTCCATGGCCGTGGCCTTCACCTCGATCGACGTCCTGGTGTCCGACCTGACCGGGCACGTGATCGACGTACGGCGCATCGACCCGCTCGCGGGTGCCGGGGCCTACGCCGATGAGGCCACCGACCCCACCGATCTCCATCGCCGCCCGCCGACGGGGGGACAGCAGCCGGGCCTGGCCGGGCTGCCGGAACCAGCCATGCCCGCACTGGATGCGGCACGAGCCCTCGCGGAGTAAATCAGGTGCGAAGAATCCTGCGGCGCTTCCATATCCAGAGCGGCTCCGAGGCCGTGGTGAGCGCCGTTCTGCTGGCCTCCTACCCGCTGCTCTTCGTCCTCGCCGCCCTGCCCACCGACGCCGACGACCGGCTGCCCTGGTGCTGGACGTTCCTGGCGGTGGTGGCCGCCAGCTACCTGGCCGAGGCATGCGCGCCGCGGGTCACGCCCTATCTGGTGGGCACGCTCAACTGGCTGCAGGTGGGCATCTTGCTGCGCTGGGTCTTCCGCGAGGTCGCGTTGCTCATCCTGCTGGCCCGGGCGCTGCCGCTCACGCCGCTGGAGTTCGCCGCCTTTGTACTGGGGCTGCTGGGCCTGCATGGCGTCCGGGCCGCTCACTCCGCGCTGGCGATCTACGTGAGCAGGCGCAGGCAACTGGCGGTGATCACCCGCAACGTGGACCTGGGCTCGCTGCGGATCCCGGACCCCCCGCCGCGGCTGCTCGCCGTGGCCCACGTCAAGACGATCCTGTACCTCGACACGCTTCCGGTGGCAGGCGGCCTGGTGGCGGCGCTGACGGCCGACTTCGGGTGGGCGCTCGCGGGCGCCGGCCTGGGGCTAGCCGCGGGCCTGGCCTGCTGCGCGATCATGGCCGGTCACGCCCGCCGCAACCGGCACCTCGGCGACGGCACCCGGGTCCTCGCCACCGTGCACGAGCGGATCCGCGAGTACCGCCCGGAGGTGGTGCTCTACTTCAGCGGGTCGATCGACTCCGCCTACCAGGTCAACATGTGGCTTTCCACGCTGGCCCAGCTGGCCCGGCCGACCGTGATCATCATGCGTGAGCGGGGCCTGGTCTCCCTGCTCGGCCGGACCAGCCTGCCCGTCGTGTGTATCGACGACCTGGTCGACCTGATGAACTTCTCGCTGCCGAGCGTGCGGGTCGCGCTGTTCCCGGCCAACACCGCCAAGAACCTGCACATGCTCCGGGTGCCGGGCATCGGGCACGTGTTCATCGGCCATGGCGACAGCGACAAGGCGGCGAGCTTCAACCCGTACACCAAGGTGTACGACGAGGTCTGGGTCGCCGGGCAGGCCGGGCGCGACCGGTACCTGCGCGCGCAGGTCGGCGTCCGCGACGAGGACATCGTCGAGGTCGGCCGGCCGCAGCTCACCGGGATACGCCCGGCCGGCGACCGCCCGGCCGGCCGCGTGTTCACCGTGCTGTACGCGCCGACGTGGGAAGGCTGGCTCGCGGACGAGGGCCAGACCTCGCTCATGGCGATGGGGCCGGGGATCATCGGGGCGCTGCTCGCCCACGAGCCCCGTCTCCGGGTCGTCTACAAGCCGCACCCCCTCACCGGGACCCGCGATCCCCGGGCAGCGCGGGCCCATCAGCGGATCGTGGCCCTGATCGAGCAGGCCAACCGGCAGCGTGACGCGGGCGGGCCGGGAGCGCCGGGGCAGGGCGAACCCGGCCGGCTGGCCGCGGTGGCCGACCTGGACCGCATCGAGGCGCGGCTGAGCGGGCTGGCGGGCGGCGCCCCGGCCCAGGGCCGGGTGGCGTGGCTGCGCCCGCTGGCGGATGAGGCGGCGCTGTCGCGTGACAGCAGGCCGGGCACGGACGGGGACGCCGAATGGCAGCAGCTGACCGACGCGTGGCACGCCGCCTACTGGCGGTCGCAGGAGCCGTGGCGGCATCGCGTGGTGACCGGCCCGCTGCCCACGCTCTATGACTGTTTCGACCACGCCGACCTGCTGATCAGCGACATCTCCAGCGTGGTCGCCGACTTCATCGCCAGCGGCAAGCCCTACGCCGTCACCAACCCCGACGGCCGCGACGAGGCAGAGTTCCGCGCCGAGTTCCCGACCGCCGCCGCCGCCTACCTGCTCGACGCCGGCTGCGTTGCGCTGCCCGACATGATCGCGCAGGCCACCGGGCCGGGCCCGGACCGGCTGGCGGGTGCGCGCCGGGAACTGAAGGGCTACCTGCTCGGGCCGGACCACCCGGACGCGCTGACCCGTTTCAACGACGCCGTCGAGGCGCTGGCCACGCGCGCCGCCCACCCGCCCGGGCCCCACCCGGCGGAATCCGCGCCCGCCGGCCTCCCGGCCGGACCCGCGCACGTCGCCCCGCCGGGGGGAACGGACATGGCGTCCGGCGCGGCCGCCGCCGCAGAGGGCCCAGCGGTCCGCGCGGTGTCCGGTGCCTGACGGCACCCGGCCCCGGGCCTGACAGCACCCGCCCCGTGCCGGTCGGCATCCGCCCCGTACCCGCCGGGTTCTGGGAACGTAGGCCGGGCCGGTTCTGGCGTCACGGGCCGAGACGGTTTCTGGAAGCACCGGCCGGGCCGGTTCTGGCGTCACAGGCCGGGCCGGATTCTGGGAACATAGGCCAACCCCGCGGCCGCCCGCCTGACGGGACCGGGCCAGATCCGGGAAGGTAACGATGATCTTTGCGACGAAGCCCACGATCATCGGGCATCGCGGCTTCGGCGCCGGGGAGCGCGCCGGCTACCGCGAGAACACGATGGAGTCCTACCTCGCGGCGGTGGAGCACGGGCTGTCCTGGATCGAGCTGGACGTCCGGCGCAGCCTCGACAGCCAGCTGGTGATCTGGCACAACCCGGTCACCCCGGACGGCGAGTTCATCGCGGGCCGGACGGCGGACGAGCTCGCCGCGTGCGGAATCCTCCAATTTGAGGACGTCATGGCCGCGCTGCCGCCCGGCGTGGCCGTCAACGTCGACGTCAAGACGATCATCGAGGACGCGCTCGACCCGCCGCACCGGCGGACCGGCGCCCTGGTCGCCGAGGCGCTGGGCCGGCACGCCGGCCAGCGGCGGCTGTTCGTCTCCTCGTTCGACCCCAGCCTGCTGATCTACCTGAAGGAACGGAAGGACACTCTGCCCGGGGTCCCGCTCGGGCTGATCACGTGGCTGAACTTCCCGGTCTGGCACGCCATCCCGGCGGCGGCGAACCTCGGCCTGGACGCAGTCTGCCTGCACACCGGCACGTTCGGGCTGCGCCCGAAGACCCAGCGCCCGCCGGAGCTCCCGATCGAGACGGTGATCGGCCTGGCGCACCGGGCGGGCCTGGAGGTCCTGGCCTGGTCGCCCACCCCGGAGATGGCGGTGCGGCTGGCGTCCGCCGGCGCCGACGCGCTCACGGTCGACGACGTCCCGGCGGTGCTGGCCGCCCTGACACGCGGGACCCCGGCCCAGGCCTGAGCACGGCCCGGCGCGGTCAGTCCCCGGTACGCCGGGCCACGATAAATACCCGGCGGAACGGCAGCACGGTCCCGTATGGCATGGCCGGGTAGGCCTCGCGCACCCGCTCGCCGTACTCGGCCACGAACTCCTCGGCCTCGCCCGGGCCGAGCGCGGCCAGGACGGGCCGCAGCCCGGTGCCCCGGTACCACTCGGTCACCGGATCGGGCCCGTGCAGCACATGCAGGTAGGTGGTCTCCCAGGCCTCCACCTCGCAGCCGGCCGGGGCGAGCAGGCCGAGGTATTTGGCCGGATCATGCGCCTGCCGGTTCAGCTGGACACCGGCCAGCAGCGGCCGCCACCGCTCCGACCGGACCAGGTCGAGCAGGATGGCGTGGCTCGGCTGGTCGTAGTTGCCGGGCAACTGGATCGCGAGCCATCCGCCCAGCGCCAGCAGGCCGGGCCACGACCGCACCAGTTCCAGGTGGCCGGGCACCCACTGCAGCACGGCGTTGGAGACCAGGACGTCGACCGGCCGCGCGGGCCGCCACTCCCGCAGGTCCCCGAGCACGAAGCTCAGCCGTGGCCCCGCCTCCGCCCGCGCGGCGTCGATCATCTCGGGCGAGTTGTCCACCCCGACGACATCAGCCCCGGGCCATCGTTCGGACAGGGCCGCGGTCAGGTTCCCCGGGCCGCAGCCCAGGTCGACGACGTAGCCGGGGTCGCTCGCCCTCACCCTGGTCAGCAGGTCGAAGAACGGGCGCCCCCGCTCGCCGGCGAACCGCTGGTACTGACCGGGGTCCCACATCGCCGCTCCATTCTCTCGATATCAAGATATCAGCACAACGAATTGGCCCGGCCGGCGCCCGGCCCTCCGGCCGGCCTGGTGCCCGGTGATCACCCGGTGGTCGCGGGCCCAGCGCCGGCGTCGCCGGGAGCGAACCCGGCCAGGAACAGCTCCGGGTCGTCGTAGGAGTACGCGGCCGCCTCGGGCGCCTGGCCGGCCCGCACCAGCCGCAGCCTGTCCGCGGCGGCCAGGATGGCTTCCGTGTACCGTTCCGCCACCACGTCGAGTCCCTCCAGCACCGCGATCAGCAGCGCGGCGCCGGGCGGCTCGACCGCGAACAGGATGCAGATGTCGTCGCGGTCCCGTGCCCCGGGCCGCAGCGCCATCAGGCCTTCCGGCCAGGCCTCCTGGCCCAGTTCCCGTTCCATCCGGGCGGTGATACCGGCGAGCCAGGCCCGCGCTGCGCTGATCTCCTCGCCAGCGTCTTCCGGCCGCCAGACGCCGTTCTCACCGGACAGGCCGGAGGCGGCGACGGTCTCGTGGACCCGGAGGCTGGACTCCGCCGCGGTGAAGCTCGCCTTCAGGACTTCCTTCTGGACCCGGAAGGCCTCGGCGCGCGCCTGAAGGCGCTGGCCCTGCTCGGCCAGCCGGCGCTTGGCGTCCATCACCCCCGGCAGCAGCCGCCGCACCTCGGTCACCTGCTGCTGAACCGCGGCGAGATCGGTCACGGCCTGCGCGGCCTCCTGCGGCCTGCCCGCATCCAGCGCACGGCGGTACCCCTCGTCCAGCTCCGCCCGCCCGGACTCCAGTTCCGTTATCTGAGCCTGGATGTCCCGGGACAGGGTCGTGGCGTCGACCTCGCCCCGGCGCACGACCTGCAGCCGGTCCAGGCGCTCCTGATAGGACCGGTCCAGGGCCTCGGCCAGCGCCCACCGCCAGGACTGCGCCGTGGAGACCACCAGCGGATCCCCGAGGCCGACGCCCTCCTTCATCAGCGCGGCCAGCGCCCGCCGCACGCGCGTGGCCGCCGGTGGGTCGCTGTCACGGAGGTCGGCCAGCCAGTCGTGGATCTCGCCGGACATCCGGAGTGCGTAGCCCGCGCCCGCAGGCGGGATCTGGCCCCCGGCGGCCTGGTGCTCGCTGACCACCGCGCGCCGGGCGGCGGCATACGGCTCACCCGTCTCCGCCATGCGCTTGCGGGCGGCCGCCCTGGTCTTGTCGTGCGACATCGTGCCCTCAATCCGGCGGCCCTGTCCCGGCGCCTGGCCACCGCGGAGAGCGATCACGATGGAAGGAAAAGGACAACCCACGCCAGGGCTGCGCCGCTCTTGTCCTCAGTCACTGCCCCAGCGCCGGGCTGGGACGGCTCGGATCAGGCAGGCGTGGCTGCCACAGCCAGCATACGCCCGGCCCCGGCAGGGCCTGGCCCGTCGCCATCCCTGCCTGGCCCGTCGCCATTCCTGCCTACTCGTCGCCGTCTCTGCCCGGCCCGGCCGCCGTCCCTTGGGTTGCCACGGGCCATGGAGCAGCGGCGGCCGGGCGCCACGCCCCCGCACCGCCTCCGCTTGACTCTCGACATCGAGAGATATGCTGCCCGAATGAACGAGGAGGTGACCGGGCAGGCCCTGCGTGATGAGGTGGACGACCTGGTCGCCGCCTGGCAGGCGCAACGGCCCGACCTCGATGCCGAGCCGCTGCAGGTGCTCAGCCGGGTGTCCCGGCTGGCCAAGCACCTGGACCGGGCCCGCCGGTCCGCGTTCGCGAGCCACGGCCTGGAGCCGTGGGAGTTCGATGTCCTGTCGGCGCTGCGCCGCCAGGGCCCTCCCTATCAGCTCAGCCCGGGGGCATTACTCCGGATCACCCTGGTGACCTCGGGCACCATGACCAACCGGATCGACCGGCTGGAGCAGGCCGGGCTCGTCGCCCGGCGCCCCGACCCGCAGGACAAGCGGGGGGTGCTGGTCAGGCTCACCGCCGAGGGCACCGACCGGGTGGACGCCGCGCTCGCCGACCTGCTCACCAGCGAGCGGGCATTCCTGCACCCGATCCCGGAGGACTCCCGGCGCATCCTGGCCGACCTGCTGCGTGCTCTGCTGGCCCCGCTGGACGCCGGTTAGCCCGATGGCGGCCGCCGGCGGGGGACAGCTGACGGGGAACGGGGTACGCGAGATCGCACCCGGGATCTGGTGCTGGCAGCGCCGCCCCCGGGGGTTGCGTCCCGGGGAGTTCGGCGCCCGGACGAGTTACGCGCTCACCGCCGGCGGCGAGACGCTGCTCGTGGACCCGCTGGTCACCGGCGAGGACGACCCGGCGCTGGGCGTGCTCGACGGCCTCGCCCGCGGCCGGGTGCGGATCCTCATCAGCAAGCCGTACCACACCCGCAGCGCCGAACTACTGTGGCGGCGCTACCGCCGCGCGCGGGCACGCATCTACGGGCATCCCGAGGTGGCCACGCGGCTGGGCGACGTCTCCGGTTTCCAGGCCGTCACCGGTGGCGACGTCGGCGGCGTCGCCCGCTTCCACCCGGTCGGCCGCCCGCCCCGCTCCGAGCAGCCGATCGAGATCCCGGCCCACCGCGCCCTGGTCTTCGGCGACGCCGTGGTCGAGACGGGCGGCGGCGAGCTGCGCGTGTGGGAGGACCCGCTGGACAGCGAGCGTCGCCGCCGCTGGTGGCGCGAGCGCTACCTGCCGACGCTGGAGCCCCTGGCCGGCCTCGGGCCCGAGCACGTCCTCGTGACGCACGGCCAGCCCGTGCTCGGCGAGGGCGCGGCGGCGCTGCGGCGCGCCCTCGCGCGCGACCCCTGGCAGCGCGCCAAGCGCTGAGCGCCGGCCTGCGGCGCAGCCGTGCCGCCGCGCCAGTACCTCCCGGCCTGGTCAGGGCGTAAGGACGACGGCGCCGGCGGCGTGGCCGCCGGCCACCTGGGCGAGCGCCTGGCCGGCCTCGGCGAGACGGTAGCTGGCGGCGACCGGGATCTCCAGCTGCCCGTCCCCGAACTGTTTCGCGAGCCCGCGCAGCTGGGTTCCGTCGGGGCGGACGTAGATGCTGGAGACCGTGATGCCGCGCTGCCCGCCGGGCGGGTCTGAGGTGATGGTGGCGAGGCGCCCGCCGTCGGCGACCGCCCGGATCGCGGTGGCGGCACCGCCGGGCGCCGCGTTGGCCGCGGCGGCCACCCCGCGGCCCCCCGTGATGGCTCGGACCTGCGTGGGCCATTGCCGGTCGTGATAATCGACCACATGGCGTGCCCCGAGCCCGGTCACCCGCTGCCGGTGGGCCGGGCCTGCCGTCGCGATGACCTGGGCGCCGCGCAGCGCGGCGAGGGCGACCAGCAGGCCGCCGGTGATCCCGCTGGCCCCGTTGACCAGGACCTGCTCACCGGCGCGGACGCCGAGCGCGTCGCCGAGGACCTGCTCGGCGGTGAGCGCGGGCACCGGGAAGGCGGCGGCGGCCTCCCAGCTGGCGCCCGGCGGCTTCCGGGCGAGGAGCCCGGCCGGGGCGATGAGCCGGGGCGCCCAGGCTCCCTGGTCCCGCAGCGGCAGCGGATGGGTCATGACCTGGTCGCCGGGCACCCAGTCACCGGCCGCCCGGCCGGCCGCCATCACCGTGCCGGCCGCCTCCACGCCCAGCGCCATCGGCGGCCTGGCGCCCACATCCCAGCCGCCGGTGCGGGCGAACTCGTCCCAGTTGCCCACTCCGGCCGCCATCACCTCGAGCAGCACCTCGTCGCCCGCCAGCGGCCGGGGCCCGGCCACGTCGATCAGCTCGACCCGGTCACCGGCCTGGCGGATCCCCGCTACCTGCATCTTCACGTCCCTGGGATACGGCGCACCGAGCGGGACCGGCAGCCCGGGGGCTAGCCCGCGGTCTGCCGGAAGGCCTCGATCTCCAGGATGATCTGGACCTTCTCCCCAAAGCAACACGCCGCCGCCGGGAATGGGGCCGTTGTAGCTGACGCCGAAGTCCATCCGGTTGATCTCGCCGGTGGCCGTGAACGCGGCGCGGGCGCCGGCGGCCGGGCCGGGGGCGAAGGGGTCGGCGCCGAAGCCGTTGATCTCCGGTTTCAGCGGGACCGGCAGGGTGGTGCGCGCGGTCGGAGCCCCGGTCAGGGCTGGAGGACGACCCGGCCGGGGATGCCGCCGGCGGCCTTCGCGCCGTACGCCTCGGCGGCCTGCGCGAGCGGGTACACCGCACCGACCTGGGGGCGCAGGTGCCCCTCGTCGACCAGGCGGGCGAGCTCGGCCAGCTGAGCGCGGCTGGACTCCTGGATGAAGACAACGGTCCTGATGTCATCCCGGCTGGTGGGCAGCGGCGAGTCGGCTTTCACCGTTACCAGCGTTCCCCCGGGCTTGAGCAGAACGGGCGAGCCGGCCAGGACGTCGCCGCCGATCGTGTCGAAGACCAGGTCAGCCCGGTCGGCCGTATCCTCCAGGCGTTCTTCGTCCAGTGCGACGTAGCGGTCGGCGCCCAGCTCCATCACCAGCGGCCGGGAGTGGCTGCGCCCGGTCCCGATCACCTCGGCACCGGCCCAGCGGGCCAGCTGGACCGCCATTGACCCGACCGCGCCGCCCCCGCCGTGGATGACCACCGTCTGCCCCTGGGCCAGCTTTCCGTGATCGAACAGGGCCTGCCACGCCGTCAGGCCGGCCCGCGGCACCGCCGCGGCGTGCACATGGTCGACGGTCTGCGGCTTCAGAGCCACATTCCGGGCTTCCACGGCGACGTACTCGGCGGCCGCGCCGTCACGAAGCTGGTCGGTCAGTCCGTACACCTCGTCGCCCACGGCCAGGCCGGCTGTCCCGAATCCCAGCGCGGCGACCACTCCCGACACCTCGTGGCCCGGGATGACCGAGGTCCGCGGGTGACCGGCCCGGCAGGTCCAGATCGGCCAGTCCAGCTCGTTATGCGTGATGCCGCACGCGGCGACCTTGACCAGCACCTCGCAGAACATGGGCTTGGGATCGGGCGCCTCCTCGAACACCAGCCCGCTGATGCCGGTTGGTTCGTGAGTGCGGATGGCCTTCATCGCCAGTCCCCTTTCGTCTGGGTCCGCTCGGTGATGTGCCCATCTCACCCCTCCAAACCCCGCCGACCGCATCACCCTCGACGAGTCGGTCTCCATGGCGTTCCTGGTCGTGCTCGAATCGATGACCCCCGCCGAACGCGTCGCGTTCATCTTGCACGACGTCTTCGGCTACCTCACCGGCGACCACGTCACCCGCATCTGGGCCCCACGCAATCCCGGCAAGCTCCGGCCCTGGACCACCGGCTGACGCACATCCCGGGCCGGCCGGTCACTGGCCAATGCCCGGGGCTAGCCTTGACCACCGTGACCACCGCCACGCCGCCCAGCGGGTTCGTGCACCTGGTCGCCGGGTTCGACGGCTCGGCTCCCGCCAGCCGGGCGCTCGACGCCGCGGTCAGGTTGCTGCAGGGCCGGGCCGGCCGCATCGAAGTCGTGTACGTGGCTCAGCTGTCCAGCCTCGCCATGCTGTCGCCCGGCGCGATAACCGAGATCGAGTCCAACTTCAGCGAGATCGAGCAAGAGCTGCGCGCCGCTGCCGCTGAGCAGCTGCGCGGCAGCGGGGCGGCCTGGGAGTTCGCGCGGCGCCAGGGCATCGTCGCCGACGAGCTGATCGCGCTGGCCACCGCCCTCCGCGATGCCCACGCCGGGGGGACCGTGGCGATCGTGGTCGGCAGCTCGTCCCACGCCGCCCACCGGGTGATCGGCTCGATCGCGGTCAGCCTGGCCCGTCATTCGCCGGTGCCTCTAGTTATCGTGCCCTAGCGGCGAGGCGAAACCGGCGGCATCGCCGAAACAAAATGGCTCAGATAATGCGGGTGAATACACGCCTATCGGCCGCTGTACGACCGTCCTGTGGCATTGGCCCGAAGGTTCAGCTTACCTCCGGAAAAGGCCGTCTTGACCAGCCGATGATGACTCCGGGACCGGCATGCGGCGC
>DATINY010000182.1:0-26239 GCA_035473755.1 Streptosporangiaceae bacterium
TGGACATGGTTCCGGCCTCACTCGGCTGCGCGGCGTCCACGGCATGAAATTTCGGCACCGGCCGGCCCATGTGGCCAGCTTGCGCTGATCTTTCCCGGCCGGGGAGCCATGACGGCCGCGGCGCCCACCAGCAGCCGCGTACTCCGCTGCGTTGACAGCTGTCTATCTGTTCGTTTACCTTCGTTCATCCCAGTCGACGCTGCCGTGGTTTCGGGAGGATTTGCATGCTCCGGGCTCCCGCGGTGTCGCGTCCTGCCTGGTTAACGGCACTTTCCGGCGGCAGTGGCAGCGGACGCCGCTCGCCGGTCGAGGTCCTCGCTACGGCTGCCTCCTACCTGACCCGCACCCAGGCCGCGGACCTGTCCGGCCTGCGCGCCGGGCCGCTCGGGCGGTGGACCGATGGCGTCACCGCGATGCGCGGGGACTGTGTCGCCTTCGCCAGCCACTGGCAGGCACACAACTACCGGATCCTCACCGAGACCGGGCCGCTGTGGGTGGTGCTCGGCGACTCCACCGGGCAGGGGCTCGGTGCGCCCGGCCCGGAGGGCGGGTACGTCGGCCAGGCGCTCGCCGAGCTGCGGCTGCGGACCGGGCGGCCGTGGCGGGTGCTCAACCTGTCCGTATCTGGCGCGCTCATCCGCGACGTGCTGCACGACCAGCTGCCCCGGCTGCCCGCCGCTGCCGACCTCGTGACCTGCGGGATCGGCGTCAACGACATCCTGTACGCGCCGCCGGCGAAGCTGCTGCGGGACCTGCGCGCGCTGATGGACGCCATCCCCGACGAGACGGTCATCCTCGACCTGCCGCTGCCCACCGGAATCTGGGGGATCCTCGGCCGGCTCAGCGTGCCCTACGTGGCGCGGATCAACCGGACCATCCACGAGGCGGCCCTGGCCCGCGGCCTGCCGGTCGCGGAGGTCTCCGCCCATTTCCTGCCGCCGTGGGCCGGGAAGTTCGCATGCGATTCCTTCCATCCCAGCCAGGCCGGGTACCGTGACTGGACCCGCGCGCTGCTGGCCGCCATCCCGGCGTCGGCCGGCCGCGGGAACCCGCTACCGGACCCGGCAGCCTAACGAACCTGCCGTCGGCTCTCGTGGCCCGGCGGCGGCTCGCTGACGGTCTGGGCCGGCTAGACCTGGCCCCGCTCGTGCAGGATGTCCCGGAACTCGCGCAACGCCTCGTCCTGGTCGGATCCAAGGTCGCCGGCCACCACCATCTGCGCGCTGGCCCAGTACGCCCCGGCGTACTGGCCGCTGGCCGCCGGGCCGACCAGGAGCGGACCGTGGACGATCTTGATGTGATCCCGTACCTCGTCCCAGGAAACGCTGGGCGGCACCAGGGCGATCGGCGGCTCCTCGCTGTCGTCATAGGCAAGGTCCTCAAGCATCGGCCCACTCCCGGGGAAGGCGCTGGTCCGGCCACGATAAAGGACGCGGCCCGGGGCGCCCAGCCATAACATCCCCTTCGCCGCCACCCCAGCCTCGCACGGCGGGTGAGAGCGTCGAAGCGCTCACCTTTCGCCGGTACCGCTTGTGGTGATCGGCAGGGATATTTGCGGGTCAGCCGGCCGGGCGGAGGCCGGTCGGGTTGACCTCGGGCATGATCCCGGACGCGAACACCGCGCGCACCGACGGGCGCAGGAGGGCGAGGACCTCCTGGGCGCCTTGCTCGCCGAGCAGCGACAGCCCGCCGGTCCAGGCCCGCTCGTCGGTGCGCGACTCGACCGCCTCCAGCGCGGCACGGCCGGCCGGGGTGAGCTCGGGGCTGCTGCCCGCCGTGAGCAGGCCGCGGCCGTGCAGCGCCTGTGCCGCGGTGGCCCAGTCCTCGGCCGGCCAGCCGCGCACCTGCCGGATCAGCGCAGCGGGGAACCGGCCGTCCGCGACCTGCAGCAGGTGTGCCTCCAGCCCGCTTATCCCCTCGCTGACCAGGGCCGCGATGTGCCCGTCGCCGCGGTGTTCGCGCAGGGTGGTGGCCAGCTGCCAGAGCCTGCCGGCCGCGTCGCCGGGCAGGGCGAGCGCGGCGTTGGCCGCGAACAGCGGCCTGCCGGTCGGGTCCGCCGCCGCGGCCACCGGGCCGAGCAGCCCGGCCGCGCGCTCGCACGCCTGCGGGTCCACGCCCACCTCCCGCAGCGCCGCGGCGCTGACGGCCGCGCGTGCCTCGAGGCAGGCCGTCGGCGTGGCACGCGACCACGCGTCGGGAAGCGCCTTGGCCACCATGGCCGGGTGGAACCCGGCGAAGGCGGCGATGACCGGGGGCGCCGGGACCGGCCCGAGCGGCGCGGCCCGGAACGCGAAGTAGGTCATCCAGAAGCCCCGCAGGCCCAGTGCGAGCCCGGCGGGCCGGACGCCATCGGCGAAGTAAACGACGTCGTGCAGCGGTTCCAGGACGGCCCACAGACGGCGGGCCGGATGCGTGCCCACGGGCGGAGTCTAACCTCGCCGTCGGGCAGTGCAGCTCAGCCGCCCGGCAAATCAGTTGCCCGCCGCGGCGGCCATCTGCTGTACTCACCGGCAAACCGGCGCGCCAGGGAGAGTGAGATGCGAGCAGCGTTCATGTCCACCCAGAAAGGAACTTTCGCCTGCTCAAAGGACATGACGCTGAGTGAGAACGCTGAACTTGGGGATTCTGGCCCATGTCGACGCCGGTAAGACCAGCCTGACCGAGCGGCTGCTCCATGCCGCCGGGGTCATCGATGAGATCGGCAGCGTCGACGACGGCAGCACCCAGACCGATTCCCTCGCGCTGGAACGGCAGCGCGGCATAACGATCAAGTCCGCCGTCGTGTCGTTTCCCATCGGCGACGTCGCGGTCAACCTGATCGACACCCCCGGGCACCCTGATTTCATCGCCGAGGTCGAACGGGTGCTGAGCGTGCTCGACGGCGCGGTACTGGTCATCTCCGCGGTCGAGGGCGTGCAGGCGCAGACCCGGGTGCTGATGCGGGCGCTGCAACGGCTGCGCATCCCCGTCCTCATCTTCGTGAACAAGATCGACCGCGGTGGCGCGCAGTACGGAAGCGTGCTGCGCAGCATCGCCGAGCGGCTGACGCCGGGCATCATCGCGATGGGGTCGGCGCACGGCCTCGGCACGCCCGGTGCTGGTTTCACCCCCTTCGGGCCGGGCGGCGCCGCGTTCGCGGCCCGGCTGGCCGACCTGCTCACCGGCCACGACGACGCGCTGCTGGCCGCCTGGGTCGACGATGAGACGGCGGTGACCTACCCCCGGCTCCGGCGCGCGCTCGCGGCGCAGGCCAGGCGGGGACTGGTGCATCCGGTGTTCTTCGGCTCGGCGATCACCGGCGCGGGCGTGGGCTGCCTGACCGCTGGGATCAGGGAGCTGCTGCCCGCGGCCGGCGGAGATCTGAATGGCCCGGTCTCGGGCACGGTGTTCAAGGTCGAGCGGGGACCGGCCCGGGAGAAGATCGCCTATGTCCGCATGTTCTCGGGAACGCTGCGGGTGCGCGGCCGGCTGCGGCCCGGCCTGGACGGCGAGGGGAAGGTCACCGCGATCAGCGTGTTCGAGCGCGGCCCCGCCGTCCCGCGGCCGTCGGTCGCCGCCGGCCAGATCGGCAAGCTCTGGGGCCTTTCCGGTATCCGGATCGGCGACACGCTCGGCGAACCGGGAACACCTCCGGCGCGCCATGCCTTCGCCCCGCCCACGCTGGAGACGGTTGTCGTTCCCCGGTGCCCGGCCGACAAGGGCGCGCTGCACGTCGCGCTCACCCAGCTCGCCGAGCAGGACCCGCTGATCAACCTGCGCCAGGACGACGTCCGCCAGGAAATACTCGTCTCGCTCTACGGCGAGGTGCAGAAGGAGGTCATCCAGGCGACGCTGGCGGACGACTTCGGCATCGACGCCGGTTTCCGCGAGACGACGGCGATCTGCGTCGAACGGCCCATCGGCGCCGGGGCCGCCGTCGAGATCATCGACAAGGAGCCCAATCCGTTCCTCGCCACGGTCGGGCTGCGGATCGATCCGGCCCCGGCCGGCTCGGGCGTGCGGTTCCGGCTGGAGGTCGAACTCGGGTCCATGCCGTTCGCGTTCTTCACGGCGGTCGAGGACACCGTGCATGAAACGCTGCGGCAGGGGATCTACGGCTGGCAGGTCACCGACGCGGTCGTCAGCATGACGCATTCGGGCTACTGGCCGCGGCAGAGCCACGCCCACGGCACGTTCGACAAGAGCATGTCGAGCACGGCCGGGGACTTCCGCAGCCTGACGCCGCTGGTCGTGATGAGCGCGCTGAAGCAGGCTGGCACCAGGGTGTATGAGCCGGTGCACCGCTTTCACCTCGAGGTTCCGGCCGACACACTCGGGCTGGTCTTCCCCGCGCTGGCCCTGCTCCAGGCCAGCCCGCGGGCACCGGCCATGCGGGATTCGTTGTGCCTGCTGGAGGGCGATATCCCGGCTGCGCGTGTGCACGAACTGCAGCAGCAGCTGCCGGCGCTAACCCGCGGCGAGGGCGTGCTGGAATGGGCCTTCGACCATTACCGGCCGGTCCGTGGCCCGGTCCCGGCGCGGGCGCGGTCGGACCACAATCCGCTCAGCCGCGAGGAATACCTGCTGCATGTCGTGCGGCGGGTGGCCGCTCGCTAAGATCGCCAGCTAGCGAATCCGCGCTGCTGCGCACACCGTGCACCGGCTGAGAAGAGGTGCGCGTGGTCCTTGACCTGGTGATCATCGGGCTCGCCATCACGCTCGAGCCGCTCACGCTCGTCGCGTTCATCCTCATCCTGGCCGCCAAAAAGGGCATCTGGAAGGGGCTCGCCTTCATCCTCGGCTTCATGGCCAGCGTGATCGCGGTCATCGCGGCCGTGCTGCTGACGACCGGAGGGGACCCGCCGCGGTCTCATACCGCGCCCTCGACCGCGGCGCTGGTGGTCAAGGCGCTGCTCGGCGTCCTGCTGATCTGGATCGGCCTCCGGCAGCGGCGCAGGCGGGGCCGGCCGCGCAAGCCGCCGACCTGGATGGCGCGGCTGGACCACATGTCGCCAGCGGCCGCCGTCGGCTTCGGGGCGTTCATGGTGCCATGGTCGCTGGTTGCCATCGGGGCGGCGACCGTCGTGCAGGCCAAGCTGTCAACCCTGGGCGACTGGCTGGCGCTGGTCATGTTCTGCCTGCTCGCCACGTCGACGTTCCTGATCATGGAGCTGTACGTGGCGTTCTCGCCCGAGGCGGCCCAGGCCCGCCTCGGGCGGGTGCGGACATGGATCGACGCGCACACGGACCAGGCGATCATCATCGGGTCGCTCGCGCTGGGCATCTTGCTGCTCGCCGACAGTATCTTCCTGCTGGTCTCATAGGGCACCGCCGGGTACTCGCGGTCCTGGCCTTCCTCCGCCAGCGAGCATCCCGCCCGGGCCACGTCACCGGGGCAGCGGTTCGGCGGCCCCGGGGTTCATCAGCTGGGTGTAGAGCGTGTCGGCGATCCAGGCCTCGTATTCGTCCAGGCTCCATCCGCGGCCGGTGACGAAGCCGCGGTAAGCCCATGGCCCGGCGTAGAGCCAGAGGATGTCGGCGGCGCGGCCGACGCTGAGCCCGGGGCGCAGGGCGCCCTGTTCCTGGAAGGCCCGGGCCGCCATGGTCATCCCGCGCAGGCGCTGGTCCTGAAGCTCGCGCCACAGGTCCGCGATCTCGGGATCGGTGGCGGCGGCGGATTCGATGACGCTCAGCACGCCCGCGATGCGCTCGCCCGCCTCCCGCAGGTGGCGGGCGAAGATGCGCATCTTTGCCCGCGGGTCACCGGCCTCGGCGATGGCCTGCACGAAGGGGCGGTCGGGCACCGGCACCGGCTCGTCGTCGCCCGCGACGGCCACGTCGAAGACAGCCGACAGGATGGCCGGCTTGCCGCCGAAGACGGCGTACACGGTCTGCCAGGCCACATCGGCCTGGTCGGCGACCTGCTGGATGGTCGTCCTGGCGTAGCCCTGCCGCACGAACAGCTCGTGCGCGGCGGCCAGGATGTTGCGCCGCGTCTGCTTCGCCCGCTTCTGCCGGCGTCCCTCGGGCGCGGGCGTCTTGACGTCGGTCATGTCTTAGAGTAACACTCTAAGAATAGAGTTGTCCTCTAATAACGAATACAGTCTCCATCGAGGAGGTCCCGATGAGCGCCGGCTACAAGATCGGCTACCAGATCATGTACCGCCTGGGCATCACCCCCTGGGTGCACGGCGAGCCGCCGGAACCGCTGGCCGCGCTGGTCGAGGGACCGCGGTCCCTGCCGCCGGGCGACATGCTCGACATCGGCTGCGGCACCGGCCAGGACGCCATCTACGCCGCCCGCCACAACTGGAACGTGACCGGCTTGGACGTCGTCCCCCGCGCGCTGGAGCAGGCCCGCAGCAACGCCCGCGCCGCCGGGGCGGCGGTGCGGTTCCTGTGCTGCGACATCGCCCAGGCCGGCCCCGGTGAGCTGGGCGGCAACTACACCCTCATGCTCGACGGCGGCTGCCTGCACGGGCTGGCGCCCGCCCAGCTCCGGCACGCGACCGCCACCATCACGGATGCCGCCAAGCCCGGCGCGGTGCTGCTGATGTTCGCGTTCGCGCCCGGCCGCCGCGGCCCCGCGCCACGCGGCATCGATCCCGCTGAGGTACCCGCCCTGTTCCCCCAGTGGGACCTCGACTTCAGCCGCCCCGCCACCGAGATAGAGCTACGTGGCCCGCTGCGCGGCAATGCCAGCCCCTCCTGGTACCAGCTGGTCAGGCGGTAGCGCCGCGCCGGGGCGGGTGCGCCGCGGGGATGCGGGGAAACATTTCTCTGACTATAGTCAGAGAAATGGAGCCAGACATGATCGGGCAGGTCCGCAGCTTCAACCGCGCCGTCACGCAACGGGTCGGCGCGCTCAACGACGCGTTCCTGTCCCGCGGCCGCCCGCTCGGGCAGGCACGCCTGCTGTGGGAGATCGGCCCGGCCGGCCGCGACGTCCGGCTGCTGCGGTCACGGCTCGACCTGGACTCGGGCTACCTGAGCCGGCTGCTGCGGTCACTGGAGAACGACGGGCTCGTCGCCGTCGAGCAGAGCCAGGCCGACGGGCGGGTGCGCACGGCGCGCCTCACCGCCCGCGGGCGGGCCGAGCGGGCCGAGCTTGACCGGCGCTCCGATGAGGTGGCCACCTCGATCCTGGAGCCGCTCAGCGCACGGCAGCGCACCCGGCTCGTCGCGGCGATGGCCGAGGTCGAGCGGCTCCTGGTGGCCTCGACGGTCCAGGTCACCGCGTGTGACCCCCAGCACCCGCACGCCCGCGCCTGCTTCCAGGCCTATTTCAGCGAACTGTCGCACCGCTTCGACGCCGGCTTCGACCCCGCCCGCAGCATCTCCGCCGGCGACGGCGAACTGACCCCGCCCGCGGGCCTCCTCCTGGTCGCCACCCTGCACGGGGAGCCGGCCGGATGCGGTGCGCTCAAGTTCCACGGCGACGCCCCGGCCGAGATCAAGCGGATGTGGGTCGCCCCCGCAGCCCGGGGGCTCGGGCTCGGCCGGCGGCTCCTCACCGACCTGGAGGCGCAGGCAGTGGCCCGGGGAGTCAGCATCCTGCGGCTGGAAACCAACCGCGCCCTCGGGGAGGCGATCGGCCTGTACCGGGCGGCCGGCTACCGCGAGGTGGCCGCGTTCAACGACGAGCCCTACGCCCACCACTGGTTCGAGAAGACCCTGGACCCCGGGCCCGGCCCGGCCGGGCTGCCCGCCCGGCCGTGAGCGCCGGCCGCGTGTTCCGCCGGGCCCTCACCGGTCGCCGGATGCCGCCGCGCCGGCGGCCAGCCTCTCCGCCAGCAGCTCCACCGGGGCCAGCAGCACGTCCTCGGCCGGGAACTCGCGCAGCTGGGCCGGCTCGAAGGAGGGCACGGTCTCGGTCACCGCGGCGATGATCTCCGCCATCCGGTCGCCCACGGAGTCCATGGCGGCCACCAGGTCGCGCGGCTCGCAGCGCTCCTGCAGGTCGACGTGCACGACGCAGAGATGACTGAGCCGGTTGCAGTCCTGCTCGGGCACCACCAGCACCACCCGCCCGTCGGAGCGGCCCCGCAGCAGCCGGGCCGTGCGCAGCTCGGCCACGCGCCGCTTGGAGCCCATGAGCGGCGAGCCATGATCGGCCCTGCTGGCCAGTTCGGCGGCCGAGCCGGTCTTGCGGACCACCCGTATGGTGGCGGCTTCCTCCGTGCCGTCCCCGGCGCCATCCACCCGGTAGCACGTCACGCCGGTGACGCGGGAGATGACCCGGGCCTGCGCCCTTACCACACGCAGCACCGGCAGCGTGAGCCGGTGAAGATCCACCCCCGCGTCCTGCATGGCCGCCACCACGTCGTTGTCGTACACGTCGGCGTCGTCGCGGGAGGTGCCGACGGTCACCGTCTTGGCCTGGTGCTTGACCGTGTCGATCGACCGCCCCAGGTCATCGATGGCGTGGGCGAGCACCGCCCGGGCCAGGTCCACCGGCTGCGCCGCCGGGGCGGAAAACGCCTCCGGGCCAAGACCAGGCCTGGCCGGCTGGAGGACGAGGCGCGCCAGGCCCAGCGCGGTCTCGCTGGTCAGCACGCCACTGAGGTGGCCGCGGTCGGCCTCCTCCAGCACGCCGACGACCGGGACGAGCACCTCGCTCGGGAGCGCGGCGGAAAGCTCCAGCCCGTTGTCCACGGCTGTCTCCAGGCGGGACAGCGCGACCCGCAGCGGATCGGCGACCGCGTCGATGCGGCGCGCGGCGTGGTAGGCGAAAAGGTGGCCCGCGGCCGTCGCGACGATCCACATCATCTCGGGATGGCCGAGCGGCAGCCCGACGGCGAGATCGGTCGGCCAGGTCTGCTCGGTGCCCTCGTCGCAGAGCACTATCGGCGTGTTTCCGTGCGCCGCGAGGATCTCGACCTCCTTGATCAGGTCGGATACCTGGCCCGGCGGCGCGCCGGCGGCGCAGACGAGGACCAGTGCCTCCGCCGACAGATCGATGTGCTTCTTGTCCTCCACCGCATCCGTGGAGATGGTCTTGTAGCACAGCTCCGACAGCTTGATGCGGATCTCCGCCGCCGCTACCCGGTTCGGGCCCGAGCCGACCACGGCCCAGTAGGGGTAGCGGGCCGCCACCTCGGTGGCGATCTTGGCGATGAGCTGCTCACTGTCCTGCAGGGCAAGGAGCTGGCCGGGGATCCGCTGCAGGCCATCGATGAGGCTGGCCTCGCGCTCGGGTGTCAGCACGTTCAGCTCACGCCCCAGCTCGATGCCCAGCAGGCAGCCCGCCGCCACCTGGGCGTAGAACGCCTTGGTCGAGGCGACGGACATCTCGACGTCCCGGCCGTCCGACGTGTAGAGCACGCCATGGCTCTTGGTCGTCAGGTCGCTGTCGCGCCGGTTGACGATCGAGAGGATCGCTGCGCCACGGTCCCGGGCCAGATCGACGCTCCGGTTCGTGTCGGTGGTGGTCCCGGACTGGCTGATCGCCACGACGCACACGTCGGTCATGTCCGGGTACAGGCATGACGCCGAAAACTCGCTGGCCGGCATGGCGGTCAGCGTCAGCCGGTCACCGACGGCGGCCCGGACGAACTGGGCCACGCCCTGGGCGGCAACGGCGGCGGTCCCCTGCCCGACGACCACGATCTGCCGGATCTGCCCGCTGGAGATGCGCTCGCGTACCTCGGGGGGCAGGGACGACGGCGGCAGCGAGACGGCGGGGCCGGCCGGGTGCTGGCGGACCCGGCCACGCAGCGTCTTGCGGAACGAGGAGGGCGCTTCGTGGACTTCCTTGTGCAGGTAATGAACGGCGGAGTCGAGCGCCAGGTCCCGCGTTGTCACCTCGGCCGTGCGCACCTCGGACGGCTCGACCGGGCGCGGCACTCCATCGCCGTCCCAGCGGCGGATGGCCGCGAGCGTCCCCGAGCCGCGGCGCGCCAGAGCCAGCACGGTGCCCTGCCGGGTGGCCTCCGGCCATGCCGCGCCGTCCACCCTCAGATACCTGGATGTGGTGGCGACCAGGCCGTACACCTCGCTCGCCACCACGAAACCGCCGAAGCCGAGCCCGACGTACACCGACTGGCCGCTGCCTTTGACGGCGAGCAGTACCTCATCGGAGGTCTCGGCCTGCGCCGCGATGGCCATGGAACCGGCGAAGTCGGCCAGGCAGGCGCACAGGGCACTGCCCGCGCCGGCGCCTTCGGCCAGGCGCTGCGACAGCAGCACGGGGATGACCTTGGCGTCGGTGGTGATCCCCCGCTCGTCCGGCTCATAGGAGATCTGTTTCGACAGCGCGCCATAGTTGTCGATGTCCCCGTTGAGAACGGCGATGGAGAACGGCCCGGCGTCGCCGGCGCCGGCGATATGGCTGTCCACCGGGTGCGCGTTGGCCTCGCTGATCCGCCCGACGCTGGCCCAGCGGGTGTGCGCCAGCACGGTGACGGTCGCGGAGGGCAGGGCCAGCAGGGCGTGCAGGCCGGCGTCATCGCGCAGGGCCCGGCGCAGCGCGGCGCCGTTGTCGCCCAGCTTGCCGACGATGGCCGCGTGCTTGTAGACGAAGCACGCGCCGTGCGCGGTCACCACGACCGACCTGTTGCGCAGCAGCGGATCGGCCCGGCCGGTGAGCGAGCCGGCCAGCGCGGCGCGGTCGGCGTCGTCCAGCCGGACCCAGATGCTCACCCCGGCGGAATCACGGCCGCGTACCTCCAGCCGGTTGACCGTCTGCAGCACGGTCTCCACCGCGAGGTAGCTGAGCGCGCAGCGCGCCGTGGCCTGGCCGGGGTGCAGCGCCCTGGCGCTCGCCGCGACCTCCACCCGGTCGTGCAGCACGCTGTAGAGCCGGTCGGTGAGCTGGCCGAGCACGCCCTGGACGGTCTCCACGCTGTCGGCATCCCAGCCGAGGCTGCCCGGCGTGTCCAGCAGGCGGTCGAGTTCGGCCGCCCAGTCCATGAGGCCCGAACAGGCGGCGCCCAGCTCCTGCCGGGCCGGGCCGTCGCGCAGCAGCTCGATGCCGGCGGTCTCGGTGCTGAGGGCCTGCAGCGCCGCCTCAACCTCGCCGAGGAGATCCCGCAGCGCCTCCTCGGCCGCGGCCGGCTGGCGCAGGAGCTGCGCCGCGGCGAGCGGCGGCCCGGGCAGGACCGGCAGCACGCTCGCTGCATTCTCGCTGGCCAGGCTCTGGTAGGCGGGCAGGGCTGCCACGATGCCACACACGTCAGGCGCTCCCTTCCTTCGGCGGGGGCAAGCCTAGCTGGCCGGTGTGCCTGGTTCCCCCCGCTCATCCAGTGTCGCAGCGCAGCTCAGTGCGATGGCAGGGCGGCCCGGCCGGACGGCGTTCGTTAGGATCGTTCCGCTGTGCTTCTCCATCCCGGCCCGGCGTGGGCGTGGGTCTGCATGACAACGACGACGGGAGCGTGAGATGACGACGAAGGCCGCCTTTTCGCCCGAGGAATGGAAGGCGGTGCTCGAGGGGCCGCCGAGCGCCGGCATGATCGTGGTGACGGCCGCGCATGGGGGGATGTTCAAAGAGACCGTCGCGATATCCAAGGCGTACGTCGAGGCGCGGTCACAGCACGGCGCGAGCGAGCTGCTGGACGAGATCGTCGCGGCGAAGCCCGCGATGGACCACACGAGGTACCACTCGGCGGAAGAGCTCAGGGACAACGGGCTGCAGCACCTGCGCAGCGCGGTGACGCTGCTCGAGGGCAAGGCGACGGCCGGGGAAGTCGACGACTACCGGCGCTTCGTCCTCGCCCTGGCGAACCGGGTCGCGGCCGCGCACCGGGAGGGCGGCCAGGACGTGAGCCCGGCCGAGGAGGAGGCCGTCCAGCAGATCTCGGCGGCGCTCGGCACGTCAGCTTCCTGAGCGGCGGGGCGCCGCCCCACCCGCCCGGCCGGATCACCTCCCGGCGCGGGCGGGGGCGGGGGGAAGCCCACCGCTAGTGGTGGAAGGCGCTTGCCGTCGTCGTGTCGTGCACCGGGGCCGGCTGCTTTTCCAGCCGGTCGAGCGCCCGCCGCAGGTCGTGGACGAGCTGGTCGGCCATGTCGTGGGTGAAGCCCCGTTTCACGACGACACGGAGGGCGGCGAGGTCCTCCCGGTTCTTCGGGAACGTGTACGCCGGCAGTAGCCAGCCGTTCTCGCGGACCGCGTTCGACACGTCGAAGACCGTGTAGTTGCTGATGCCGTCGCGCAGCTTGAACGCGAAGACCGGCAGCTCGTCGCCCCTGGTGAGAAGCTCGAACGGCCCGAGCTCGGCGATCTGCGCGGACAGGTGGGTGGCGACGTCGCGGGCGTACTGCTGGACCCGCCGGTAGCCGTCGAACCCGAGGCGCAGGAAGTTGTAGTACTGCACCGCGACCTGGGCGCCGGGCCGGGAGAAGTTGAGCGCGAACGTCGGCATGTTGTCGCCGAGATAGTTGACCCAGAAGATCAGGTCGTCGGGGAGCGCGTCCGCGTCGCGCCAGATCGCCCACCCCACCCCCGGGTAGACCAGCCCGTATTTATGACCCGACGCGTTGATCGAGGCCACGCGGGGCTGCCGGAAATCCCACTCGATGTCCGGGTCGAGGAACGGGGCCACGAAGGCGCCCGAGGCGCCGTCCACGTGGACCGGGATGTCGATTCCGGTGCTGTCCTGGTAGGCGTCCAGCGCCGCGCAGATCTCGGCGACCGGTTCATAGGAGCCGTCGAAGGTCGAGCCGAGCACGGCGACGACCCCGATCGTGTTCTCGTCGCAGTACCTCACGGCCTCGTCCGCGGAGAGGTGGTAGCGGTTGCCCTCCATCGGCACGAGCCGCATCTCCACCTCCCAGTAGTTGGCGAACTTCTCCCAGCAGACCTGGACGTTGGCGCCCATCACGATGTTGGGCCTGTCCGCCGGCTTGCCCGCGGCCGCCCGGGCCTTCTGCCAGCGCCGCTTGAGGGCGAGGCCACCCAGCATCGCCGCCTCGCTGGAGCCGGTCGTCGAGCACCCGGTTGACTGCTCGGCGTCGGGTGCGTGCCACAGGTGGCTGAGCATGCTGACGCACCGGACCTCGAGCTCGGCCGTGTTCGGGTACTCGTCCTTGTCGATCATGTTCTTGTCCTGGCACAGGGCCATGAGCAGCTCGGCCTGCGGCTCCGCCCAGGTGGTGACGAAGGTGGCCAGGTTCAGCCGGGCGTTCCCGTCGAGCATCAGCTCGTCCCGGATGATCTGCACCGCGACGTCGGGCTGCATCTCGCCCTCGGGCAGGTGATGGCGGGGAATGGTCCCGGGTTCCATCCCGAACAGCGGCGCCACGGGGTGACGGTGGACCGGTCTGCTGTGTGCCCTCGGGTGCTTCAAAGCCATCGCCGTGCTCCGCTGCCTGGACGTGCTCCGCTTGTCGTCACTGGTCCTCCCTGGGCGATGGGCATGCTCATCCACTGATCGGCCGGCCAAAGGCCGCCCTGCACAAGCATCTGCCCCTCCGCCCGCAGACGCCTCACCCGCCGCGAGTGGCTGCGCCGGGGCCGGGGACGGCACCGGCCGCATCGGCCGCCAGCTCGGCCAGCCGCAGGCGTGAGCCCCAGAAGAAGCAGATGCGGGTCCATCGGCAGGAGAAGCAGCGCGCCGCCCGCCGCGGGCCGATCCGGCCGATGGCCGGTGCTGACCAGATCAGCGATTACCCCTTACCTCCCCGGGTACGGGAGCAGCGGGCATTGCCGCGGTCAGGCCGGCCGCCATGCACAGGGGCAGGCGGCCAGCCGCCGCTAAGAGGGTGGCGTGTATGGATGAGGCAACCCGCCCGTCGCCGGACGGCCCACGGGGCGGTGCGACTGGGCTGAATGAGCCGGCCGGGCGTGAGGTCCCGGACGGGCAAGCCAAGGGTGGCGGTGCCTTGTGGAGGGGGGCGGCCAAGCGGACGCTCGCTGAGTTCGCCGCCGACCAGCTGACCGACCGGGCCGCCACCTTAACCTACTACGCGGTCCTGTCGATCTTCCCCGGGCTGCTGGTGGTGGTCTCGCTGCTGGGCCTGTTCGGCACGCACTCCAAGCCGCTGGTCGACAACCTGACCAAGGCCGCTCCGGGCAACGTCCAGCAGATCATCAAGCCGGTGACGGCCAACCTGCAGAACGGCCACGGAAGCGCGGGCTTCGCCGCGATCCTCGGCATCGTGCTCGCGGTGTGGTCGGCATCGGCCTACATCGCGGCCTTCATGCGGGCCGCCAACGTCATCTATGACGTCCCGGAGGGCCGGCCGTTCTGGAAGACCACGCCGACCCGCATCGGCGTCACCGTGGTGATCCTGGTGATGCTGGTGGCGTGCGCGCTCATCGTCGTCGTCAGCGGCGGGCTGGCGCGTCACGTGGGCCAGGTGCTGGGTATCGGCTCGACCGCCGTCACCGCCTGGAACATCGCCAAATGGCCGGTGCTGCTGATCATCGTCATCTTGATGATCTCGATCTTGTACTGGGTCGCGCCCAACGCGAAACGGCAACGGGGCTTCCGGCTGTTCAGCCCGGGGGGCGTCATCGCGGTGGTCGTGTGGCTGATCGCGTCCGCCTTGTTCGCCTTCTACGTGGCGAACTTCAGCCACTACAACAAGACCTACGGCAGCATCGCCGGCGTGATCATCCTGCTGATCTGGCTGTGGATCTCCAACCTCGCGATCCTGTTCGGCGCCGAGTTCAACGCCGAGCTTGAGCGCGGCCGCGCCGCCGAGGCCGGGGGTGTCCCGCTCGGGCAGGAGCCGTACGTCGAGCTCCGCGACACGCGCAAGCTGAAGAAACACCGCAAGTGGGCGGAGGGGACCGGCGCGGGCCAGCAGGAGGGAGCCGGGTAACGGCCCGCGCTGGGCCGGGTGGCTGTGCCGCGGCAGCTGGCATCCCGTCGGCTTGACAAGGTAGCCGCCTGCGCCGGCGGCCAGTACCGGCGGTTATCGTGTGCCCCATGGCTCACAGACTGGTCACCGAGCGTCTCGTCCTCCGCCCGTGGAGCGTCGACGACGCGGATGCCGCGCTCCGTGCCTACGGCGACGCCGAGGTCGCGCGATGGCTCGCCCCGGCGATGGACCGGATCAGCGATCTGGCCGCCATGCGGGTGGTACTGCAGCAGTGGCTCGCCGAGGACGCGCGCATGCTGACCCCGGCCGGCCGGTGGGCGATCGAGCTCCCCCAGGAGCGGCGGGTGATCGGCGGGGCGACCCTGCTGCCGCTGGCGCCGGACGAGGAGTTCGAGATCGGCTGGCAGCTTCAGCAGGACGCATGGGGCCACGGGTATGCCGCCGAGACCGGGCTGGCGCTGGCGCGGTGGGCATTCGGGCAGGGAATCGAGCAGGTCATCGCGCTGGTACGGCCGGCCAACACCCGCGCGGCCGCGATGGTGCGGCGGATCGGCATGGAGTGGGTCGGCGAGACGGAGAAATACCACCACCTGCGCCTGCAGGAATTCCGGCTGCGGCCGGGAGATCTGACCTGACCGGTGGGCCGCCCCGCCCGGATGCGACGATGGTCGGCGTGAGCGATGCCCAGCAGGTCACCGACAACCAGGCCGAATCCCGCTTCGAGCTCTGGGTGGACGGCCTGCTCGCCGAACTGCCGTACCGGCGGAACGGGAAGCGGCTCGTGCTGATCCACACCGAGGTGCCCGAGGAGCTCGAGGGCCGCGGCCTCGGCGGCGCTCTGGTGACGGCGGCGATCGACCGTGCGGCCCGCGAGGGCCTGACCGTGGTGCCGCTGTGCCCGTTCGCCCGCGGCTGGCTGCAGCGTCACCCCGACGTCGCCGGCCGGGCGGCCATCGACTGGGGACAGGGTTAGCGGCGGCTGGCCCGGCCGCCCCGCGCCGCCGCCGCGCCGATCGCCACAGATGCCTCGTCGGTGTAGACCAGGAAGGTCATCGACTCCTGGAAGTACAGCCCGACGCTCGTCGCGTCGTGGGACAGGTAGCCGATGGACAGGTCCTGACCCAGCGTCAGCTGGTAGTCACCGCCACGGGCCGACACCACGAACGCCCCGTCGATGGCGGGAGCCCAGACGATCTCTCCGTCGATCACCTGGTCAAGATGACGCCGGATGGGGTAGCCGTCGTCCGACGTCTCGTTGACGACCGTGTAGGCCGCGGCGCTCAGCAGCAGCGAGTAGGGCCCGGCGACCCCCGCCTCCCGGAGCGAGGTGACGGCCTGGCTGACGACATCGGGATAGTCCGCGGCCTCGGCTGGGAGCGTCAGCCGGGGGTTCGATGAGCTCTCCCTGATACCGCGGATCCCGGCCGCGGAGTAGCCCTCGAACACCGCCCGGTCCTCGGCGAAGGCGATCCTCCTGGCCGCGTCCTTCACCGGCTGCCAGTTGGAATCCTGGGCCCCCCGCTCAACGTCGTCGATGTCCTGCCGGTCCAGCGTGAACGGCGCACGCAGCTCGACCAGCGGCATGGAGCGGCGCACGCGGGCGGTCACCCCCTCCCCGGCGGCCTCGGCGTCGCCGAGGTGACCGGTGTCCACGGCGGCCAGCGTGAGACCGCCCGGCCCCTCGACATTTACCACCCGGCGGCCCGCCAGGTTAATCGTGAAGGTCCGGCGGGCCTCCTCCTCGATGCTGGCCCACGCGGACTCGGAGATGGGGGCAAGCTCGCGGTGCAGGTTGTTCATTGCTGGCTGCTCCTTTTCAGGCCGCCAATGCCCAGCGAGCCGTCGGCCGCCGGTGCGGAAGGGGGCGTCGATGAGGATGAGGGTGCGGGCGGATCACCGGGCGGGACCGGCGGGCCGGGCAGGTCTTCGAGAAAGTCGGCCGACGGCACGAAGAACAGGTTCCCGGTGACCGCGGTGGAGAAGTCGAGTATCCGGTCGTAGTTGCCCGGCGGGTCGCCGATGAACATGTGCTCCAGCATCCGCTCGGTGACGGTGGGAGTGGCGCCGTAGGCGATGTAGTAGGTGCCGAAATCGCCGGTGCCCAGCGAGCCGAACGGCATGTTGGCGCGCAGGATCTGCCGCTCGGTGCCGTCGGGATCGGTGATGGTGTTCAGGGCGACGTGGGAGTTGGACGGCTTGACGTCATCGGGGAGTTCGATGTCGTCCAGCTTGGTGCGGCCGATCACCTTCTCTTGCTCCTCGACGGTCAGCCGGTTCCACGCGCCCATGTCGTGCAGGTAATTCTGGACGATGACGTAGCTGCCACCGGCGAAGCCGGGGTCTTCGGCGCCAGTGATGACCGCCGCGGCCGCCGCCCGTCCGGTGGGGTTCTCCGTCCCGTCGACGAAGCCGAGCAGGTCGCGGTCGTCGAAGTACCGGAACCCCTGCACCTCGTCGCACACGGTCACCGCCCCCGCCAGCCGCTCCATCACGTGCGTGGCGAACTCGAAGCACAGGCCCAACTGCCCGGCCCGGATGTGGAACAGCAGGTCACCGGGTGTTGCTACGGCCCGGTGCCCCGGCCCGGCCAGCTCGCGGAAGGGGTGCAACTCGGCCGGGCGGGGCCCGGCGAACAGGCGGTCCCAGGCCTGCGATCCGATCCCCGCGACGCAGGCCAGCGAGTCGTCCGGGGCCCGGAACCCCACCGACCGCTGCAGCGCGGCGAAGTCGCCAAGCAGGTCCCGGGCCGCGGGCTCGCCGCCTGCGTTGACCGCGACCACCAGGAAGATCGCTGCGCTGGTCAGCGGGGTCAGCACCGGCTGTGGCACGGGCGGCGCGGGGGGCTGCTGCTGGGCGGCGGGCGCATCCGCCTGCTGCGGCGCGGTCATGCCGAGGCGGTGAGGGCGTCGGTGAGCACGTCGATGGCAGCCAGGTTCTTCTCCAGGCCGGGACCGAGCCCGTGACGGGCGGCGAGTTCCGCGGGTGCGTAATAGGAGACCTTGGTCTGCCCGGCGTCGTCCCACACCAGCACCTTGAGCGGCAAGTCGAGCGCGGCCATGGGCGAGGCGGCCATCACCGGCGTGCCGGCCGCCGGGTTGCCGAAGATCACCAGCGTGGTGTCGCGCAGCTCAAGCCCGACCTGGCGCGCCTCGGCGCTCTGGTCGATGACCGTGAAGAGCTTGACTCCCTTGGCGCCGAGGATGCCGGTCAGGCGCGCGGTGGTGTCCGCCACCGACCGGGGGCTGAGCTTGGTGACGACGCCGGGCTCGTTCGCGGCCCTGTCATCGGCGATGGCTGCCTCCCTGTAGCGAGCGTATTTGGTGCCCGGTGAGATCTCCGGCGGGCCAAGCCATAACAGGTTACGCCCGGGGGCCCGACGTGAGCGTGGCTACCCGCTCCGGCGGCCGCCCGCGCAACCCGGCGCCGCCTTTCCGGCCGTCCAGCACGGCGATATGAAGGACGGGGTAATGCCGCTGAACAAATGGGGAACGCAACGGCATGGCGCCGGGCCGATTGCCGGAAAGATAAGATACCTGGCGCCACGACAGCCAGGCGGGAGGTATGGGTGACTTGATCGCCCGCCACGAGGGAGCCGGAATGCCGCCCGGCGCGCCGAGTGCGCCCGCCGGCCGCCCCGTGCGGCCCGGCCCTGTGCAGCCCGGCACCCCGCAGTCCGGCCCCGGCCAGCCCGGCCCCGTGCGGGCCGGCCCCGCGCCGCCCGGCCCCGTGCAGCCCGGCACCGCGCCGCCCAACACCGCGCCGCCCGGCACCGCGCCGCCCGGCACCGCGGGAGCCGCCGGGCGGACCGGGCGGCCGTGGCTGCTCCGGGCGGCCGTGGCGGTGCGCCGTCACTGGCTGCTGTCCACCCTGCTGGCCGTCGGGCTGGTGCTGCGGGCGCTGGCGATCGTCGCCTACCATCCCGCGCTGATCTACGTCGACACGCTCAAGTACCTCTACGGTGCGTCGCCTGGCTCCGAACCGCTCGGGTACACGGTGCTGCTGCGGCTCATGCTGGTGGCCGGGGACCTGGGGACGGTCGCGGTGATCCAGCACCTGCTGGGCCTGGCCATGGCCGTCACCCTGTACGCCGTGCTGCTGCGGCGCGGGGCCGCCCGCTGGCTGGCCGCCCTGGCCGTTGCGCCGGTGCTGCTGGATGCGTATCAGATCCAGATGGAGCAGACGATCATGCCCGACGTGTGGTTCGAGGCGATGATCGTGGCGGCGCTGGCCGTGCTGCTCTGGCGGCCCGCGGTCAGCGTGCCCTTCGCCGTCGCGGCCGGCCTGATCCTCGGGTCATCGGCGACCATCAAGCAGCTGGGCGAGCTCCTGGTCCTGCCGGCCGTGGTCTACCTGCTGGTGGCCGGCGGGCGCCGGACCATCACGTCCTCGGCCGCCCTGGTGGTGGCCTTTGTGCTGCCCATCCTGTGCTACTGCAGCATCTCCTACGCGCGCACCGGGCACTTCCGGCTGGCCCACGGCCAGCCCAGCATCGGGCGGCTGGCGGCGGCGGCAGACTGCGCCACGCTGAAGCTGCCCGCGGCCGCTCGGCCGCTGTGTCCGACCCCGGCCGAGCAGGCGCTCGGCCCCGACTGGCTCGAGCATTCCGGCCAGTCGCCGCTGTTCCAGGCGGCCGTGCCCCCCGGGACGAGGGGCAGGCTGATCGCCGCCCTGGGCTCGGCGGTCAGGCACCAGCAGCCGGTGCGGGTGGTGGCATCGATCGCCCGCGATTCATTGCGCCTGTTCGCGCTGACCCGCGCGCCCTCCCCGGGGGTGACGCCCATCTCGCGCTGGCAGTTCCAGGCCGGGTACCCGACCTACCCGCCCTGGACCAGCATCTGCCCGTCCGGGCGGCTCGGTGCGCAGGACTGCCTGGCGCAGCAGCACGCGATCCAGAAGCAGGCGGCCCCGGTCAGCGGCCTGCTGGTCCGGCCCGGCGGCACCATCGTCGTCGGCGTGCAGACCAGGGCGTTCGGCGCCTTCCACGGCAGCGCGCTCCGGCCGTCCTATGGCGGCAGTGCGCAAGTGGACCGGCCGCTGGCCGTTTTCCTGCATGCCTACCAGCTCGACGGCGGCTACACCCCCGGCCCGCTGCTGGCCCTGCTGGCCCTGACCGCCGTGGCGGGCTCGGTTCTCTCCCTGATCCGCCGCGCCACCGGCGCCCGCGGCCGGCAGCTCGCCCTGGCCTGCCTGCTATTCACCGCTACCGCCGCGACCGTCCTGCTGCCGCCGGACGTCTACGAGTTCTCCTGGCGGTATCAGCTGCCCGCGGTGATCACCCTGGTGCCGGCCGGCGTGCTAGGCATCAGCGCCCTGCTGAGCCTCCGGGACCCGGAGACCGGCCTCCGCCAGCACCTGCGCGGTCGGCCGCGGGCTGGTCCGCAGGCCGGCCGCGACGCCGCGCAGCAGTGACCGCCGCAGCGTTCCCCGGTCGCGTGACCGCGCGAAGGTGCGCGCCCAGCGGCGCAGCGTCGAGCCCGTGTAGAGAACCCGCTCGGCCGGGGCGAGCGGCGCGCCGGACCTGAGCATCCAGATCTTGTTCCGCACCTCGTAGAAGAAGCGTTCCCCGGGGTCGGTGTCGGTCGAGCCGAAGGTCGCGGTCTTGTGCACGGCAACGCTCGCCGGGCAGAGCAGGCCGGTGTTGCCGCGCAGCAGCCGGGTGGTGAACTCGAAGTCGTCGTTCCACAGGAAGTAGTCGGCCTGCGGCAGGCCGCGCTGCCTGCACACGCCGGCGTCGACCAGGACGGATACAAACGATGCCGAACGGATCGGCACGCAGCCCGCGGCCGCGGCCGCGGCCCGTTCTGCCCTGCTGGCGAACGGCTTGACGCGCGGGGTGTTCATCGGGTGCGGCCGCCCATCGGTCCAGACCACGCGGCTGGCCACCAGCGACGGAGGCCGGCCGGGCAGGCGCCCACGGGCCTCGAGCAGGGCGCGCAAGGCGTCCCGCCCGGGCACCGTGTCATCGTCCATGAGCCAGACGAGGTCCGCGCCGCCCGCCAGGGCCAGCGCCATGCCGCAGGCGAACCCGCCCGCCCCGCCGGTGTTGCGCGCAAGCTCGGCCCGCGCCGCGCCCGGGTAGCGCGCGCGGACCGCCGCGGCGGTCCCGTCCGTCGAAGCGTTGTCGACCACGATCACCGCATCGGGCACGCGGCTCTGCGCATACACCGCCGCGAGCGACTCGAGCAGCAGTTGCCGGCGGTTGTAGGTAACCACCACGGCGGTCACGGCGGGCGGGTCGCGCCGGGCCGCCCCCGGATCCTGTCGTTCGCGCACGCTAGAGATGTTCCCGCGGTTCGGGCTGCGGTGACCGGTCTTGCCCGGCATCGGGCCGCTCACGGGCCCGGCCACGCTCGAGCGCCCGCCAGGCCGCGATGCGCAGCCGCCGGACGGCCGGGAAGCGGCTGCTGAGCTCGCGCACGGTCCGCTTGAGCCGCGGCGAGGATGCGACGGTCGCCTCGACCCGGCCGGCCAGCCCGGGAGGCCGGCCCGCGCCCGGCTGCGGCCTGGCCGCCGGATACGCCTTGCGGTACTGGTTGACCACGAGCGCCGCCGCCGCCGTCACCGCGGCGTCGAGCACGCGCTCGGCCGGCTGGTCGGCGGGACCGGCGTAGGGCCCGGTGACGGGCGGCGGGCGGAGCTCGTCCAGATCGCCGATGACGTCGTACCCGGACTCACCCAGGGCGGCGATGAGTTCCTCCGCCCGGCCCTTGGCCCAGGCCTCGCGGCTGGCCGGGAGGACCAGGCGCCCCTCGCGCGGCCGGTCGGCCAGGGCCTGGTGAGCGACCGCCTCCTTGACGTTCCACATGTAGAACCAGTCGGGGACCTCGTCGGGAAGGGCCTCGTTCAGCCGTCGCAGGAACTCGGTCTCCGGCATCCCGAGCGAGGCATTCGGCCGGGCGCGGGTGAGGTCGACGCCGCCAGGGTCGATCCCCAGCAGGGACGCGAAGCGCTGCCACAACAGGCCGCTGGCCGATCCCGGGGGCGGAGTCGTGATGACGTGCACCTGCTCCGCGGGCAGCTGACGGGACCAGACATCGAGGATCGCCAGCGTGTCGTGCACCCGCCAGAACCACCACCGGCGCCGGTCGGCGTCGGCCGACTCCCGGTCGATCACGTCGCCGAGCCAGTCCTCCCACCCGCGCGCGTTGCGGTGCTTGACGGTCTCCTGCCACTCGGCCGGCAGCAGCGTCGCGACATCGCGCACGGTGAGAACGATGTGCACCTCGGCGGGCCGCAGCGAGTTGACGGCGCGGTCGGCCTGCTCCGCATCGGCCGCCGAGAACAGCTCGTGCGAGATGACCGCGACCTTGCCCGCCTGCTGCGCCTGGCGGGCGAGGATCTCCCACTCGCCGGTCCACGACCCCGCCGGGTCGCTGGCCAGCTTCGCGATTCCCCGCAGGTCCTGGCTGGCGCGGAAGTGGTCTTGCGGGTGATGGCCCGGCAGCACGACGCCGCGCGCCGCGAGCTCGGACCGGTTGCGCCACATGACCTGCTGGAGAAAGGTGGTGCCGGTCTTGGGCTCGCCGATGTGCAGGAAGACCTTGCCGCTCCCGGCGGCGCCCGGGGCCGGATCGGGCAGCCCGGACTCGGTGACGCCGCGCGCTGTCAACCGAACCACCTCGTGGGTTGTGGATGAGGGCGCCCTTCAGCCACGGCGGGCCGGGCGCGGGGAATCTTGCCGCCGACAGTAATACTCGCAGCCCCCAGGACAAGCTCTCGTAAAGCAGCGTTCACCTAATGGCCTATTTCTGGCCAAGTTTAAGTCTGTATATATTCCACTGCCGGGGCTAGCTTAAGCGGGCGCTGGCGGGCCATATAAGCTTATTTTTGTTTCTTCATCTCGTCGCACATGCGCATCTCCCGGCACGGAAGGCTAGATCTGCATATGCACGAGCCCTTTTCGCTGCTCGTCCCGGTGTATGACGGTGACCGCCCCGACCACATCCGGCGGGCCATGCGCAGCGCGGTCGACGACCAGACCGTGCGCCCGGACCAGGTGGTCATCGTCCGGGACGGGCCCGTCCGGGACGAGCTCGCGCGGTGCCTGGATGAGCTGCAGCGGGCCAGCCCGGTGCCGGTGACGTTCGTGCCGCTGCGGACCAACCGCGGCCTCGGGCCCGCGCTCGACGAGGGGCTGGCGGCGAGCTGGTTCGATGTGATCGCCCGCATGGACGCCGACGACGTGGCGATGCCGCACCGCTTCGAGGTGGAGCTGCCGCTCATCGCCGATGCGGACATCGTCGGGGCCGGCCTGTATGAGTTCGTGGAGGACACCAACGAGATCGTCGGCCAGCGCGTCCCGCCCACCGACCCGGCCCAGATCCGGCGGTACGCGCGGATGCACGATCCGTTCAACCACCCGACCGTCGTCTACCGGCGGGAGGCCGTCCTCGCGGCGGGCGGCTACGGAGATCTCCCGCTGATGGAGGACTACGCGCTGTTCGCCCGGATGCTGGCCGGCGGTGCGCGGCCGGTGAACGTGGCGGAGCCGCTGGTCTTCTACCGCGTCGGCGCGGAGGCCTTCCGGCGGCGGGGCGGCGCCCGGCTGCTGCGGTCCGAGCTCCGGCTGCAGCGCGAGTTCCTCCGGCGCGGGTTCACCTCGCCGCCCGAGTACCTGCGCAACGTGATCGTCCGCGGCGGCTACCGGCTCGTCCCGTGGTGGCTGCGTCGCGCGGTGTACCGCCCGCTCGTCGCGCTCTACAGCAAGCGCCCCGGGCACCGGCCGCCGGTGCCGGCGGCGCCCGGCGAATGGGGACCCGAGCAGCAGTGGGAGCACGAGACGCCCGCCGCCGCGTTCTGGCGTGACTCGGCGGGCGCGTGAACACCGACCTCATCGTCGCCGGGTCCGGCTTCTTCGGCCTGACCATCGCGGAGCGGTGCGCGGGCGACCTGGGCCTGCGCGTCCTCGTCGTGGAGCGCCGCCACCACATCGGCGGGAACGCCTACAGCGAGCCGGAGCCCGAGACCGGGATCGAGATCCACCGCTACGGGGCGCACCTGTTCCACACCTCGAACGCGCAGGTCTGGGAGTACGCCAACCGGTTCACCGCCTTCACCGGCTACCAGCACCGGGTGTTCACGATCTACAAGGGCCGGGTGTACCCGCTGCCCATCAACCTCGCCACGATCTGCGAATACTTCGGCGCGGCGATGTCGCCGGACGAGGCGCGGGCACTGATCGCCGAGCAGGCCGCCGAGGTGAAGGCCGGCCAGGCCACCAACCTCGAGCGGAAGGCCGTGTCGCTGATCGGGCGTCCCCTGTACGAGGCGTTCATCCGCGGCTACACGTTCAAGCAGTGGCAGACCGACCCGGTGGACCTGCCGCCGGAGATCATCACCCGGCTGCCGGTGCGGTACACGTTCAACAACCGGTACTTCAGCGACACCTTCGAGGGGCTGCCGGCCGACGGCTACACCGCCTGGCTGGAGCGCATGGCCAGCCACCCGAACATCGAGGTGAGGCTGGACACCGACTTCTCCGACCTGCGGGCGGACGCGGCGGGAAGCGTGCCCGTGGTGTACACCGGCGCGCTCGACGCCTACTTCGGTTACGCCGCGGGGGACCTGGGCTGGCGTACCCTCGACTTCGAGCTGGAGGTCCTCGCCACCGGCGACTTCCAGGGCACGCCCGTCATGAACTACGCGGACGCCGACGTCCCGTTCACCCGCATCCACGAGTTCCGGCACTTCCATCCCGAGCGCGACTGGTACCCGAAGGACAAGACAGTGATCATGCGGGAGTTCTCGCGCTTCGCCGGCCGCGGCGACGAGCCGTACTACCCGATCAACACGGCGGCGGACCGGAAGCGGCTGCTGGCCTACCGGGACATGGCGGCCCGCGAGCCCGGTGTGCTGTTCGGCGGGCGCCTGGGCACCTACAAATACCTCGACATGCACATGGCCATCGGGTCGGCGCTCAGCATGTTCGAAAACCGGCTGCGCCCGTTCTTCATCGGCCGCGAGCCGCTCAGCACCCTGAGGGAGCGACGTGACTGACTCTCGCGGCATCGGCATCGGCATCGGCACCGGCGGAGCGGGCGGCGGCTTGCGCGTGGTGCAGCGGGTCGTGTTCCCGGGCGATGACCTCGACGTCATCCCGCTGTACGTCGAGACCAACCCCGACCGCGGCGCCGCCGAACTCGCCGCGGAGCTGGGGACCGAGGCACTGACCGGGTTCAAGCCGAATACCGCGGCGGCTGGCGTCGGCGCGGTCGGCGACGCACAGTCGGTCATCCGCTTCGGCACCGACGTCTCGGCGTACCCGTCCGAGGACGCCGGGCCGCGCCGGAGCGCCGTGATCAGCCAGGACCGTCGCGTCTCGTTCGCCACCTACTTCAACGCGTTCCCCGCGAGCTACTGGCGCCGCTGGACAACCGTTGATTCGGTGACGCTCCGGGTCCGCCTGGCGGGCGAGTCAACGCTCGTCCTGTACCGCTCCACGGCCAGGGGTCACTGCCACCCCATAGAGACGATCAACGTCGGGTCCGACGAGCCGGTGACGATAGAGCGCACGCTGCCGCTCACCCCGTTCATCGACGGCGGCTGGTACTGGTTCGATGTTGTGGCGGGCCCACGCGGGACCACCCTGATCGAGGCGGAATGGGCTGTGCCCGCCGGAGCCGGCCGGGCGCCCGGTCGGCTCAGCATCGGCATCACCACGTTCAACCGCCCCGATGACGTGGTCGAGCAGCTGCGCACGCTGGGCGAGGCGTCGGAGATCCACGGCCTTCTCGACACCGTCTACGTCATCGACCAGGGCACCAGCCGGGCGAAGGACCATCCGGGCTTCGCCGACGCGGAAAAGAAGCTCGGCGGCCGGGTCCAGGTGATCGAGCAGGGAAACCTCGGCGGGTCCGGCGGGTTCGCGCGCTCTATGGATGAGACGGTGCGGGCCGGCCGGAGCGACTACCTGATCATCATGGACGACGACGTCCAGTTCGACGCCGAGGGCATCCTGCGCGCGGCGACCTTCGCCGACCTGGCGCGCCGGCCCACGATCGTCGGCGGGCACATGTTCAGCATGTACGACCGGTCGGTGCTGCACGCGTTCGCCGAGACCGTCGCGCCGCATACCTGGTGGTGGGGGGCCGCGCCGAACACGAAGGCGCGGCACGATTTCGGGCGCCGGAACCTGCGGAACACCCCGTGGCTGCACCGTCGCGCCGACTCCGACTACAACGGCTGGTGGCTGTGCCTGATCCCGAGGCAGGTCATCGCCGAGCTCGGTCTCGCGCTGCCGGTCTTCATCAAGTGGGACGACGCGGAATACGGGGTCCGGGCCCGCGAGCACGGCATTCCCACGGTGTCGATGCCGGGCGTGGCGGCGTGGCAGGCGCCTTGGGCGGACAAGAACGATGCGCTGGACTGGCAGGCGTACTACCACCTGCGCAACCGGATCGTCACGGCGCTGCTGCACTCACCGGCGGAACACGGTGGCGCCCTCCTCTCGGAGTCCCTGCAGCGGCAGCTCCAGAACCTGCTGTCCATGCAGTACTCG
>DATINY010000183.1:0-11804 GCA_035473755.1 Streptosporangiaceae bacterium
ACACCAGCGGTCAAAAGGCCTGCATCCGGCCGATGGGAACGGCGTGCTCCTTTGCCCTGTCCCACAGAGCGCCGATGCATCCCACCCGATGAACCTGCGGCTCTTCGCGCAGGCCTTCCCGCACGGACAGCCGTCACTCTCCGCAATCGTTCACCTGGACCGATGAGCGCACATGATCGGCCCCGCCAACTGGACCGAGGCCGCCGCGCGGGCCCGGCAGCTGGGCCTGATCCCCTGACACCGCACCCCGGCCGGCCTCGGTAGCACCTTCGGGTGAGGGATCGCCGCGCAGCGACATCCCACCCGGCGGGCACCTTCGGGTGATGCCTCACACAGGCGGGAATTCGTACCGTTTCCCCGAAGAGCCGGGCCAAGAGGCCGGGCTGGGCCCCACTTGCAATTCGCAAGCCATAAATCTCCTGTGGAGGTCACATGTCGCCGACAATCATATTCTCACTGCAGCTCGTTCTCGGTTATGTCGCGTGGCTGCTTTGCTTTGGCGTGTACATCATGCCCAGGCTCAAGGCAATAGACCGGGTCGCAGCGCAACGCGCAATCGCTACTCTCCACAGCTTCCGGTTCTTCGGGCTCGTCTTTATCCTTCCAGGCGTCGTTGGCCCCCATCTGCCCGCTGGCTTCGCCACACTCGCCGCCTACGGGGATTTCGCAACCGGCGTCCTCGCTATGCTCGCGCTGCTTACGGTAAGGATACGTCCGCTCTTTTGGTCGTTCGTGGTCGCCTTTAATATCGTGGGGATTGCCGATATCCTCCTCGACTATTACCACGCCATCCAGGTCGGCCTTCCGGCACAGGCGGGGCAGCTGGGCGCTGGGTACGTGATCCCGGTCATCTACGTGCCCTTGCTGATGATCACGCACGTCGTCGCGTTCTATTTCCTGCTGCGTCGTGATCCGAAAATACGTGCCCGGGTGGCCGCGCGGCAGCGCCCGGCGGAGCCCCGGCGGAGTCAGCCCGCCGAGACGGCGAACTGACGGGACCCAGATGTTCATCCAGTTCCTCGGTACCGCAGCGACCGTCTATGGCGTGCTCGCCGCCCTTAAGGCGCTCATGCAGGCACAGCAGATGCCTCATCCGTCTGTGCCCTCTGAGCCAGGCCGGTCAGGTTCGGCACCCGCGCCGAGGTCATCAGGCTTGCCCCCAGTGATCCTCTGGCTCCTCCAGGCACCACCGGGCTCGAACTCCGGCTCTTCTGGCCACAAGGTCAGCGCACGCTGGGCGGCCGCACGTATCGCCGCGCCGTCCAGCTCGGCGCGGGACTCAGCGATGCCGTGCTCCAGCCAGGACGCAACCAGCGTCACGGGCCCCTCGGGCGGCAGCGGGTGAACCCAAAAGTCCCAGTCGCAACTACGGCTGCTGCCACCACCTCCGCCCCGCTGCAGGACCAGGCGCCCATCATCGCCATCGTCAGGTGGCTGGTAGCGCTCGCCGGTGGTGGCCGCGCGGCGGCCATCGGCGTACAAGATGCCCAGCCGCAGCTGATCGTCGTCCCCAGGGGTGCCGCGCCCGGGCCGGTGCCGTTCGAAGGGATCGGAGTGACCTGGCCAGCCGGTCTCATCCTCACGGCGCAGGCGGATATGGACGGTGAACTCGAACCCGTTCGGGTAGGCGCGGACGCTGCCGATCGCCACCGCCACCTGCCCGGTGCGGATCAGCACCGACTCCGCCGGGACCGACCCGGGGATCACCGCATCCGAACGCATCCAGGCCGGGCGGCGCTGCAGGACCGGCTCAGGTGGTGGCGGCGGCTGGGGGATCGATTCGAAAAAGCTCATGACATCAGACTGACACCGGTCCCGGTGATCCGCGATCCGGCCACGGCCGCGCTCCGCCGCAGGTCACAAGCCGAATGGAGACTGCCGTACAGGGGATCCCCGTGCGCCAGTGCCGTGATCAGGTCCCATTCAGCACCCGTGCCGCATCCCAGGCGTCTTCGCCCTCGTGATCATGGGATCGGTGCCGTTCTGTCTGCCACCACGCATCGCGCTGATATCGCCGCGTGTGGCGGGGCTGCTGCCGCGACCGTGGGAGTTAGTCTGCCCGCATGGGTACTTCGCCGTTGTCCCCGGAGGACATTCGCGCCGCCGCCGGGGCGCACCATCAGCTGGGCCCCGAGTACAGCGATGCGGTCGTGGCCTCGTTCCTCGAGAAAGTTGACCAGGAGATAGCGGCACGTGTTAACGAGCGCCTGACAGCCGGCACGCCGCGGGCACGCCCGGTGGAGCCGGCGAACCGCAGCATGCTGCTGAAGGGTTTCGCGATCGGCGTCGCCTCCAGCGGCGCCACGGTCCTCCTGATCGCGGGGGCCAGGCCGGGACATCACGCGCTTCTCCTGCTGCTTGTCCTGGTGGTGGTCTGCGGCGCTGGCGCACTGTGGGCCAACCGGCATCGGGCGAACCGCATGGCTGCGCTACGGCAGGGACCCCGCGCCGCCGCCGGCGGCGACTACCGCCGATTGACCTGACTGCCACAGATCAGCAGTCCACTCGATGATCAGGTGGCGGCCTGGGGCGCAACCATGACAAACGGAGCACGGGACGCTCAGCCGGGCTGAGCGCGCGGGACGGGCCGGCCCCTGGCCAGGGGCCGGCCCATCCGTGGGCGGGGTGACTATCTGCCGGTGGCCGCGCCGGCCATCTCCTTCCGGGCGCCCCCACCGGCGGCAGGGACGACCCTCTGCCGGCCGGGCAGCCAGGAGAGCCAGCCTGGCAGGTACCAGTTGCGCTCGCCGAGCAGCGACATCGCCGCGGGCATGAGCACGCCGCGGACCACGGTGGCGTCGATGAGCACGGCCGCCGCCAGGGCCACGCCGAACATCTTGAACTCGATCACCGACAGCGTGGCGAAGATGGAGAACACCGCGACCATGATCACCGCCGCGCTGGTCACCACGCCCGCGCTGCCGGCGATCCCGCCGCTGATCGCCTCACGCGTGGTCCATCCCCGCATCCGCAGTTCCTTGATCCGGGACAGGATGAATACGTGGTAGTCCATGCTGAGCCCGAACAGGAGCACGAACAGGAACAGCGGCAGCCACGGCACGATACCGCCGTAGGGGCTGAAGCCCAGCAGGCCGCTCAGGTGGCCGTCCTGGAAGATCAGCGTCATGAGGCCGTAGGCGGCGCCGACGGACAGCAGGTTCAGCCCGATCGACATCAGCGGTATGAAGACCGAGCGGAAGGTGACCATCAGCAGCAGGAACGCCAGCCCGAGCACGAACGCGAACACGAGCGGCGCCCGGCTGTGCAGCCGGCTCGTGAAGTCGTGGGTGCCCGCGGTGATGCCGGTGACCGCGTAATTGATGCCCTTGACCTGCCCCAAGGTGGCGGGCAGGGCGTGGTCGCGCAGCGTGGCCAGCGCGCTCACCGAGGTGGTGTTGGTGCCGTCACCGGCCAGCGGAACGGAGACGACCAGGACCTGGCCGTGGTCGAGCAGGGTGGCCGTGACCGGCTCCCGTAGCGGCCCGCTCGTCGCTGCCCGCCCCTGCAGGGCAGCAACCGCGTGCCGGACGGACTGGCCTGACAGGTCCTTGCCGGTGACGACGACCTCGGCCGGGGCCGGGCCGCCGGGGAAGGCGTGCTGGATCGCCATCAGGTTGCTGACCACGGGAATGCTGGTCGGCAGGTCATGCAGCCCGGGGTCGGCGAGCCGCATGTTTGCCGCCGGAGCGGCCAGCGTGAGCATCGCCAGCACGGCGGCGCCGCCCCAGAGCACGGGCCTGGCCACCACGCGGCGCACGAGCGCGTTCCAGAACGCCGAACGCCGCGCCGCCGTCCGCCGCCGGCCCAGGAAGGGGATCCTGCCCCGGTCCACCCAGGTGCCCAGCAAAGACAGCATCGCAGGCAGTGCGGTCAGCGAGCCGAGGACGGCCACGCCGACCACGGTGATCGCGCCCACCGCGAAGCCAGTGAAAACGTCGATGCCGGTCAGGAACAGACCGGCCAGCGAGATCATCACGGTCAGCCCGGACACCACGATGGCGCGTCCAGAGGTCGCCGCCGCGGTCCGCAGCGCCTCGGCCTGGCTGGCGCCCGCGGCCCGCTCCTCCCGTTCGCGGCGCAGGTAGAACAGCGAGTAGTCGACGCCCACGGCCATCCCGACCAGGAGCACCACCGAGGACGTGGTGCCGCTGATCGGCAGCCACCGGCTGGGAATGGCGAGCAGCGAGATGGCGGTCACCACCGCGGTGCCGGCCAGCAGCACCGGGATCCCCGCGGCGATCAGCGCGCCGAACACCACCAGCAGCAGCACCAGGGTGATCGGCACCGAGGTCACCTCGGCGTGCCGGAAGTCCTCGCTCACAATGTTGTTGGTGGCGCGCTGGACGCTCGCGTCGCCCGCCTCCGCGATGCGAAGGCCGGGGTGGGCGGCCTGCACCGCCGCCACCGCACGCTGGGCGCCGGTCACGATCTGGGTGGCGTTGTTGACGTTGCCGGCCACCTCGAACGTGACCAGGGCGGACCGGCCGTCGCGCGAGATCAGCCCGTGGCCGCCCGCCGCCAGGCCGGTCCCGCCCGGCGCCAGCGGCGACTGGATGTCTGTGGCCACACCGGGCATGCGCTGCAGCGCCACGGTCACCTGCCTGATGGCCGTCCGGGCCTGCAGGTCGCTGGCCACGGTCCGCCCGTCGCGGGTCTGGACGAGCACGCTTTCCGCATACCGCTGGACTACGCCGGGCCGGCTCAGCACCCGTTCGGCCTGTCCGGCCTGGCCTGGGTCGTAGCTGTTGAGGTTCTTGGTTCCGAGCGTGTTGCCGATCACCACCGCGCCGGCGACGAGCATGAGCCAGCCGATCAGCGCGATGGCGCGGTGCCGGGCGCTCCAGCCCGCGATCCGCTCGACCATCGGGGGGCGGACGCCGGTACGGGGCGGCGGCCCGGTTGCGGGTGTCCGCATGAGGGTGGATGGGTCTTTCATGACGGTCTCCATCGTTGGTTAGCAAGCAGGACACTGCGCTGAAAGCCTCGTCGCGCGGGCCGCTGAGCGGCATCCCGCTGGCCGCCGAATCGGGGGTAGGGATAACCTCCGGGCGTACCCGGGGGGCTGCGGTATGGGCAGGCCGGTCCCTGGTGCATAAGGTCGGCGGCAAGGATCACCACAGCGGCGGGGATCACCGCAGCGGCGAGGAGGCATACCGATGGCGGCAGCCGGAGCCGGTTCCGGGCCCCCGCCCGGAGCGGGGACGGAGCCCCTGGCCGCCGGGCCGCCCTCGCCCGGAGCGGGGATGGAGCCCCTGGCCGCCGGGCACCCCTCGCCCGGAGCCGGGGCGGAGACCCTGGCCGCCGGCCTGGCTTCGCCCGGCGGCCTGCGGTCGGTGCTCGGCGCATTGGTGTCCCCCCGGACCTGGCTGGCCCTCATCCACCTGCTGGCCGGGCTGGTGATCGGCCTGGTCTCGTTCACGGTGGTGGTGACCGGCATCAGCCTGGGGATCGCGCTGCTGCCCGTCTTCCTGGTCGGCATCCCGGTGCTGGTCGCCGTCATCTGGCTGGCCGGCCTGGGCGCCCGGGCCGAGCGGGCCAGGTTCGCGGTCCTGCTGGGAACCGAGATCCCCGGCCCCGAGCCGCTGCCGGACGAGCCGACCGGGTGGCGCCGGGTGAACCTTCTCTTCCTGGCCCGCACGACCTGGCTGCCGTCGGTGTATGCACTGGTCAGGCTGCCGCTGAGCGTGCTTGAGGCGGTAGTGGTCACCTCCGTGTGGGGGATCGGCCTGGCCCTGGTTGCGCTGCCCGCCTATAACGGGGCGCTGCCCGGCGGCAGCGCCCACCTGGGCTCGTTCGCGCTGAACAACTCGGCATGGGTGGCCCTGGGAGTGGCCACCGGGGTGGCGCTGCTGCTGGGTGCGGGGCCCCTGACCCAGGTCGTGGCGCAGGGCGACGCGATGGTGGCCAGGTGGCTGCTGGGGCCCGGCCGGCGGGCGCGGATGGCCGCCCGGATCGGCGAGCTCGAGACCAGCCGGGCCGGGGTGGTCGACGCCGCGGAGACCGAACGTCGCCGGATCGAGCGGGATCTGCACGACGGTGCCCAGCAGCGGCTGGTCTCGCTGGCCATGGAGCTCGGGCGGGCCAGGGCAAAGTTCGCCTCCGATCCCCAGGCGGCGGAGGTGATCGTGGGCCAGGCCCACGAGCAGGCGAAAGAGGCGCTGACCGAATTGCGGAACCTTGTGCGTGGGGTGCACCCGCCAGTGCTGTCGGACCGCGGCCTGGACGCCGCCCTGTCCGGGCTGGCCGCGCTCAGTCCGGTGCCGGTCACGGTCCGGGTCGACCTGCCCGAGCGGCCGCCGGCGTCGGTGGAGGCGATCGCCTACTTCGTCGTCGCGGAGGCCCTGACCAATGTGGCCAAGCACGCCAAGGCGAGCCGGGCGCTGGTCGCCGTGACCCGGTCGGGCAATCTGCTCAGCGTGGCCGTCAGCGACGACGGCATCGGCGGCGCCAGCCTGGCCGGCCAGGGCCTGTCCGGGCTGGCGGCCCGGGTCGCGGGCATCGACGGCCGGCTCCTGGTGACCAGCCCGGACGGCGGTCCCACCGAGATCGAGGCGGTGCTGCCATGCGGGTAGTGGTCGCCGAAGACTCGGTGCTCCTGCGCGAGGGCCTGGCCCGGCTGCTCACCGAGGCCGGCTACCAGGTCGATGCGGCCACCGGAGATGCCGAGGAGTTCCTGCGCGAGGTCGACGCCCACCGGCCCGACGTGGTGGTGGTGGACGTCCGGATGCCGCCCACCTTCACCGACGAGGGCCTGCGCGCCGCGCTGGTGGTCCGCAGCACCTGGCCCGACGTCGGCGTGCTCGTCCTGTCCCAGTACGTGGAGGAGCGTTACGCCACCGAGCTGCTGTCCGACCGGCCGCAGGGGGTCGGCTACCTGCTCAAGGACCGGGTCGCCGACCTGACGGAGTTCCTCGACGCGCTGCAGCGAGTGGCCGCCGGGGGCAGCGCCCTCGATCCCGAAGTGGTCGCGCAGCTGCTCGCGCGCAGCCGTCATCCGCTGGCCGCCCTCACGCCGCGGGAGCGGGACGTGCTCGGCCTGATGGCGGAGGGCCGGTCCAACGCCGCGATCGCCGCCGAGCTGGTGGTCAGCGACGGCGCGGTGGAGAAGCACATCAACAGCATCTTCGGCAAGCTCGGGCTGGCGCCCGCCGACCGCGACCACCGCCGAGTCCTGGCCGTGCTGCGCTACCTGGGAGCTGACGGGTCATGACCAACCGGCTGCCGATGACGCCCGCGCGCTGGGCGGCGCTGGTCATCGGGATCCCGCTGGCCCTGGTGGTGATCGGCTGGACGGCCCTGACCGCGGTCGCCTTCGCCGGGCTGGGCAGCTCCCGGGTCAGCCTGGCCGTCCCCTTCCACGGGCGCACCGCCGTGGTCAGCGTGGACGAGGGCGACATCAGCGTCGGCCCCGGTCCGGCCGGCCAGCTCGGGGTACACGGGACCCTTCATTACTCGCTGATCCGTCCCAAGCTCACCTGGCAGCACTCGGGGTCCACGATCGCGCTGCACGCGCGCTGCCAGGTACCGGTCGGGGTGTGCTCGTTCGACTATGCGGTCGCCGTCCCCGCTGGGGCCAGGACGGAGATCTCCAACGCGTCGGGCAACCTGACCGCCAGCGGCCTGGCGGGCCTGGTCACGCTGAGCACCGATTCGGGGGACATCAAGGCCACGCAGGTCTCCGGCCGCGCCACGATCAGTGACCATTCCGGCGACATCACCGTGACCTCCCTGTCCGCGGCACGGACGCTGATCATGAATGACTCGGGGGACATCACCGGGACCGGCGTGTCCAGCCGGCAGCTGACCGCGCAGGACCAGTCGGGGGACATCACCGTGGTGTTCACCAAGGTCCCGGACCTGGTCAAGATCAGCGACTCATCCGGCAACATCAAGCTGGTGTTCCCGCCCGGGCCGACCGCCTACCGGGTCAGCGCCAGCACCTCGTCCGGCCAGACCTCGGTCAACGTGCCGCAGAGCCCGACGTCACCGCACGTGGTCTCGGTGACCGACCAGTCGGGAGACATCACCATCGCCCAGTGACCGGCCCGGGCCGCCGCCCGGTGCCTGACCCAGTCACAGGCTGGCGAAGGCGTCCTCCAGGATCGACAGGCCCTCCTCGAGCAGGTCCTCGCCGATCACCAGCGGGGGCAGGAACCGCAGCACGTTGCCGAACGTCCCGCAGGTCAGGGTGACCAGCCCGTTCGCGTGACAGGCCTTGGACACCTTGCCGGTGGTGGCCGCGTCCGGCTCCAGGCTGCCCGGCTGGGCGAGCTCGATGGCCAGCATGGCGCCACGTCCCCGGACCTCCGCGATGATCGGGTAGGTGTCGGCCAGCTTGCGCAGCCGGGGCAGCATGATCTCGCCGATCCGGCGGGCCCGCCCGGCCAGGTCCTCGGCCTCCATCGTCTCGATCGCCCCGAGCGCGCCCGCGCAGGCGACCGGGTTGCCGCCGTAGGTCCCGCCGAGCCCGCTGGCGTGGACGGAGTCCATCACCTCGGCCCGCCCGGTGACCCCGGCCAGCGGCATCCCGCCCGCGATCCCCTTGGCCGTGGTGATCAGGTCTGGCACGACCCCCTCGTGGTCGCAGGCGAACCAGTCGCCGGTCCGGCAGAAGCCGGTCTGGATCTCGTCGGCGATCAGCAGGATGCCGTGCTGGCGGCAGAATTCGGCCAGCCCGGGCAGGAAGCCGGCCGGCGGGACCACGAAGCCGCCCTCACCCTGGATCGGCTCGATGATCACCGCGGCCACGTTGTCCTCGCCCACCTGCGTGTGGATGAGCGTGCTGACCACGTCCAGGGCCTCCTTGGCGCAATGGCCGGGGCCGCCGGGCCAGCGCAGCGGGTAGGCCATCGGCATCCGGTAGATCTCGCCCGCGAACGGGCCGAACTTGTCCTTGTAGGGCATGTTCTTAGCGGTCAGCGCCATGGTCAGGTTGGTGCGCCCGTGGTAGGCGTGGTCGAACGTGACGATGGCCTGGCGGTGGGTGTAGTGCCGGGCGATCTTGACCGCGTTCTCCACCGCCTCGGCGCCCGAGTTGAACAGCGCCGACCGCTTCTCGTGGCTGCCCGGTGTGCGCCGGGCCAGCTCCTCGCACACGGCGACGTACCCCTCATAGGGCGTGACCATGAAGCAGGTATGGGTGAACCTGGCCACCTGCTCGCTGACCCGCTCGGCTACCCGGGGCGCGCTGTTGCCGACCGAGACCACGGCGATGCCGGAGCCGAAGTCGATGAGCGAGTTACCGTCGGCATCCACCAGCACGCCACCGCCGGCGGCGGTGATGAACACGGGCAGGATGTTGCTGACGCCGCGGGCGACCGCGCGCTCGCGGCGCGCGAGCAGCTCGCGGGAGGCGGGCCCGGGGATCTCGGTGACGAGGCGGCGCTGCTGGGGCAGCCCGGGGCCGCCCGCTGGTGAGGGTTGACCGGTCATACAACTGACGATAGGGCACAACCCGGCCTGGACGGGAGGGGTCGGCCAGCCCCCGCCCGACGGGATCGGGTGCGGGGGAGGGCCGGCGGATCGGGGCCGGCGATCCGGCGGCCAACGAGCGGAATCTCAGGTGCATTCCCGCGGATGGCGGGCAGGCTTGGGTCATGGTCATCCCCGTGCACGACATCAACCCGCTGCGCCGGACCCCCTGGGTCACCTACGGGCTGATCGCGGCCAATGTGGTCGTGCTGCTGCTCACGCCGGGCACGCTGCCGGGCACCGCCGCCTCCGCGGCCGTCGCCTGCCGGCAGCAGGCGTTCGACGACCGGTTCGGGGCGATCCCGCATGAGCTGATCACGGGCCGGCCGCTGCGGCTGGTGCCGACCGGTCGCGAGGTGGCCACCGCGCAGGGGCCCGCCTGCGTGATCGCCCGGCCGGGATACTCCAAGAGCCCACCGCTGTCGGTGCTGACCGCGATGTTCGTGCACGCCGGGTGGCTGCACCTGCTCGGCAACATGCTCTTCCTGCTGATCTTCGGCAACAACGTCGAGGACCGCTTCCGCAAGATCCCGTACCTGATCTTCTACCTGGCGGCCGGGTACGTGGCGGCCTACGGTTTCGCCGCCGTCAACTCCGCCTCGGTCCAGCCACTGGTCGGGGCGTCCGGCGCGATCGCCGGTGTGCTCGGGGCGTACATCGTGCTCTTCCCCCGGGCGCGGGTCTGGAGCCTGGTCCCGTTCCTGTTCTTCATCCCCTTGCGCATCCCGGCCTGGATCGTGCTCGGGCTCTGGTTCGTGCTGCAGTGGGTGTATGCGATCGGCCCCGCCAGCCCGGGTGGGGTGGCCTACGTTGCGCACGTGTTCGGCTTCGTGTTCGGCCTGCTGGTCGGCCTGCTCGTGCGCGCGGTCAGCACCGAGCCGCGGCCGCCGCCGCGGCCGGCCCAGTTGCGGTGATGTGAGCGCCGGGGGGGGCGTGCAAGGATCGGACCGTGCGGACACCGACCGCTTGTCTCTGCGTCCGCTATGGCTGAGCCCGGGCTGTTCGACGGGGTGTTCGCCCGTGGCGCCGCCGCCACCGGGGACCAGGCGTGGCTGACCGCGATGCTGCAGATCGAGGCCGCGCTGGCACGGGCGCTCGAACGGGCCGGGCTGGCCCCGGCCGGCGCCGGCGCCGCGGTGACCGAGGCGGCCCGGGCAGTCGCCATCGACACGGCTGAGCTCGGCCGCCAGGCCGCCCTCACCGGCAACCCGGTACCCGCGTTGGCCCGGGCGCTGGCCCGCTGCGTGCCGGGGTATGCGGCGGCCGTGCACAAGGGCGCGACCAGCCAGGACATCATCGACACGGCCGCCATGCTGCTCGCCCGGGGCGCGCTCGCGGCGGCCGCGGCGGATATGTCGGCCGCCGCCGGCGCCACGGCGGCGCTCGCCGCCGCGCACCGCGACACGGTCATGATCGGCCGGACCCTGCTGCAGCAGGCGGTCCCCGTGACCTTCGGCCTGGTCGCGGCCGGCTGGCTGACCGGCCTGGACGAGGCGCGTGCGGGCCTGGACCGGGTGCGGGCCGGGCGCCTGGCCGTCCAGTTCGGCGGCGCCGCGGGCACGCTGGCCTCGCTGGGCGCCGACGGGCCCCGGGTCGCCGCGCTGCTCGCCGACGAACTCGGCCTGCCGCTGGCGGTGCTGCCCTGGCACACCGACCGATTGCGGATCGTCGAGGTGGCCGCGTCCTGTGCCGGTGCCGCCGCCGTGCTGGGCAAGATCGCCAGGGATGTGACCCTGCTCGCGCAGTCCGAGGTGGCAGAGGTGCGTGAGGGGGAGCCCGAGCTGGCCGAGGTGCGCGTGGGGGAGTCCAGGGTGGCGGAGGCGCGCGAGGGAGACGAACCGGGGGCGGGAGCCCGCCGCGGCGGGTCGTCGGCGATGCCGCACAAGCGCAACCCGGTCGCCGCGATCGCCATTCTCGGCTGCACGCGCCAGGTGCCGGGATTGCTCGCCACCCTGGCCGCCGCCGCCGAGCAGGAACACCAGCGCGCGGCCGGGGCCTGGCACAGCGAATGGGAGCCCTTCTCCGGCCTGCTCCGGCTGACCGGGTCCGCCGCGTCTTGGGGGAGGGAGCTGCTCGCGGGGCTGACCGTCGACCCGGCCCGGATGCGCGCCAACCTCGACGCGGCGGGCGGGTTCCCGCTGGCCGCGCGCGTGTCCGGGCTGCTGGCCCCGGCGCTCGGCGCCGTCGCCGCCCACGACCTGGTGGCCGAGGCCAGCGCCGCGGCCGCCGCGGCGGGACTGCCGCTGCGCGCCGCCCTGCTCGGCGACCCCGGCCTGCGCGGCCGGCTGGCTGACCGGCCTGGACGAGGCGCGTGCGGGCCTGGACCGGGTGCG
>DATINY010000184.1:0-2110 GCA_035473755.1 Streptosporangiaceae bacterium
CCCGGGATGGCCGGCCGGCTCGACGGGAATGACCCGGTCGACAAGCTGATCCTGGACCGGATGGACGCGTTCAGGAAGGAAGGTTCCGGCTACCTGGCGATCCAGAACAGCCGGCCGCAGACCATCGGCTACGGGCTGGCCGACTCACCGCTGCTGCAGCTCGCCTGGATCGCGGAGAAGGTCCACGAGTGGACCGACCTGCCGGTCGACCGCGACCAGCTGCTCACCACGGTCAGCCTGTACTGGTACACCGGCTCCGGCGCTACCGCCGCGCACACCCTGTACGAGCAGGCACATTCGTCCGACTGGGGGGCGCCGCCGGCCGTGCCGCAGGGCTTCGCGGTCTTCGGCGCCGACGAGACCGTCCGCAAGCTGGTCCCCTCGCCGCCCGGCGCGCACTGGACCGAGTTCGAGCGCGGGAAGCACTTCCCCGCGATGGAGGCCCCAGCCCAGCTGGCCGCGGACCTGCAGGCGTTCTTCGGGCCACTGCGGTAACCAGCTCATGCTTGGCCGAGCATGGGCTGGCGATGGCGGGCTAGGGCACCAGGGGGCGCGTGTCGTAGAACTCGCCGATCCGCGAGACGAGGTCCCCCTTCATCTCCGCGGTGATGGCGAACGGGAAGTCGAGGCGACCGCTGCCGTCCGCGAGGCGCGAGGCGAAGAAGCCCTCGGCCATCGCGACCGCGCCGTCCCCGAGCAGGTGGCGGATCTGCACCCGGCAGCCGGTGATGGCCGCCAAGGCGGGCCGGCTGCCTTCGAGGATCTGCTTCCTTCCCACCAGCGGGCCCTCCATCAGCGGATCCTCGTAAACCCCGTCCTCGCTGAACAAGCAGGCCAGGGCGTCGGGATCGCCCCGCTCCCACGCCGCGCACAGGGCACGGATCGCTTCGCTCGCGGTCATGTGCCCGACCCTACGTTCGCGCCAGCCGGCCCGGCGATCGGTTCCCCACATCGTCCCCGCCGTCCCGGCCGGGCCCCGCTGGGGACTCCCGCTCGAAACCACCCCGGAACGGGGCGCACACTGGACATAGCAGGTCTTTCGGCGCCGCGGAGGTGGCCCGTGTCCGGTAACGAAGCCCATCTGCCCGAACTGGTCCCGGTGCTGTCCCGGGGCAAGCACCGCAGCCCACGGCACGGGGCGTGCTTCATGGAGCTGGCGTCGTACCTCGCCGGGGAGCGGTGGAGCGATCACCCGGCCTGCACGCATCCGCTGCTGGCCGCCCTCGCCCGCGATGTCAACGATTACAGCTCCGATGCCGCTCGTTCCCGGCTGGCGCGGCTGATCCCGTCGGTGATCGGGCTGACCGGTGAGGATCTTCATATTGACGCGCGGATCGCGCTGCTGTGCGCGCGGATGGCGCTGCCCGTGGCGGCTGCCCCCTGCCAGCAGGTCATGGCGGTGTCGGTGCTGGCGTGTGAGCGCGTGCTGGCCGGCCTGGACGGGCGCCCCGCGGGCTGGCTGGACCAGCCAAGCCGGGCCGCCCTCGCGCAGGTTCCGCAGGCGGCCCGGTGGGCCCGCGGCTTCACCGGCACCGTCGCGATCTCGCCGAAGGCGTTCCGCCGGCACTCCGCGCCCGCCACCGTGCATGCCGCGGTGCAGGCCATCGCGCAGGCGTGCGTCCCCCAGCCCGACCAGATGCTGCACGACCTGCTCGACAGCGCGATCGGCGAGTGCGCCGCCCGGTGCGGCCGCCCATCCGGCCCCGGCATCAGGCGCGACACCACCGCGATGGCCGCCGCTCACTGACCGGCGGGTCTGGCCTGGCTCCGGTGTGGGTCAGGTCCCGGTGCGCAGCGTGGCGGCGTACTTCTTCCAGGGCCGATCGATCAGGATCGGGTAGAGCAGCCGAACCGGGGCGGGCAGGCTGCGCATCATGAAGGCGCGGTCGGCCTGACTGAGTGGTTCGAGGATCATCCCGAAGGCGATGCCCCGCTGGTTGCGGGGGATCCACGCCGCCCCGCGCTCGCCCATTTCGTCCCACTCCTGCTGGGTGAAGGTCACTGCCGCGAGCGGGACGACCTTCTGCTCCTCGTCGTCGAGGTGGGGCTGGACGGTCGTGTTGAGATGGCCGAGCGCCGCCGCCAGCGCCTCACCGGTCTCGGCCGAGGG
>DATINY010000185.1:0-5938 GCA_035473755.1 Streptosporangiaceae bacterium
CCGCATTGCGCAGCACATCCCGCTCGGCCGCCGAGTCACGTCCGCAGATCAGGCCGATGATGGCGGGCAGGAAGGGCAGCGGCCGCTTGCGTTCGGCGGCGAACAGGCCCTCGGCGGCCAGTGACCGGCGGAGCCGGTCCAACCGGGCCAGCAGCTCACCGATTCCCACCGCGCGGATCTCCACCCCGGTGAGGGAAAACGAGCCACGGGCCGTGTTGAGATCAGGCTTGGCCCACACCACCACGCGGGCGCCCTCGGCGGGCGGCGGGTCTGCCGCGTCGAGCACCGCCCGGGCACAGATCACCCTCACCGAGACCGCCGCCACCGGATCGCGCAGGGTCAAGAAGGCGGTCCCGCCACGCCTGGTCAGCTCGGCGATCTGGCCCTCCACCCAGATTCGCCCCAGCCGGCCGACCCATTCGCCGGCCAGCCGCAGCACCGTGCGGACGGGGACCGGCGATTCCGCGGTGGTCTGCAGTGGCATGGCGACGACGGCAAGGGCTGTGGCCGGGCGGCGGGCAGCGGCGGCCGGTGTCAGCTTGTCCCGTTCTCGATCTTGGAAAGGCGCCGTTCGAACATGGTGATCACGTCGTCCCGGCGCGCGTTCGCCTTCTCATAGTCGAGCAGGGCCTGCACCCCGGCCGCATCGAGCCCTCGCAGCCGGGCGCGGAGCGAGGCGACCGAGAGGTCGTCGTAGCCCGGGATCGGCGCGGTCTGGGCAGCGGCGGCGGACGAGGGGGCTGGTGGCGCGGCGGCGGGCTCGCGGGCCGCGACGGATGCGCTGGCAGGCTTCGCGGAAGCGGACGGCATGGTCGCGGCGGCCGCACCCGGCTTGGTGCCGACGGCGGGCTTCGCGGTGGAGGCGGCGGGCTTCACGGCTGCGGGCTTCACCGCTGCGGGGTTCGCGGTGCCAGTGGCCGGCCTGGCCTTGGCAGGCTTCGCGGCGTCGGCGCCCGGCTTGGTCCCGGCAGCGGGCTTCCCCCCGGCGCCCAGCTTTGTCCTGGCCGCGGATTTCGGTCCGGCGGCGGGCTTTGATCCGGCGGCGGGCTTTGGCCCGGCAGCAGATTTGGTCCCGGCAGCAGCCTTCGGCCCGGCAGCAGACTTCGGCCCGGCAGCAGGCTTGGTCCCGGCAGCGGCCTTCGTGGTGGCGCCCGGCCTGGTCGCGCCCGGGCCAGCGCCCGGCTTGGTAGTGGGGGCGGCACGCTCGCGGAGCACTGTGACGTTGCTGGTTCCGTCCGCCTGCCCCGGCGGCGGCTGTGCGGCGCTCGGCTGTTGCTGGCCGGGCGCCGCCGATGATGTGGCCTGCTCCTGCAGCTGGGCCCGGATCTTGTCAACGGCCATCAGGAGCTGGCCGATGCCAGCGAAAACCGCGCGCAGGGCCATAGCCGGAGCCTCTTTGACGCGATCGGTGACCTGCGGGATGGGCATTTCGTGATCTCCCTACGTGCTTAGCTGGGCGTGCCGTCGCGCCTTTGCTGCGTCCTCCGGCGTGAAACGCGAGCAAGCTGCGGGTGCCGCGGTGTGCTTGCCTTTATTCTCGCCCAGCGCATACCGCACGTCAGTCAGCCACCGTACCGCCATGGCACCGCCGCACGACAGCACCGGCATCGCGCCGCGACGCTTCACCACCGCAACGCCGCACCACCAACGGGCGTCCCGCCACAACGGCGCACCCCGCGAGCGGCGTGGCACCGTGCCGGGCCGCCCAGGGAGGCGGCTCCCTTACCATGAGAGACATGCCTGTAGCGACCCGCCGCGTCCTGCTCGCCAAGCCCCGGGGCTATTGCGCCGGGGTCGACCGCGCGGTGCAGACCGTCGAGATGGCGCTGGAGCGCTACGGCGCCCCGGTCTACGTGCGCAAGCAGATCGTCCACAACAAGCATGTCGTGGCGTCGCTGGAGCAGCGCGGGGCCGTGTTCGTGGAAGAGGCGGCGGACGTGCCCGAGGGTGCGGTCGTCGTCTTCTCCGCGCACGGGGTGGCGCCGCAGGTCCGGGCCGACGCCAAGGCGCGCAGCCTGCATACCATCGACGCGACCTGCCCGCTGGTCACCAAGGTGCACAGCGAGGCACGGCGGTTCGCCGCCCAGGGGTACGACATCCTGCTCATCGGCCACGAGGGCCACGAGGAGGTCGTCGGCACGACCGGCGAGGCGCCGTCGCGGATCCAGCTGGTGGACGGGCCCGGGGACGGCGCAGGGGTGCAGGTGCGCGACCCGGCCAAGGTCGTCTGGCTGTCGCAGACCACGCTGTCGGTCGATGAGACCAACGAGACCGTCGCCGCGCTCCGGGAGCGATTCCCGACCCTGGCCGACCCGCCTAGCGACGACATCTGCTACGCCACCCAGAACCGGCAGGCGGCCGTGAAGCAGATCGCGGCCCAGTCGGACGTGGTGATCGTGGTGGGGTCGCAGAACTCCTCCAACTCGGTGCGGCTGGTCGAGGTGGCGGTCGACTCCGGCGCCCGTGCGGCCTACCTGGTGGACGACGCGGAGTCGATCGACCCGGCCTGGCTGGACGGCGCGACCACGGTCGGGCTGAGCAGCGGCGCCTCGGTGCCGGAAGACCTCGTCGCCGGCGTGCTCGAGCATCTCGCCGCGAGCGGCTTCGACCAGGTCGAAGAGGTCGAGGCGGTGGAGGAGCGGATGTTCTTCGCGCTCCCGCACGAACTGCGGCCGGAAAAGGGCTGACGTTACGCGGCAGGCGGCGGCGGGTCCGCTGCCGCCGGGCCCGGGCGCGAGGCGGCGGTGGCGTCAGGCCGTCGGTCAGTGGACCGGTAGTCAGCGGGCAGGTGGGCGTTGGCCCGCAGGTCCTGCCTCAGGTCACGGACGCACTCGCGCAGGCCGCGGGCCCAGGCGATGATCAGGGTCAGCACCATCCCGGCGAACAGCCACGGCGCCACTTCCGCCATCGTGATCGCCGCTCCCTCGGCGATGGACAGCACGACGTTCCCGGTCGCGGTGGCCGCCTTCACTCCGAGCAGCGCGATGCCGAACAGCAGCGGCGGAACGATCGTCACCATCAGCAGGTCGGACGGCCTGACATAGACGATGGCGGCCACGCTGCCGATGACGAAGAACGCGCCCGCCAGCACCGGCCACGGCGTCCAGGAGGCGCCGAGCAGGCCCAGGGCGAAGACGGCCAGCATGACCATGACGGCTCCGCGACCGGTGAGCAGGATCCGGGAGCTATGCGCCTGCGTCTGCCCGGACATCCCTACCACCCTCGTGCTGGTGCCGTCTGCGCAGAATTCTCTCTCGCCGCGCGTTCGCCGGCCGTCATTGAAGACGGGCGTTTCGGCATTGCTGCCGCCTGCCGCCGCCGGCGGCGCCGTCAGCTCCCGGCCCCGCCCTTCGCCTTCGGCCGCATGATGCGGGGCAATATACGGCCGATGGGCACGAGCAGGATCCACGTGAACGGCGCCACGCCCGGGGCGATGAACGCCACCGGGATCGACAGCAGGAACACCACCGGGGTCGGCAGCAGCTGGGCCAGCTCATAGCGCCGGACCGCGAGAGGGACGCTGGCCGGGACCAGGGTCTTGCTATGGCTGGCGTAGAGCCAGATCGCCAGCTCCACCAGGCCTGCGACGGCCACGCACGCGGCGTAGAAGACGGGGGCGGCCGGCTCGTGGGTATTGCCAGCGAACAGCAGTGCGGTCGGGTAGGGCAGGAACGCGATCGCGCCAAGGAACAGGAGGTTAAGGAAGATAACCGGGCGGTCCAGCGCCGTGATGTAGCGGAACAAGCGGTGATGGCCCATCCAGAACAGGCCGATCACCAGGAAGCTGATGACGAAGCTGAGGATCTTGTCGCGAGACTCATAAAGCTGGTGGCCGGCGTGGATCACGACCTGGGGCACCCGGATGTCCACCACCAGCAGGGTGATGGCGATGGCGAAGACCGCGTCGCTGAAGAACAGAACCCGGTCGTACTCCAGGTTCCCGGCCAGGGAGAGCGGGTTCAGTGCCCGGCGACCACGCTGCACGACGCCATCCACCCCGAGCAGGGGGTCGGCCGCCCCGGCCGATGGCTCACCACCGTCCGTCATCGCCAGCCGGACCTTTCATCCGTGACTCATCGTGACCAGGCTGCTCGTCCGCGGCCGGGCCGGCTCATCGCGCGCCGTGGGCTCCTGTGCGTCCGCCTGCTTCTGCTACCCAGCTTCGCTACGGTACCGGGCGACGGTCAGCCCGGCCGGGTCCGGGGACGTGCCCAGCCCCGGCGTGTCCTGCCCGGTGCCCGCGGCGGCCGCCACTTCGGCCGTGAGCTCCGGCGCGGACAGCGCCCGGGCGGTCTCCTCCACCAGGGCGGGCCGCTCCAGTCCGGCGTCGACCAGCCCCAGCTGGCTGAGGCGGCGGGCGCTCACCAGCACCCTGCTCTCCAGCGAGCCGACGGCCTGGTTGTATGTGGTCACCGCATTGGTCAGCGCCTTGCCGAGCCGGTCCACGTGCCGGCCCAGACCGGCCAGCCGGTCGTACAGCTCCCGGCCCACGTCGAACACCGCGCGGGCGTTCTCCGACAGCGCCTCCTGCTGCCAGGCGTACTGAGCGGTCCGCAGCATGGTGACCAGCGTGGTCGGGGTGGCGATGTGCACCTTGCGCGCCATCGCGTGCTCCAGCAGCTCGGGGTCGTGCTCCAGGGCCGGGGCCAGGAAGGCCTCGCCCGGGATGAACAGCACGGTGAACTCCGGTGCCGGGCTGAGTGCGGCCCAGTACGCCTTGGCCGCCAGCCTGTCCACGTGCTCGCGCAGATGACGGGCATGAGCCCCGAGCCTCGTTTGGCGAACCGATTCGTCCGCAGCCTCGGCGGCTTCCAGGTATGCGGCCAGCGAAACCTTGGAGTCGACGACGATGTTCTTGCCGCCCGCGAGCCGCACGACCATGTCCGGGCGCAACGCGCCCTCGTCGGTGGCGACCCCCACCTGCTCATCGAAGTCGCAGCGGGAGCTCATCCCGGCCAGCTCGACCACCCGGCGCAGCTGCATCTCGCCCCAGCGGCCGCGGGCCTCCGGCCGGCGCAGGGCGGTGACCAGCGCCTGGGTCTCGATCCTGAGCTGCTCCGAGCTCTGGCGCGCGATGTGCACCTGCTCGGCCAGCGCGGCATGGGACCGGACCCGTTCCGCGTCCGAGTCCCTGAGCTGGCTCTCCACCCGGGCAAGCGTCTCCTTCAGGGGCCCGACCAGGCTCTCCACCGCGGCGCGGCGGGTCTCCAGCTCGCCGGCCGCCTTCGCGTTGGCGGCGTCCAGCCGCCCCTCGGCCATCTCCAGGAACCGCCTGGTGCTGGCGTCGAGTGCCTGCGCCGACAGCGACTGGAACCGCTCGGCAAGCTGGCCCTCAACCAGGGCGGCCCGCTCGCCGGCGGCGCGCGCCCGTTCCTCCGCCGCGCTCGCCCGCGCGGCCAGACCGGTGGCGGCGCTCGCATCCCTGCTGCGGGCGAACAGGAACCCGAGCACGGCCCCGATGGCGATGCCGATCAGCACCGCGAGCAGCGAGATGACGCTCATGTATTGATCGTCGCAGCGGGGTGTGACACTCACCGGGAGGCCACGCGGGCCGAACGGGAGCGGGAGCCCAATTAGACTCGCCCGGGTGAGCCTGTCCATCGGCATCGTCGGCCTGCCCAACGTCGGCAAGTCGACCCTGTTCAACGCGCTGACCAGGGCGAGCGCGCTGGCGTCGAACTACCCTTTCGCGACCATCGAGCCGAACGTGGGCATCGTCGGCATTCCGGATCCGCGGCTGGCCGTGCTCGCGCGGCTGTGCGGCTCCGCGCGGATCGTGCCCGCCACCGCCCGGTTTGTGGACATCGCGGGCCTGGTGCGCGGCGCGTCCCAGGGCCAGGGCCTGGGCAACCAGTTCCTGTCCCACATCAGGGAGGCCGACGCGATCTGCCAGGTGGTCCGGGTCTTCGCCGACCCGGACGTGAGCCATGTGGACGGC
>DATINY010000186.1:0-5335 GCA_035473755.1 Streptosporangiaceae bacterium
GCCTAAGATCCCGCTCGAGCTCAGCCTGCCCGGGCCGAGTTTCACCTCCGAGACGGAGTTCGGCCGGGAGCGAGAGGCGATCCTGTTCGCGGACTGGTTCTGTGTCGGGCGGGAGGAGTCCCTGGCCGGGCCCGGGGATTACCTGACCGCCGACGTCGCCGGCGAGAGCATCCTGATCGTGCGGGGCGCGGACCGCCCGGGCAGCCAGGGCGGCCAACGCGGGCCGGGCGGAACCGGCGGGCCGGGCAATTCCCTGACCGGCTTCTACAACCTGTGCCGGCACCGTGGCTCCCGGCTTGTCCCGGTGGCCGGTTCCCAGCCGGGCGGCGACCGGGCGCGCAGCGGCTGCGCGGGCACCGCGATCCGCTGCCCCTACCACGGCTGGACCTACGGCCTTGACGGGTCGCTGCGCGCCGCGCCGTTCCTGCCGGAGCTGCGCCGCTACCGTGACCGGCTGGCGCTGCACCCGGTCGCCGTCACCACCTGGGGCGGGTTCGTCTTCGCCCGGCTCGCCGCCGGCCGGGGCGACCGGCGCCCGCTGGCCGACCAGCTAAACGGGGCCGACGGCAGGCTCGCCGCCTACCCGCTCGCGGAGCTGCGATCGGCCCACCGGATCGTCTACCGGATCGCCGCCAACTGGAAGGTGATCCTGGAGAACTACAACGAGTGCTACCACTGCGGCCCGGTCCACCCGGAGCTGTGCGATCTAGTTCCGGCGTTCCGCCGCGGCGGCGGGGATGACCTCGACTGGGACGCCGGCATCGCGCAGCGCGACGGCACCTACACCTTCACGCTGACCGGCACGACCCGGCGGGCGCCCTTTCCCGGGCTGGGCGAGCCGGACCGCACGCGGCACCGTGGCGAGCTCATCCTGCCCAACCTCATGCTCAGCCTGTCGTCCGACCACGTCGCCGCGTTCACGGCCTGGCCGCATGACGCCGGGCACACCACCGTGCTCTGCGACTTCCTGTTCCACCCGGACGAGATCGCGCGCGATGACTTCGACCCCTCGGACGCGGTGGAGTTCTGGGACCTGGTGAACCGGCAGGACTGGTCGATCTGTGAGCAGGTCCAGGACGGCATGAGCTCGCGGATGTTCACGGCCGGCTACCTGGCGCCGATGGAGCAGCCGAGCGCCGACGTCAGCCGCTACGTCACCCGCCGGCTCGGAGCCCGGCGCCCCCGGGCCCGCGCTGATGAGCGGCAGGAAAGACAAGAAGATGGGCCGCTGACGGTCGGCCGCACCGAGCCAGACCGGTGACTGGCCGTCCGACCTGGTCTCCGACCTGCAGCTCACCCGGCACGGGTACCACGTGTTCCCGCAGGGACCGTAATTCGCCCCGCGCGCCGACGGCAGCTACCTGCGGCTGCCCGACGACCCGGCCGCCCGGGACAAGGAGTTCGCCAAATTCTCCGCCGCCGACGCCGCGGCCTACCCGTCCTACGAGGCGCGCATGTGGGAGATCGGGCAGGTGCGGGGGCCGATAGCGCAAACGCCGCTTCTGGGGCGGCACCATCGTGGCCGGAGTCGGCATGGTTCTCCTGGTGGTCATCTGGGCCACCTCGGAGTACCACAACGCAGGCGGCTGGCCGGCCGATGGGTTCAGCCAGAGTTCGGGGATCTATGACGTGTGGAACTACTGGATCGTCTACCCGCTTGGCGTGTGGGTGCTGCTGACGGCCGCGAGTGCCTGGTTCGTTTTCGGGCACAAGCCGATTTCGGAGAGCGAGATCAGGCGTGAGATCGAGCGCCAGGGCCAGCGGCGCTGACATCTTCCGGCGGCGCCCATCGGCCGCCGCCGCGAGGCCGCGCCATCACGGCTCGTCGCGCCGGTGGCCCGGCGTCTCCTTGTTCCCCACCTCGGCGAGAAAGCGCTTCAGCTCGCCTGCCGTCGGCGGGTCGGCTCCCGGGCGGGTGCAGGTCAGCGCCGCGGCGGCCAGCGCCTGACCCACAATGTCACGCAGCAGGTCCGGCTCCGCCGCCACGCCGGCGGTGAGCGCCTCCCGCGACAGCAGGCCGGCATCGGCCAGCCCGGCCAGCAGCGCGGCGGTGAACGTGTCACCGGCGCCAACGGTGTCCACGACCACCACCGGAACGGCCGGAATGACAAAACGTGAGTTCCGGGTCACCGCCATGGCCCCGTCGCGGCCCATCGTGACGACCAGAAGCTGGGTGGGCCGGTCGCCGTCGAGCAGCCGCTCGGCGAGCCGGGCGGGCGTAGTGCCCGGAAACAGGAAGGCCAGATCCTCATCGCTCATCTTCACGATGTGGGCGCTGGCTGCGGCCCGCTCCACGGTGGCGGCCACCGCCCGGCGATCGGGCGTCACCGACGGCCGGGCGTTGGGATCATAGCTGGTGACCACATCACCCCGGCGGCATGCGGATTCCGCCAGCCGCAGCACCTGTTCGCCGCCGGGCGTGAGCACCACGCCGAGGGACCCGATGTGCATGGCGGTGCTGCCCTCGGCGAGCCGCAGCCCCCGCACATCCCAGCTGAGGTCGAACTCGTAGCTGGCGGCCCCCTCGGCGTCGAGCGTGGCCAGCGCCCGGCTGGTCGGCTGGCCCGCCGGTCCCGCGAGGATCACCTCGACGCCATTGCTCTCCAGGTGTGTGCGGATGAGGGCGCCGTAGTCGTCGGCTCCGATCTGCGTCACCAGCGCAGTGCGCTGCCCCAGCCGGCTGAGCGCGACGGCGACATTGGCCGGGCTGCCCCCGGGGTGGACGGTGAGCTCGTCCTGGCCCCGGCGGGCGACCACATCCACGAGCGACTCGCCGACAACAGTGATCATGCGATCATCCCTCTCGATGGAGCACCCCCGGGTGGTCACGTGCCGGTGAGCCAGGCAAAGCCCCACGCCGGCAGCTCTACCCGGTCCGTGCCGACGACGGGATCACCGCTGGTCGAGTGCACACAACGGGCCTGGTGCAGTCCCGCCCGGGCGATGACCCCGGCGTCGGCCGCCTGGGCGGTGTCGCTGAAGTTGGTGAGCGAGAGGAACGGGGCACTGCGCGGGTGAACCCGGCGGTACGCCAGCACACCCCGGTTCCCGGTCGGCAAGATCTCGGTGACACCGCCCGAGCGCAGGGCAAGCAGCGAACGCCGGGCGCCGATCAGCCCCCGGATCGCGGCGAACACGCGGCCTTCCAGCGTGCCCGGGTCGCTCCGCCGGGCGGTCCGGGGCCAGTCCATCGGCGGCCGGTGCATCCACCTGTTATCGCCCGCGTGCGCCGGGTCCTCCTGCCACCGGGGGTCGTTGCACACCCCCAGCTCGTCGCCCATATAGATCAGCGGGATGCCGCCAAAGGAGAAAACGACGGCATACATCGACTCCAGCCGCCTGATGGCGAGGGTGAGCTCCTCGGGATCACTGCCGGCCAGGGCACCCTCGATGCCGCACAGCGACGCGGCGGTACCGCAGACACGGGCATCGCCGGTGACCGGGTTCTCCTGGAACAGGGCGCCCCGGGCGAAGGACCCCGGGAAGCGGCCGGCGTAGAAGTCGCTGAGGAACCGCCGGTGCGAGGGACCGTCGAGCCAGACGGACGCGGCATCGGCATCGGACACGGACCAGCCGATGTCGTCGTGGCAGCGCAGGTAGGAAACCCAGGCGGTCGGCACCGGCGCGGGCCGGCGGCGGGCGAGCGCGTGCTCGGCGAGGCGCACGTCGCGGGTCGCCAGCGTCGACCAGAGCATGACCATGAGCTGGTTGTCGTAGGCCAGGTCGCACTCCGGGCGGTACCGGTCATGACCGCCGAGGTACTGCACCAGCATGTCCGGGCCGACGATGGCCTCGGCCTCCAGGACCAGGCCCGGGGCGGCCAGCCGCGCCAGGGCGCGGAACGCCTGCAGCAGCAGGTGAGCCTCCGGCTGGTTCTGGCAGTCGGTGCCCATCCGCTTCCACAGGAACGGCGCTGCGTCCAGCCGCAGCACGTCGACCCCGTGGTTGGCCAGGGCGAACATCGTCCCCAGCATGGCGCGGAAGACGGCTGGGTTGGCGTAGTTCAGATCCCACTGATAGTCGTGGAACGTCGTCCATACCCAGCCCAGCCCCGGCACCTCGGTGAAGCTGCCCGGCGCGGTACCGGGAAAGACCTCCGGCAGCGTCCGCTCGTAGGCGTCGGGCTGGGTGCGGTCGGGATAGATCAGGTACATCTCGCGGTAGGCCGGCTCCCCGGCGGCGGCCTTGCGTGCCCATTCGTGCTCGCGTGCGGTGTGGTTCAGGACCAGGTCGACGCACAGCGCGATGCCGCGCTCGCGCAGGTCGCCGGCGAGTTCCTCGAGGTCGGCCATGGTGCCGACCCGTGGATCTACCGCGTCGTAGTCCTCCACCGCATAGCCGCCGTCGTTCTCCCCGTCGCGCGGCCTGAGCAGCGGCATCAGGTGCAGGTAGGTGACGCCCAGCTCGGTCAGGTAGTCCAGGTGCCGCCGGACGCCCGGCAAGGAGCCGGCGAACCGGTCGGCGTAACACACGTAGCCGACCATCCGGGACCGCTGGAACCACGCAGGATCGATCTCACGGCGGCGATCGAGCAGCCGCAGCGCCGCGGGGCGCTCGGCCGCCGCCTCCAGCGCGTCGAGCACGAGTTCGGTCACAAACGCGGTGGTGTCCGCGACGCCGCCGTAAACCTGCTCGAGCGGCTCGGCGATGTCGAACGACAGATGCTCCAGGCGGGCCAGGAACGCATCGGCCTCGTGATGGCCAAGGCGCTTGCGGACCTCAACCTCCGCCGCTGGGTCGAGCCGGAACACGCGCGATACCTACCCCGCCTACGGCCAAGCTGCACGGCCCCTCCCCGTGTTCCCCGTCAGCTACCGAGCCACGTGGCCCCCGGCATGCCGCCCGCCCGGGACCCGAGAAACCAGCCGTGCGCCGAGGAGCGGTGCGCGGCTGGCCATCGCGCCGGGCCACATCATCCGCGCCCGCTCGGCGACAGTCTGGCACCGACCGTCCCAAGCCCGCACCAGGCAACCGTGCCCGCAGCGGGTGATCGCCGCGGGCACGACTGGGTTCTTCGTGAAGTTACTTATTCGTGAAGCGGAGGAGTTGCAGGGTCCGGGTGGATCCGGTGTGCAGGGGCTGGGATGCCCCGTCGATGGCGTAGATGGTGTTCCCGATCACCGCCACGCCCATCCCGTGCCGGGCCTGGGCCATGTTCGGCAGCGTGGACCAGGTCCTGGAGGCCAGGTTGTAGGCCCGGGTGGTGCCGGACACCGTCAGTCCGTTCTCGCCGCCGAAGGTGATCAGCTCGCCGCCGAGATAGGCCGCGCCCATGTCACTGTTGGCGACCGGCATAGGCGTCAGCGGGGTCCACTGGTTGGTGGCCGGGTCGAAG
>DATINY010000187.1:0-5493 GCA_035473755.1 Streptosporangiaceae bacterium
CCGTAGCGTAGGTTCGGGTCTGACAGGTGCCGCGCTGGAAGGAGCGGGATGTCCGACGAGGTAATCCGCTTGCGTGGCGTCGGCATCAAGCGGGGCGGATCTATGCTGCTCCGCGACGTCACCTGGACGGTCTACGACGACGAGCGGTGGGTGGTGATCGGCCCGAACGGCGCGGGCAAGACCACCCTGCTCCAGGTGGCCGCCACCCAGCTGTTCCCGACCGAGGGGATCGCCGAGATCCTGGGCCAGCGGCTCGGCGCGACCGACGTGTTCGAGCTGCGGCCGCGGATCGGCCTGGCCAGTGCCGCCGTCGCCGACCAGGTGCCGCCGGGCGAGAAGGTCATCGACCTCGTCCTCACCGCCTCGTACGCGATCGTCGGGCGGTGGAAGGAGGACTACGAGTCCACCGACGTGACCCGGGCGGTGGAACTGCTCGACGCGCTGGGCTGCGCCCACCTGATCAGGCGCCGGTTCGCGACCCTGTCCGAGGGCGAGCGCAAGCGCGTCCAGATCGCCCGGTCCCTGATGCCCGATCCCGAGCTGCTGCTGCTCGACGAGCCGGCCGCGGGGCTGGACCTGGGCGGCCGGGAAGACCTCGTGCGCCGGATCGCCTACCTCGCCCTGGACCCGAAGGCACCCACCACGGTGATGGTCACCCATCACGTGGAGGAGGTGCCCGAGGGGTTCACCCACGCCATGCTGCTGCGGAAGGGCTCGGTGCTTGCAGCGGGGCCGCTGACGGACGTGTTCACCGCGGGGAACCTGTCCAAGTGCTTCGGCGTCCCCCTCTCCGTCGAGTACCGCGGGTCCCGCTGGGCCGCCCGCTCCGCTGTGTAGGGGCTGCCCGCCGCCACAGACGTGCGGGCACGGCAAACAGAAACGCCGTCCCCGCACGCCTGCGCCGCCGTGTGGGTCGCAGCCCCGCCGTGCTGGCGCGGCCGGGCAGATGGGTGCAGGCCCTCGAACCGAGGTGCATTTAGTGCCTGCGGCGGGTTTGCGCCGGATGCGTCGGCATGGGCCCCGGGGGGAACAAATCAGGCATGCAGCCCTCGTGTGCCGGGAGAGACCGGTGAAGGGTGACCGGGTCGAGATCGTCATCGACGCCGGCGGTGCCACCAAGAACTACGAGGTGACCGCCACCCGGGCCGGGCGGCGGGTCGAGACCGTGACCCGCCGCGGGGTGGTCGAGGTCACCGAGCTCACCCGCGGCGGCACGCCCGTGCGGACCGCCCGGTTCATGGCCAGCCGCGTGCTCGCCCTGGTGGAGCACCCCGCCGACCGGCGCCGCCGGGGCGGCCCGGGCCAGCCGGGCCCGCCCGACGAGTGGGCGGAATAACGCGCCGGGACGGTAGCGGCGGCGCCCGGTTGTGCCCGGCTGCCCGGCTGGCCCAGTGAGTCAGGCGGAGGCAGGCGGGAAGCTGGCATGCCGGTCGTGGTGTTGCCTCCACCCTGGCCTCCCGTGCCCCCGGTCGCCACAATCGGCTACATGACCGACCAGGCCACCAGCCGCCCAGGCACCCGCGCCCTGGCCTGGGGACTGGCCGGGCTCGTCCTGCTGGTCCTCGCCGGGGCGCTGGTGCTACTCGCGTTCAACGCGCGGGTGATGCCCCCCTCCAAGATCGGCGCGTACGGCTTCGCCACGGTCGCGGTCGTCGTCTACGCCGGCGTCGGGGGGCTGATCGCGGCGCGGGTTCCCGGCAACGCGATCGGCTGGCTGCTCGCCCTGGAGGGCCTGCTGCTGGCGATGAGCATGTTCCTGGAGCAGTACGGCCTGCGCGGCCTGGCCACGGCGCCCGGCTCACTGCCCGCGGTCCGGCCGGTCAGCGCGCTCGGCAGCAGCACACAGAATCTGGCCGTCGCATCGCTGATCGTCCTGGTCCTGCTCTTCCCGGACGGCCGTTTGCCGTCCCGCCGGTGGCGGCCGGTGCTCTGGATCGCGATCGCGGCGGTCATCGTGTCCGGACTCGGGCAGCTCCTGCAGCGCGGCACCGTCATCCAGGGCAGCCTCACCAACGCGCTGATGGCCGCGCACGTGGGGTTCCCGAACCCGTTCGGCGTCCTCCCCCGCACCGGCTGGTACAGCGGCCTTCTTGGCGCGGGGGCACTGATCGGGGTGGCCGCCGCCCTGCTCACGCTGGCTTCGGTGTTCGTCCGGCGGCGTGGGGCGTCCGCCGAGCTGCGCCAGCAGCTGGCCTGGCTGGCCTACGTCGGAGCGCTCACGCTGGGCTTCGCGGTTGTCATGATCGTGTTCAGCCTGGCCACCGGCGACGCGGACACCTTGATCCTCAACATCCTGTTCGTCCTGGCCTTCGGCACGCCGATCTTCGGCATCCCGATAGCGTGCGCGGTCGCCGTGCTCAGGTACCGGCTCTACGAGCTCGACGTCATCGTCAAGAAGACGGTGGTCGCGGCCGTGCTGGCGGCGACGTTCACCGCCGTCTACGTGCTGGTGGTGGTGGGAGTCGGTGCGGTGACCGGGCACCCCGGGGGCAGCCCGCTCACGTTCGCGGCGGCCGCGCTGGCCGCGGTGCTGCTGCAGCCCGTCCGGGTCAGGGCCGGGCAGCTGGCGGACCGCCTGGTCTACGGCAGGCGGGCCACCCCGTACGAGGTGCTGTCGGAGTTCTCCGGGCAGATAGCCGGCACCTATTCGACCGAGGACGTCCTGCCCAGAATGGCCCGGATGCTGGTCGAGGCCACCGGGGCGAGGCGGGCCGAGGTATGGCTGCGAACGGCGGGCAGCGAGCAGCTGGAGGCGGCGTGGCCGTCCGCTAACGGGTCGGCCCATGCGACCGCCATGGCGGCCATCGCGGCCCCGGACGGCCCGGTGCAGGCCACAGCGGCGCCCGCCTCCGGCGCGGACGCATCCGCGCCGCAAACGAGGGAATCAGCGGGCGGCAGGGATGATGGGATCCCGCGGGCCTTCGTGGTGGAGCACCAGGGCGAACGGCTCGGCGCGCTGCGGATCACCAGCTCGCCGCGGGAGCCGCTGACCCCGGCCGGTGAGCGGCTGGTCCGGGACGTGGCCGCGCAGGCGGGCCTGGTGCTGCGCAACGTGGCGCTGATCGAAGACCTCCGGGCGTCGCGCCAGCGCCTGGTCGCCGCCGCCGACGAGGCCCGGCGGCGCCTGGAGCGCAACCTGCACGACGGCGCACAGCAGCGGCTCGTCGCGCTCCGGATCACACTGGGGCTGGCCCGCCAGGTGGCGGGAAGCTCTCCGCGGGAAGCAGATGAGCTGCTCGCGCAGACCGAGCAGGAGGCACAGGACGCGCTGGAGGAGCTCCGGGATCTCGCCCGGGGGATCTACCCGCCGCTGCTCGCCGACCTGGGACTGGCGGCCGCGCTCGAAGCACAGGCCCGGAAGGCGGCGCTTCCGGTCACGGTGGAAGCGCCGAACCTGGGCCGGTACTCCCAGGACGTCGAGGCCGCCGTGTATTTCTGCGTGCTGGAAGCGCTGCAGAACGCCGCGAAGTACGCGCAGGCCCGCCAGGCCCGGGTGACGCTCGGCCATGACGGCAGTGCCCTCACCTTCACCGTCGGGGACGACGGCAGGGGATTTGACCAGGCGGCCACCCCGATGGGCACCGGCGTGCAGGGCATGGCGGACCGGCTGGCGGCGCTCGGCGGGACCCTCCGCGTCACCTCGGCCCCCGGCCATGGCACCCAGGTGACCGGCCGGGTGCCGGTGGCGCAGGACTTACCTTCGCGGGAGCTGGTGGCCTGATACGGGCGCTGGGCGGCGGTCTCCTAGGTGGGGTCGCAGAGGAGGAACCCCACCTGGCCGAAGGTGACCTCGTCGCCCGCGCGCACCAGGAGGCCGGAGCCGACCCGCCAGCCGTTGGCGCGGGTGCCGTTGGTGGAGCCGAGGTCGGCCAGCACCCAGTCGCTCCCCATGAGCCGCAACTCGGCGTGATGCCACGACACCGTCATGTCGGCGATCGCCAGATCGGAGCCGCCGGCGCGGCCGATCGTGAACACCGTCCGGCCGCCGCGGGGCAGCACCAGGTGCGGCAGGCGCATGGTCCACCACGCGTCCCGCACCTGACCGGCAAGCTCCTGCCATCTCGTGGCGGCCCGGCCGGCCAGGCTCCCGCGGCGCGCGGCCGGCCGCAGGTCGCTCAGCAGGCTGGCCAGCTGTCCCGCGTCCCGCGCCTGCAGCGCCAGTTCCATCCGGTGCAGGAACGTGTCATGCGACAGGCGGCCGTCTGCGGACCCTTCCCTGAGCACTTTGATCGCTTCGTCGCGGTCCGCGTCGGATATCCGGAGCGCCGGCCACTGCGGGTTCAAGGCCGCCATATCAAAACGATAACCCCCGCTGGCGCCGTCCTTCCATGGTTCATATTCAAGATCGCCGGGACTCTGCCCATGGATCCGGAAATCACCATTGGTTATGAATGGGCGAGCCGCCCGCCGGTCTGTGGACGCGGCCAGGCAGAACATGGCAGCCTTCGGGAAGCACGGCCAGGCCCGGAGCGGTGAGTACCAGCCGAGTGAGGAGCAGCCCCAATGCCATCAAGGCCGCTGACGATCCTGTTCATGCCGGAGAGCGCGTACGGGCCAACCAACAACTGCATCGGGATCGGCGACGTGCTGCGCAGGCGCGGGCACCGGGTGGTCTTCGCGGCCGAGGCGTCCTGGAAGGGCAAGCTGGAGCCGCTCGGCTTCGAGGAGGACCTGGTCGACCTCGCCGCGCCCGCCGAGGGCGGCCAGGACGCCGGGCAGTTCTGGAAGGACTTCGTCGCCCAGACGGCGCCGGAGTTCCGCAAGCCGACGATCGAGCAGCTGGAGACCTGGATCAAGCCGGTCTGGGAAGAGCTCATCGGCGGCGCCAGGTACTGCCACGAACAGCTCCGCGCGATCGTCGGGCGGGCCAGCCCCGATGTCATCGTTGAGGACAATGTGGTGGGTTTCCCGGCGCTGGTGACCGCGGGCGTGCCGTTCGTGCGGATCGTGTCCTGCAATCCGCTGGAGATCAAGGCCCCGGACGTGCCGCCCACGTTCTCCGGGTACCCGGCCGCCGACCGGGCCGGATGGGCCGGGTTCCGGGCCGAGTACGACCGGGTGCACCGCCCGCTGTGGCAGGACTTCAACGCCTGGTACACGGCGCAGGGCGCGCCGTCCCTGCCCGACCTGGAGTTCATCGCCCAGGGCGACGTCAACCTCTACGTCTACCCCGAGCTGGCCGACTACCGGCGGGAGTTGCAACTCGGGCCGTCCTGGCACCGGCTCGACTCCTCGGTGCGGGCGACCGACGAGGAGTTCACGCTGCCGCCCGCGCTGGCCGGCGGCGGGGCACTGATCTACTTCTCGCTGGGCTCGCTCGGGTCGGCGGACACCGGGCTGATGCGGCGGGTGATCTCCTGCCTGGCGGCCACCCCGCACCGCTACATCGTGTCCAAGGGCCCGCTGCACGCCGAGATCGAGCTGGCGCCGAACATGTGGGGCGCCGAGTTCGTCCCGCAGGCCTCGGTCCTCCCGCTGGCCGACCTGGTCATC
>DATINY010000188.1:0-10342 GCA_035473755.1 Streptosporangiaceae bacterium
CTCACGGCTCGTGCCGCGGCCGGTACCACACTGACCGGCACGGCGGCCCGGTGTGGTGCGCTAGGCAAGCCGGGTGCTCAACGCGCACAGCGCGGACGAACTCACCGAATACCTGGAAGCGGAGACGGCCCAATGACCGGCGTTCTGGCCTCTTAGTCGTGGGCGCCGCGACCCGCTCACCGTGCCCCGGCGGCGGTGTAGCGGGCCGCGGCGAACCGGCCGTCTACCCGGCAGGGCCCGCTCTACCCGCGCTTACCCTCTGGCTCGTGGTGTGGCTTGTACCATACCGACCGGCAGCCAGAATGCTGCAGTACACCGCCATGTGCCCCGAGGGGCCAGCTGTGCAGGCGGCCAGCGCCGGGGTCGCTCATTCGTCACCGCCGCCACCGGAGCCGTGCTCGTGGAGGGTCGCGGATGGCACCCCGTTGGAGCAGGAGACGAGCATGGTCACCGAGCGCTGACTGGAGCCGAAGGTGACCTGCGTGGTAGTTGCAGGCCCGCGGACCACGCCGCTGGCCTGGTATCCCTGCTGCGGGCTCCACGACAGCAGGTAGGCGCCCCCCGCGGCGCAGCCCGCCACCACGCTGCCGCCCGAGGAGGTGAGGACACTACCGGGTGCGGACTGCGGGCTGGGCGGGGCGGTGGCCGGTGGCGAGCTGGGCGGGGCGGTGGCCGGTGGCGAGCTGGGCGGAGGCACCCTGCGCCGGGTGACCGGTGTCGCGGCCACGCCGAGCCGGACCGAGAGTATAGGAGCAGGTCTTTCCACCGCCTCGCTGGCGAGCTGGCCGGGGGAGGCGGCGAGGACATCGCCGAGCCTCGCCACGACCAGCAGGCCGCCTCCGGTCGCCACGACCACGCCGAGCAGCCACGCGCAGATGCCGATGATGATGCGGGTCCCCACACTGCCCAAGATCGCAGATGCGAGCCTAAGCGCAGGTAAAGCTACCCTCAAGGCTGGCAGAAGCGGTTGAGAACCTGCGCGCTAACCCATGACGACATCTAGGACCTCACCCGGTCAGGTCCCCGGCTCGTGCCGCGGCCGGTACCACACCACGGAGCAGGTGTGGGCGCTGCACGACGCGATGCCGGAACGCCTGCGCGCGGCCATCCTGCTCGGCGCGTTCGCCGGGCTGCGGGTGGCCGAGGCGTGCGGGCTGCGGGTGGCCGACGTCGACTTCATGCGCGGTGTCGTGCACCCGCGCGTGCAGTACCCGGCGCAGGAACTCAAGACCGAGATCAGCCGGACGCCGGTCCCCGTACCCCGGTCACTCGCGCTCGAGCTGGCCGCGCACGTGAAGGACTGGCCGGGGGAGACGCTGCTCACGGGCCGCGATGGTGGCCAGTTGCCACCGTGGGCGCTGGAGCGCGCTGTCCGCACGGCCAGGGGCAAGGTGGACGGCCTGCCGGATGGTTTCCGGTACCACGACCTGCGGCACTACTTCGCGTCGCTCCTGATCGCCTCTGGCACCGACGTCAAGACCGTCCAGGCGCGGCTGCGGCACGCGAGCGCCAAGACGACGCTCGACACCTACGGGCACCTGTGGCCCGACCGGGACGAGTCCACCCGCGCGGCTGTTGATGCGGTGCTCGCCACGCGCGTGGCGAATCCTGCGGACTCTGTGCGGACTAGCGGCCCGGCGCTTCGCTCCCGCCGCAGGTCAGACGGTACGTGACGGCTAGCAGTCGTAGTACAGCTCGAACTCGTGCGGGTGCGGGCGGAGCCGGATCGGGTCGAGCTCGTTGGACCGCTTGTAGTCCAGCCAGGTCTCGATCAGGTCCGGGGTGAACACCCCGCCGTCGACCAGGTAGTCGTGATCCGCCTCCAGCGTGTCCAGCACCTTGTCCAGCGAGCCGGGCACCTGCGGGATGGCCAGCGCCTCGTCCGGCGGCAGCTCGTACAGGTCCTTGTCCACCGGCTCCGGCGGCTCGATCTTGTTGCGGATGCCGTCGATCCCGGCCATGAGCATGGCCGAGAACGCCAGGTAGGGGTTGGCCGACGGGTCGGGCACCCGGAACTCGATCCGCTTGGCCTTGGGGTTGGAGCCGGTGATCGGGATCCGCACGCAGGCGGACCGGTTCCGCTGCGAGTACACCAGGTTGACCGGTGCCTCGAAGCCGGGCACGAGCCGGTGGTAGGAGTTGACGGTCGGGTTGGTGAAGGCCAACAGCGAGGGCGCGTGCTTGAGCAGCCCGCCGACGTAGTAGCGGCCGATGTCGGAGAGCCCCGCGTACCCGACCTCGTCGTAGAAGAGCGGCGCGTCGTCCTTCCACAGGCTCTGGTGGCAGTGCATGCCGGAGCCGTTGTCCCCGAACAGCGGCTTGGGCATGAAGGTCACCGTCTTGCCGGCCGCCCGGGCCACGCTCTTGACGATGTACTTGTAGTTCATCATGTTGTCCGCCATGTGGAGCAGCGGCGCGAAGCGGATGTCGATCTCCGCCTGGCCGGCGGTGCCGACCTCGTGGTGCTGCATCTCGACTCCGATGCCGCACCGGATGAGCATGCGGACCATCTCCGAGCGCAGATCGGTGAGATGATCCATCGGCGGGATGGGGAAGTAGCCGCCCTTGTAGCGGGGCTTGTAGCCGAGGTTGCCACCCTCCTCGTCGCGCCCGGTGTTCCAGGCGCCCTCGATCGAGTCGAGGTGGTAGTAGCCCTCGTTCGGCCCGGTCGCGAAGCGCGCGGAGTCGAAGATGTAGAACTCCGCCTCGGGGCCGACGAAGACGGTGTCCGCGATCCCGGTGCCACGAAGGAAATCCTGCGCCTTGCGCGCGATGTTGCGCGGGTCGCGGCTATAGGGCTCCCCGGTCAGCGGGTCGTGCACGAAGAACGTGATGTTCAGCGTGGGGTGCTGGCGGAACGGGTCGAGCATGGCCGTGGTCGGGTCGGGCATGAGAAGCATGTCGGACTCGTGGATCTGCTGGAACCCGCGGATTGAGGAGCCATCGAACATCAGCCCGTCGGTGAAGATCTTCTCGCCGAAGCTCTCCACCGGCACGGTGAAGTGCTGAACGGTGCCCGGAAGGTCGCAGAACCGGACATCGACGAACTCCACCTTCTGGTCGCCGATGAACTTCAGTACCTCGCCGGCGTTCGTGAACATCAGCCCTCCCTGGGCGGTACGGCCCTGTCCCTTACGCACGGGTGTGCTGCCGCAGGACCCGCCAGGGACGTTAGGCGCTCGCGGTTTCCGAGCCGTGTCCCAAGTGTTTCACGCGTGTTACGGGATGGCGGTGAGCCGTCGCCTTCTGGGCGGGCCCCGGCCGGGCCGGCGTCCGTGCCGGGTACCGTGGGGGGCGTGGCAGAACGGCGGTGGGCTGGGTCCTGGCTGAGCGGCACGCCGGGGCGCCCGGAAACCGGTGACGCGAACACCTTTCCCGGGCAGCGGTTCGGGCTGCCGGAGGAGGGCAGCGGCTCGGTCACGAGCATCGGCCGCCGGCTGCTGGCCCTGCTGCTCGACTGGCTGCTGTGCACCCTGATCGCGTTCGCCATCTTCCACTCGCGCTGGTGGACGCTGCCGATCTTCGCGGTCGAGACCTACCTGCTCACGGCCCTCACCGGGTTCACCGTGGGCAAGCGGATACTGAGCATCAGGGTGGTACGGATAGACGGCCGGCCGGTCGGGCTGGGCTGGGCCCTGGTGCGCACCGTCCTGCTGCTGCTCGTCGTGCCGGCGCTCATCACCGATCGCGACCTGCGCGGGCTGCACGACCGGGCGGCCAACACCATCGTGATCAGGATCTGACCGGCCGCGTGATCAGGATCTGACCGGGCCGGCGGCGGAGCGGCGGCGGCGGGCGGCGGCGACGGCAAGCCCGCCGAGCACGCCGGCGGTGGTGTCCACGTCCATGCAGGCGTCGGTGATGCTCTGGCCATAGACCAGCCGCGCCGGGTCACCCGGTTCCTGGCGGCCTTCGGCCAGGAAACTCTCGAGCATCACCCCCATCAGGCCCTGCTCGCCCCCGGCGACCTGCTCCGCCAGTGAGGCCGCCACGGCCGGCTGGCGCCGGTGATCCTTGCCGCTGTTGCCGTGGCTGGCATCCACCATCACCCGGCGCGGCAGCCCGGCGTCCGCGATCGTCGCCAGCGCCCGCCTCACCTGGCCCGCCTCGTAGTTGGGTCCCGACCGGCCGCCCCGGAGGATGACGTGGCAGTCGGGATTGCCCGCCGTGGTCACCACCGCCGCCGCCCCGGCCAGGGTGACGCCGAAGAACGTGTGGCCGGCCGCCGCCGCCCGGCAGGCGTCCAGCGCGACCTGCACATCGCCGTCGGTGCCGTTCTTGAAGCCGACCGGCATGGACAGGCCCGACGCGAGCTGGCGGTGCACCTGGCTCTCGGTGGTGCGGGCGCCGATCGCTCCCCAGGCCACCGCGTCGGCGATGTACTGCGGGGTGATCGGGTCGAGCCACTCACAGCCGACCGGCAGGCCCAGCGACACGATGTCCAGGAGCAGCCGCCGCGCCGCCCGCAGGCCACGATGCACGTCATGGCTGCCGTCCAGGCCGGGATCGTTGATGAGCCCCTTCCAGCCGGTCACGGTGCGTGGCTTCTCGAAGTACACCCGCATCACGATCAGCAGATCATCGTGCAGCGGGCTGGCCAGTTCGGCCAGGCGGCCGGCGTAGTCCAGGGCCGCCGCCGGGTCGTGGACCGAGCACGGCCCGGCCACCACCAGCAGCCGGTCATCGATGCCCGTCAGCACCGCGCGCACCTCGGCCCGGGCCTGCTCGACATGCTTCGCTTCCCGGGCGCCGAGCGGCAATTCCGCCAGCAGCGCCGCGGGTGCCAGCAGGGGCTCATAACCCAGTACCCGGATATCGCTGGTATGGGGCATCAGGCTTCTCCTCCTGGCCGGGGCTCGCCGATCGTGCTGCACCCAGCACACCACGATCGCGGTGGATGGGATCAGCCGGGCCGCGATTCCGGGCCGGCTGGATCTCAGGTCAGGGGATAGGCGGCGGCTGCCCCTGCAGCCGGCCCGAGCGCGCCGAGGCTCAGCCGGTGGCGGTCATGCCGGCGAATGGCGCCTTCGAGCTCGGGCACCTCGCCCTGCTCGATCGCGTCCACGAGCTGCCGGTGGACGTCCACGTCGCCTGGGTGCACGGCGCCGGGCAGGCCCCCATCCGCCGCCTCGGCCTCAAAGAAGTCGAGCAGGGTGACGTACATGCTGCGCAGCGGCACGTTGGGAGTCAGCCTCGCGATCCGCCGGTGGAAGGCGGCGCTGTAGCGGGCGTAAGCCCGCGGGTCATCCAGGTGTGCGGACATGCTCGCCAGGATCGCGCGGAGCGCGCGGATGTCGGCCTCGGTCCGGTGCCGCGCGGCATGGTGGTAGATGATCGGCTCCAGCGCGCCGCGCACCTCGTGGTAGTCGGCCACCCTGGCCTCGGCCCACTCAAAACCCATGATCAAGGGCCCGCTGCGCAGCCGTTCCGCGGGGCTGGCGACGAAAACGCCTCCGCCGGGACCCGGGCGCGCCCCGACCAGGCCCCGGGTCTCCAGCAGCTTGACCGCCTCGTTCACGGTGGCGACCGCCACGCCGAACCGCCGGCGCAGGTCGTCCTTGGTCCCGAGCCTGTCGCCGGTCTTGACCACCCCGGCGGAGATCTCCTCCTCGACCTCGCGGGCGAGAGCCTCCGCCCGGGACAGGCGCGAATGCCGCAAAATGGGCTGGTCATCCGTTGACATCGTCATAACCATTATAGGTATTAGCTGGTGGCGCCCGGTGGCCGGGCGCAGGGCCGGCGCTGGCACTGGTGGCGGTCGCGGGCCACACCTTCCGGTGCCCGGGGCGGCTGCCGGTGCCGGGGACTACCGGTACCGGGGGCGGGGCGGCTTCGGCATCCGGCCGGTGCGGGGCATCGGGCCCTTCGGCGCCTGGAGCGACTGGGGCAGGGCCTTGAGCCGGAAGTTGAGGTCGGCGACCGCCGGGCCTTTCAGGTTGCGGGGCAGCCGCATGAGTTTGCGCTGCAACTTCCTGATCGGGATCTGCCCTTCCTCGTCGCCCACCTGCAGGTCGTAGATGGGCACATCGAAGGCGACCCGGGACACGCGCTTCTTCTCCGCCGCGAGCAGGCTGGCGAGCCGGTTGGGCGAGCCCTCTCCGACCAGCACGACGCCCGGCTTGCCGACCGCCCGGTGCACCACGTCCATGCTGCGGTTGGCCGACACCGCCGGCGTGACCGTCCAGCCGCCGCGCATGCTCTGCATGATCGCGGCGGCCGCGCCCGGCTGGCCCTCGACCGCCTTGTACTGCGCGGACTGGGCGTACCGGCCGAAAAGAAGCATCGCTACCATCAGGCCGACGGCCACCCCGAGCGGGGTCAGCAGCCCCACCAGGCCGGTCACGAGACCGACGATCACGAAGACCGCTATCACGCCGATGCCGGCCAGCGCCACGAGCGGCAGCGCACGCGGGTTGGATTTGCGGATGATCCCGGCCACCATGCGGATTTGCTTGATGCGGCCCGCCGAGGCCGGATCCGTGGTGTCTTTCCGGTTCGATGCGGCCGTGGGCTTGTTCGCCATGGAGGGCAGGATACGAGCAGGCGGGCGGATGTGGAAACCGGCGGCGGGTGGCTATCCGGTTACCGCGCCCGGAGCGGCGTCCACACCGGCCGTGGCCCGGCGTGCCATCGCCTCGGAATGCAGCCGGCCGGCGCGGTAGGAGGACCGGACCAGCGGCCCGGACATCACGCCCGCGAAGCCGAGGCCGAGGGCCTCCTCGCGGAGCCGGTCGAATTCGGCGGGCTCCACCCACCGGGCCACCGGGTGGTGACGCGGGGACGGGCGCAGGTACTGGGTGATGGTGAGCAGCTCGCACCCGGCCGCCCGCAGGTCCGCCATGGCCTGGCTGATCTCGGCCGGCTCCTCGCCGAGGCCGAGGATGAGGTTGGACTTGGTGACGAGCCCGGCCGCCCGGGCCTGGAGGAGCACCTCCAGCGACCGGCCGTACCGGAAACCGGGCCTGATCCGCCGGAAGATCCGTGGCACGGTCTCGATGTTGTGGGCGAGCACCTCCGGCCGGGCGGCGAACACCTCGGCCAGCCGGGCCGGGTCGGCGTTGAAGTCGGGGATGAGTAGCTCGACCCGGCAGCCGGGCACGGCAGTGTGGATTTCGGCACAGGTCTGCGCGTACAGCCAGGCGCCGCCGTCGGGCAGGTCATCGCGGGCCACGCCGGTGACCGTTGCGTAGCGCAGGCCCATCGCCGCCACCGAGGCGGCCACCCGGCGCGGCTCGTCGGTATCGAGCGGCTCGGGCTTCCCGGTGGCGATCTGGCAGAAGTCACACCGCCTCGTGCACGCGTCGCCGCCGATCAGGAACGTGGCCTCCCGGTCCTCCCAGCATTCGAAGATGTTGGGGCAGCCCGCTTCCTCGCACACGGTGTGCAGGCCCTGGCGCCGCACCAGGCTCTTCAGCTCGGTGTATTCCGGGCCGGTCCGCAGCCGGATCTTGATCCACGGCGGCTTGCGCTCGATGGGCGTCTGGCTGTTGCGGGCCTCCAGGCGGAGCAGCCTACGGCCCTCAGGTGCGAGTACCACGGGTCCAGGGTACGTCCCGGCGCGTGGGGTGTCGCGGCAGGCCAGCGCGGGCCGCCCGGCGCTCCCACCCTGCCCGGCCGGGCAGGGAGCACTGGCGGCGCCGGACCTTCCTGTCCGGCCAAGCCGTCTCGCTGCTGGGAGACGGCCTGGCCGCGCTGGCGATCCCGCTGCTGGTGCTTGACCTCAGCCGCAGCCCGCTGATCTCGGCGCTGTCCGCCGCGTCGGTGACGGTCGGCTACCTGATGGTGGGGCTGCCGGCCGGGGTGCTGGTCGACCGGGTGGACCCGTGGCGGGTCCTGGTGCTGACCGACGCGCTGAGCGCCGGGCTGTTCGCGGCGCTGTTCGGGTTCGCCGCCGCAGGCGTGCTGGCCGTGTGGCTGGTCCTGGCCATCGCGTTCGCGGCCGGTGCGGCCTCGGTCTTCTCCCAGACCGCGCTCGCGGTGGTCGTGCGGGATCTCTTCCCGGCGGCGGGCCTCATCCGGGCGAACTCCGCCCTCGAGCTGGCGAGCCAGCTGTCGCTCGTGGCCGGGCCGGCCGTCGTTGGGGCGCTCGCCGCCGTCGGCAGCATCAACCTGGCGCTGCTGGCCGACGCCATCACCTTCGCGGTGTCGCTGCTGTCCCTGCTCGCGGTGGGGCGGTGGCGGCCGGGCCGGCCGGGCCCGCCCGTCCGCCGCGGCGGACGGGCCTGGGGCGGCATGGGAGCCGATCTGCGGGCGGGCCTGCACTACGTGGCGTCGGTCCGGGTTCTGGTGATCTTGACCGTGGTCCAGATGGTGGTGAACCTGTGCCTGGCGGCCGAGAAGCTCATTGTCTTCTACGCCCGGGACACGCTCGGGCTCACGGCGTCGCTCGTCGCGGTGGTGGTGGCGGCGGGCGGCGTGGGCGGGGTAGCTGGCGCGCTCATCGCCTCCCGCCTGGCCGGCTGGATCGGTGAGATCCGCCTGATAGTGATCGCCATCGTGGCGGCCGGCGCCGCCATGGCCGCGATGAGCGCTGCCGGGTCGGCGCCGTCCTTGATGGCGGCGAACGCCGTCTACACCGGGGCCGTGGTCGTGGCGAGCCTGGTCAACCGCACCCAGCGGCAGCGGATCGTCCCGCGGGAGATGCTGGGCCGGGTCACCAGCGGGGTCCGGGTGCTCTTCCTGGCCATGGACCCGATCGGGGTGGTACTCGCCGGCACGGCGACGTCGGCGCTGGGCGGTTACCCGCGGCCGGTGTTCCTGGCGGCGGGGACCGTCACCGCGGTGGCGGCGGCCGTGGGCTGGCTGGCCGGGCTCCGGAGGGCCGGCCACGGCGGTGGCGGCGCGCGTAGATGAGACAGCCCGCGGCCCCGGCGGCCAGCCCGCCCCCGCCGGCCAGGAACAGCACCGCGCGCGGGTTGAGCGAGGTGAGCAGGCCGCCAGCGGCGGCCATCCCGGCCGAGGCGCCGCCGAACAGCACCCCCGAGTACACCGCGAACACCCGCCCGGCGACCTGCTCCGGCGCCCGGTGATTGAGAAAGCTCCGGGTCGCCACCACCTCCATGCCGTTGGCCAGGCCGCCGAAGGCGTAGGCGGCCGCGGCCTGCCACAGATGGGCGGCCGTCCCGGCCAGCGCTATCCCCGCGCCCATGGCAACCGTCCCGGCGAGCGTGGTGACAGCGAGCCGCTGGTCGGGCAGCCGCCCACCGGCCAGCGTCCCGGCGAGCATGCCGGCGGTCCAGGCCGCGACCAGCACGGAGTACCCGGTGGGGCCCGCCCCCAGCACGCTCTCGGCGAAGGCGACCTCCGCGACCACCGCCATGTTCGCGAACACCACCATGACGCCGACGACCAGGACGAGCAGCCCGGCGTCGGCGTCCGCGCGCAGGAACCGCAGGCCCGCGCTCAGCTGCGCGGCGAACCCTTCCGGCGCGGCGCCGGCGGTGCCGTCCGGTGGGCGCGGCGCCAGCGGCAGCACGCACAGCCCGGCCGCCCCGAGCGCGTAGATGACGGCGACGCCGGCCAGCGCCAGCCCGGTGCCCCCGGCCGCGGTGAGCCCGGCAGCCAGCAGCGGGCCGGCCGTGAAGCCGCCCCAGGTTGCGGCCTGGAGGTAACTGTTCGCCCTCGTCAGCCCCACCCGGCTCACCTGGTCAACCTGGCCCGCCCGGCCGGCCGGGCCGACCAGGCGCGGCACGATGGCGCCGAGCCCGGGCAGCAGCACGGCGGCGCCGACGCCGAACCCGGTGGCCAGCGCGAGCACCAGCCCGACGGCGGACACCTGGGTGAGCACCAGCGCCGTCACCGCCTGCAGTGCGGCCGCCCAGATCAGCACCGGGCGGGCCGGCAGCCGGTCGAGCAGCAGGCCGGCCAGCGGCGCGAGCGCGGTGATGGGGATCGTGACCGCGAGGAACACCGCGGCGACGGCCCAGGCCTGCGAGCCCTGGTAGACGCGGCTGGCCAGGGCGACCAGGGCGAGGCCGTCACCGGCCGAGATGACCGCCTGCAGGCCGATGGCCAGCCCCAGCGCGTACCCCGGGGGGCCGGGCGGCACGTCCGGGCCTGCCGCCGCGCACGGGCCGGGCATGGCAGTGGGCGGGCCGTCGCTGGCCGGCGGGCGGGACAAAGAGAAGCTCCTCGGGCGGTGGCGTCGTTCCGTTCAGGTGGCGGCCATCAATCTGGGAGCATGCGACCACGCTAACACCGGCGCCCGGGTGCGCCGGCGGGCCGCCCGCCGGGCTCCGGTACCCACGGTCGGGAAACCGATGTGACGGGGACGGCCCCGGTCGGGGAGCATAGGGCGCATGCCAACCCAGTTCGATCCCCCCTCGGGGACCCGTGACTTCCT
>DATINY010000189.1:0-2806 GCA_035473755.1 Streptosporangiaceae bacterium
GGGCTGCGGGCGTGGCGCTGGGTCCACTGGGCCGCCTACATCTGCTGGCCGGTCGCGCTGGCGCACGGCCTGGGCGCCGGCACGGACCGGGGCACCCTGTGGGTGTTCGTGCTCACCATCGCCTGCGCCGCGATGGTCGCCGGGGTGGCCACCTGGCGCTTCGTCGGCGCGGCCCGGGCAGGTGCCCGGTGACCTCGATCGCCCTGTCCGCCTACGGCGCGCCGGAGCTGCGCCTGCCCCGCCTGCTGGCCGGCGTCTCCTACCACCATCCGACCGGGCTGGCCGAGCACGAGGAGCTGTACGGGCCGCTGCCGCTGCCGCCGGCGGCAACGCGGAACCGCTCCCGGCGGCCACGGCCGGAGCGCCTGATCGACCTCGTGGAGCGCTCCGGGCTCACCGGCCGGGGCGGGGCCGGCTTCCCGACCGGCAAGAAGATGCGCTCGGTCGCCGCCCGGCGGGGCAGCGCGGTCGTGGTCGCCAACGGCGCCGAAGGCGAGCCGGCCAGCTGCAAAGACCGGCTGCTGCTCACCCGCGCGCCGCATCTGATCCTGGACGGGATCACGCTGGCCACCTACGCGGTGGGGGCCGATGAGGCCCACCTGGTCGTGCACGGGCAGGAGGCCGACCTGATGGCCAGCCTGGAGGATGCCATCGCCGACCGGGAGACGTTCGGCGTCGACCCGGTGCCTATCCAGCTCACCGGCATCCCGGCCCGGTATGTCTCCAGCGAGCAGTCCTCGATCGTCCAGTACCTGGGCGGCGGGCCCGCCAAGCCGACCTTCTCCCCGCCCCGGCCCCATGAGCGGGGCGTGAAAGGGCGGCCCACTCTGATGAACAACGTCGAGACGCTCGCCCACCTGGCGCTGATCGCCCGTTACGGCGACGGCTGGTTCCGCAGTATCGGGACGCCATCGGCCCCGGGGTCAACCCTGGTGACCGTCGGCGGCGCGGTCGCCCGCCCCGGCGTCTACGAGATCGAGATGGGCACCCCGATAGGACAGGTGGTGATGATGGCCGGAGGACCGTCCGAGCGGCTGCAGGCGCTGCTGGTCGGCGGCTACTTCGGCGCCTGGCTGCCTGCCGAGCTCGCCTGGCCGGTGCCGATGACCCACGCGGACCTGCGCGCCGTGGGCGGGGCGATGGGCGCCGGCATGGTGATCGCGCTGCCGGTCACCGCCTGTGCGCTGGCCGAGACCGCTCGGGTGGTCAGCTATCTGGCAGAGGAGAGCGCCGCCCAGTGCGGCCCCTGCATGTTCGGGTTGCCCGCGCTGGCCGATACCCTCATCGAGCTGGCCTACCAGGGTGGGTGGGGCAAGGCGATCAAGGCGATCGCCACCCTCGTCCCGCTGATCGAGAAGCGCGGCGCCTGCCGTCACCCCGACGGCGCCACCCAGCTCGTGCGCAGCGCGCTGACGGCGTTCGCCGCTGACGCGCGCTGGCACGACCGGCACGGCCCCTGCCATGGGGTGAGCCGGGCCCCGCTGCTGCCGGTACCCGGCGACGAGGAACGGGAGTGGGACTGGACGTGACGTACCGGGAGTGGGGCTGAACGTGACTTATCGGCTGCGCGTCAATCCGATCACCTGCACCGCGCACGGCATCTGCGCCGAACTCCTGCCCGAGCTGATCGAGCTGGACCCGTGGGGATACCCGATCCTGCTCTCCCCCACCGTCCCCGCCAGCGTGATGGATCACGCGAGGCGGGCGGTCGACGCCTGCCCGACCATGGCGCTGCTGATGGAGGAGGCCACCGGCCCGCCGCTGCTCAGCTGATAACGGAGGAAGTCACCGGCCCGCTGCTCAGCGGGGAGCCGCCCACTCACTCGTCTCCCCCGCCGCCTCCGCCGGGCCCTGGGTTGCCTCCTCCGCCGCCATTGTCATCTGTCGGGGTAGGGGCGGGGGCGGTCCTCACGGTGGTCGCGGCGGACGGCACCCCCGTGGCGCAGGACACCACCATGGTCACCGTGCTCGCCGCGGTGGTGAACACGACCCGCGCGGTGGTGGCCGGCCCGCGGGCCACGCTGCTCGCCGCGAAGCCCTGCTGCGGGCTCCACGACAGCAGGAAGGCGCCCGTTGCGGCGCACTGGGCCACCACCGTGCCTCCGGACGAGCTGAGGACGGTGCCGCTGGTGCTGGACGTCCCACCCGACGCGCCCGAGCCAGCACCGCTCGTTCCGCTCTTTGCGCCCGTGCTGCGCTGGGATCGCGGCGTCGGCGAGGGGGAGGGCTGCGCCGGCTCGCTGGCCTGTACCTGCTCCGCCGCCGCAATGCTGGTCTGCTGGCTGGCGGGCGAGGCGGAGATGCCCTCGCCGAGTTCCGATACGACCAGCAGGCCGCCCGTGGTCGCCGCGGCCGCCCCGAGCAGCCACGCGCCGGCACCTATGACAATGCGGGTACGCATGCGGCCAGAGTCGCGGATGCGACGTTAAGCGCGAGTAAAGGCCGCCTCAAGGAAACCGGGGGGCGCCGGGCCGCGAATTCCGGATCTTCCACGCGGAACGGCGAGCGCGGGTAACTTCGTGTCCGTGGCACAGCTGCTGCTGGTCGAGGACGACGCCGCCATCCGGGGGGCCCTCATCCGGGCCCTCACCGAGCGCGGCCACGCGGTGACCAGCATGCCGAGCGCCATGGATGCGCTGCAGCACGTCCTCGACTCGCCCCCCGACCTGATCCTGCTCGACCTCGGCCTGCCCGGTCTCGGCGGGTACGAGGCGCTGCGGATGATGCGCGCGATCAGCTCGGTACCGGTCGTGGTGGTCACCGCACGCGACAACGAGGCGGAGATCATCCGGGTGCTGGACGCGGG
>DATINY010000190.1:0-16053 GCA_035473755.1 Streptosporangiaceae bacterium
AGCCCGGCGAAGGCCGGCACGACCCGGGTCAGCGTCGCCAGGCCGGTGTCGATGAACAGCCGCAGGTTCTCGGCCACCGTCCCGGTCCCGGCCGGGGGCAGCCGGGGCGCGGCGTTCATGACGGTGCCCACGTGGACGAGCAGCGCGTGCGCGAGCAGGTCCTCTTTGTCCTCGAAGTAGTTGTAGAGCACGCCGTCGGCGACCTGGGCCTCGCGGGCGATGTCACGCACGCTCAGCCCGGCGCTGCCTCGCTCGTCGATCAGCCGGGCGGCGGTGGCGATGAGGTACTCGCGCAGGTTCTGGCCATCCCCGCCACGCAGGACGGCCGGTTTCCTAGGTGACATCGCGCCTGAGTGTAACGAGCACGGCGGCGGCGGCGAAGACGGCGGCGTATCCGAGCAGCACCAGGCCACCGCCCCACTGTGGGAGCAGCCGGGTCGCGATGATGGCGGCCCGGTCGAGCGCTTCGCTGGCGTAGAAAGGCAGCCAGCGTGCGAGACCCGGTCCGATGAGCTGCCCGGCGATGCCCTCGATCAGGGCGATCCAGGCCAGCGCCAGGGCGACGGCCCCGGCGACGTTGCGGATGAGCGCGCCAAGGCCGACGCCGATGAGCGCGAAGGCGCAGTTGGCAGCGACCCCGCCGGCGAGGGTCGGCCAGGTGCCGGCCGCGGAGAGATGGAAGACCGCGCCCTTGGCCGCCCACCAGGAGGCGGTGACGGCCAGGGCGGCGGCGGATGAGACAAGCCCGGCGGCCGCGCCGGCCAGCCCGTAGACGGCCAGCTTCGCGGCGATGACCCGCCCCCGGCCGGGGAAACTGAGGAAGGTGTCGGTGATCGTGCCGTGCCGGTACTCGCCCGCGACGGCCAGGATGCCGAACATCAGGGTGAACACCGCCGCCAGGCCGACGTGCGCCATCGCCCGGCTCTGGGCGGCCGGATCGTGCACGTTCGTGCCGGAGAGGACCAGGCCGGTGATACCGGCCACGACGATCACCGGGCCGGCGGCGAGCAGCAGCCATGGGCTGCGGATTGTTGCGAGCTTGCGAAACTCGGTACGGATCTGCGGCACGTTCGGTCTCCTTGGCGGTGGTAGTGGTGGCACAGACGCGGAGATGGCGGGCGCTGGATGGAGGGAGGCTCCTCGGGCCGCCCGGCGGTCAGCCCGGCACGGCGGTCAGCCGCAGGAACGCTGATTCCAGCGCCTGGCCGGACCCGCCAAGCTCGTGCAGTGGACCGGAGAAACGGAGCTCTCCCGCGTTGACGATCACCACGTGGTCGGCTGTCTGGGCCACCTCGCTGAGCACATGGCTGGCCACCACCACGGTGCGGCCCTCACCGGCCAGGCCGCGCAGCAGTCCGCGGAGCCAGGCGATACCGGCTGGGTCAAGGCCGTTGGCTGGCTCGTCGAGGAGGAGAACCTGCGGGTCGCCGAGGAGAGCCGCGGCAAGGCCAAGGCGCTGGCGCATGCCGAGTGAGAACTCCCGGACCCGCCGGTCCGCCGCTGACGCCAGGTCCACCAGGTCGAGAACCTCATCCACACGGCGGCCGGGCACGCCACACGAGGCGGCCAGGACCGCCAGGTGGTTGCGGGCCCGGCGCCCCGGATGGAAGCCGCTCGCTTCCAGCAGCGCGCCGACGCGGCGGCGGGGCTGGGCGAGATGCCGGTAGGGGACGCCCCCGATCAGGGTCTCGCCTGCGGTGGGCCGGATCAGGCCGAGCGTGGCCCGCAGCGTCGTTGTCTTCCCCGACCCGTTGGGCCCGAGGAAGCCGGTGACCTGGCCGGCGGGGGCGGTGAAGGACATATCCCGGACGGCTGTCACCGCGCCGAAGGTCTTCGTCAGGCCACGGACCTCGATCTCCGCCATCGGATCTCCTCGTGAACAAGTCTTCATGAACTGATGTTCATGAATATTCGTTCAGAATACACCTCAGCGCGCGGCTGTGCCGGCTGGTCACCGGCCGAAGGGAAACCGGCCTCGTCAGGCCTCGGGCGCCGTGGCCAGGGCGGCCCGCGACAGCGAGAAACGCTGATGGATGGTGTCGGTGCCGTTGCCCACGGCCAGGTCGGCCAGCATGTCGCCGAGCAGGGGCCCGAACTTGAACGCATGACCCGAGCAGCCCGCCGCCACGACCAGGCGTCCCTCGCGGTCGAGCACGAAGTCCTCGTCGGCGGTCATCGTGTACAGGCAGGTCTCCGGCGCGAGCGGGGCCGGCTCCAGGCCCGGCAGGCGGGTCCGCACGTACCGGGCGGCCTGCTCGTCCAGCGCGGGATCGATCTCGTCGAAGGGCCCGTCCCGGGGGTCGACGGCCCGGCCGGGAACGTGGGTGGCTACCTTCATGCCGGGCGTGCCGTCCGTCATCGGCACGGCGTACCAGATCAGGCCAGCGGGCGACCACTCGATCAGCGTCGGCCACCTGGCGCTGCCCGCGTCGGCGGGCCGGAAGTAGCGCACCTGCTGCAATGTCACGGTCAGCCGCGGGGCACGGCGGAGCGCCCCGGCCAGCAGCCGCTCGCTCCATGGTCCCGCGGCGATCACCGCCACGCCGGCCGAGATCTCGCCCGCCGGGGTGCGCAGCACCACCCGGTCCAGGCGGTGGTCGATGTGGGTGACCGGGCTGTGTGGCCGGATGGGCACGCCGTCGCGGCTCGCCAGCCGCTGCAGCGCCGCGACCGCTGGCCCGGCGAGGCAGACGCCGGAGTCGGGCTGGAACAGCATGCGCTCGCCGGGGCGGGGCTCGATCCCGGGGAAGCGCTCGCGTACCTGGCTGGCCGACAGCCAGGCGTGCGCCACCGCGCGGCGCCGCAGCGCCGCCGCGCACCGCATCGCGCCCGGGCCGGTGTCGAGGCCGCCGGTCTTCACCAGCAGCCGCTCACCGGCGTCATCCTGCAGCCGCGCCCATCCCCCGAGTGCGATGGCCGCCATCCGGACGTAAGCCGGATCGGGATAGGAGAGCCGGAATATGCGGGTCGCGCCGTGCGAGGAGCCGCGGGCGTGGCCCAGATCGAACTGCTCGAGCACCACGGCCGAGACGCCCCGGGCGCCGAGCGCCCGGGCGGTCGCCGAGCCCAGGAGGCCGGACCCGACGACTGCGACGTCCACCCGCTCCACGGCGGCGACGATAGCCGGCCGCCGCCGGTGTCCGCGGGCGACGCCTCCTAAGGAATGAGCACGATCTTCCCGGTGGTGTGGCCGTCCATGATCGCCCGGTGGGCGCCGGCCGCCTGGGCGAGCGGGAAGGTCTGCGTCACGAAGACGTGGAGCGCGCGGTCCTGGGCGAGCCGGGCCAGCTCCAGCCGGGCGGCGTCCCGGATCTGCGTTCCCGGATCCGCGCCCGGCGCGCCGCCGAGGACCTTGATGCCCACCTCCCGGCCGTGTGCGGGGGCGGCGATGGTGGCGATCCGGGCCCGGTCCGCGACCAGCTCCAGTGAGACGTCGACCGCCTCATCCGTGCCGATCAGGTCCAGCGCGGCGTCGACCCCGCCGGGCACGGCGGCGCGGACCCGCCCGGCCAGGCCGGGTCCGTAGGCCACCGGCACGGCGCCCAGGTCGCGCAGGAAACCGTGCTTGGCCGGCCTCGCCGTGGCCACGGCCGTGGCCCCGCGCCCGGTGGCGAGCTGCACCGCCATCAGCCCCACCCCGCCGGCCGCGCCGTGGATGAGGACCGTGTCACCCTCGTGCACGTCCGTCGCCGCCAGGGTGTGCCAGGCCGTCACGCCGGTCAGCATCAGGCCGGCGGCCTGCGCCCAGTCCAGGGCGGTGGGCTTGGGCACCAGCGCCGCCGCCGGAACCACCAGCTCGGTGGCGTAGGCGCCGGGCGCCCGGAATGCGATCACCTCGTCGCCCACGGCGACCGGCCCGGCCGGGCCCGCCGCGTCCGCGCCGACCGCGGTCACCACGCCGGCGGCCTCGGACCCGGGCCGTACCGGCAGCCGCGCGGGATCGGTGCCGAACGCGCCGCTGTAGGACTTGTAGTCGACCGGGTTGACGCCGGCGGCGCGGACGGCGATGCGCACCTGCCCCGGCCCGGGCTCGGCGGCGGGCTCCTCCACCACGGAGAGCACATCGGGGCCGCCGAACGAGGCGGCGATCACAACGGATGGCATGCCTGCGCCAACATCGCCGCCGGCGCCACACATTCCGCCGCCGGCCGGCCGCCCGCCACCGGAGCCAGCGCTACCCCGGCTGGCTGCGGCGGGCGCGGGCGCGCCGCTTGCCCTCGTGCATCGCCTGCACCCGGGCGATCGGGATGGTGTGGCCCTCCTCGATCAGGCCGGGGCTCAACCGCTGCGGTGGCGGCATCTGCTCCGCCCACGGATCGCCGGCGGCGAGCAGGGCGGGCGCGGTATGCACGGTGAAGTCGGCCGGCGCCACGCGGTCGAGGTCATCCCAGGCCACCGGGAACGACACCGGCACCCCGGGCCTGATCCGCGGGCTGTAGGCCGCCGCCACCGTCGCCCCGCCGGCCCGGGTCGCGTCCAGGAAGACCTTGCCGCCGCGGTCCTCCCGGATGAAGGCCGTGGTGGCCAGCGCCGGGTCGAGCCGCTCGGCGCGCGCGGCCAGCGCCCGGGTGGCCGCGGCCACGTCCTCGACGGCCCCATCCGGCGTGAGCGGCACAAACACATGCAGCCCCTTCGCGCCGCTCGTCTTGACCGCGCCCGCCATCCCGGCATCGGCGAGGGCCTGGCGGGTCAGCAGCGCCGCCTGGACGGCCAGGCCGAACGGTCCCCCTTCCGGCGGGTCGATGTCGAGTATCAGGTGGGTGGGGTGGGCCCAGTGGCCGGCCACGACCAGGGCCGGGTGGAACTCCACCGCTCGCTGGTTGGCGAACCACAGCAGCGTCCGGCGGTCGTTGCACAGCGCGTAGGTGACCTCGCGCCGCGAGGCCTCCGCCCACAGCGACACCGTGGGCACCCACGGCGGCGTGTACTTGGGGACGTTCTTCTGCATGAACGGCGCCTGCCCGCGCAGGACACGCATCACCGACAATGGCCGGTCACGCAGCACCGGGATGAACCGGTCGCTGACCGCATCCAGGTATTCCACCAGGTCCCGCTTGGCCGCCTCCGCCCCCTCGAACAGCGGCTGGCCGAGGTTGGTCAGCGTCACCCCGTCCCGGACCTCGTCACCGCCCACCTGGTGAGCTTCCCACCGATCGGGCCAGGACGCGAGGGCGGCGGGGGAGACGCCCGTTGGCTAGCCGAGCCGGGCGTGGACCGTGACGTAGGCCGCGCTCCGGTCGTGGCGCGCGTCCGGCCACCGGCCGGCGATCATGGCGAGCACCCGCTGGTTCTCCGCCATGACCTCCATCACCAGGGTGGTGGCCCCGCGGGCCCGGGCCCGGGAGGCCAGCGCGCGTACCAGCCCCGAGCCCACCCCCCGGCCCTGCCAGCCATCCGCCACCACCACGCCGATCTCGGTCGCCGCGGCGCCGGGGGGACCGGCCGTGTCCACCGCCATCGCGTGCCCGATGATTACCCCGTCCCGGGTCGCCACCAGGGCGTCAGCGTCCGGCCGCTGGCCCGCCAGGATCCGGAGCATGGCCGCGCTGGCCGGTACACCGGCGAAGAACCGCAGGTAGCGGGTCTGCGCTGACAGGCCGGAGAGGAAGTCCCTGAGCCCGCCGAGGTCGCCGCCGCCGGCCTGCCGGATCAGGATCCGCCCGTCCGGCCAGGCCGGCCAGGCTAGCCAGGCTAGCCATGGGGGGTCCGGCGACCAGGCGAGCTCCGGCCCGGCCGGCGCCGCCTCCTGGGTTCGCTTCACAGACCCAGAATCCTCCCGAATTGCTGAGTCTGTCAACTGGACTTAGCATACGATCATGGGACGGCCCTGGATTCTTGACTACGACGGCGCCAACTGCACGATCGGCGCGGCGGTGGGCATCATCGGCGAGAAGTGGACCTTCCTCGTGCTGCGCGAGGTGTTCAACGGGGTGCGCCGCTTCGACGACATGCAGCGCCGTACCCAGGCGCCCCGGCAGATCCTGAGCGACCGGCTGGCCCGGCTGGTGGACCGGGGCCTGCTGCGGAAGGTTCCCTACCAGGTGCACGGGCAGCGCAGCCGCCACGAGTACCGGCTGACCGAGGCGGGCCTGGACCTCTATCCGGTGCTGGTGGCCCTGATGCAGTGGGGCGACCGCTACGCGGTCGGCCCGGCGGGCCCGCTGGCGCTGCTCACGCACCGTGACTGCGGCGAGCGCATCCGGCTCGAGCTCACGTGCGCGGCCGGGCACAAGCTCGCGTCGGCGCGCGAGGTGACGCCGCTGCCCGGCCCGGGCGCGCGCAGGACCGCCTGACCGTGCCCACGTAGGTTGAGCTGATGAGCTTCGACGTCAGCGCGGACGCCTACACCCGGTTCATGGGACGGTACTCCGAGCCGCTCGCGGCGCGGTTCGCCGATCTGGCCGGGGTGCGGCCCGGGCAGCGGGCGCTGGACGTTGGCTGCGGGCCGGGCGCGCTGACGGCGGAACTGGCGGGCCGGCTGGGCGCCGGCGAGGTCTGCGCGGTCGATCCCTCGGAGTCGTTCGCCGAGGCGGCCGGGGAGCGGCTGCCGGGGGTGACGGTCAGCGTGGCGGCGGCCGAACGGCTCCCGTTTCCCGACGGGGCGTTCGACGCCGTCCTCGCCCAGCTCGTCGTGCACTTCATGGCCGACCCGGTGGCGGGCCTGCGCGAGATGGGCAGGGTGACCCGCCGGGGCGGGGTGATCGGCGCGTGTGTGTGGGACCACGGCGGCGGCCACGGCCCGCTCAGCTCGTTCTGGCGGACCGTGCGCGAGCTTGATCCGTCAGCGCCCGACGAATCAGGGCTGGCCGGTGTCGGCGAGGGCCAGCTCGCCGGGCTCTTCGGGCAGGCCGGGCTCGCCGTGGCGGACGCCACCACGCTGACGGTCCGGGTCTCCTACGCCACGTTCGGCCAGTGGTGGCAGCCCTTCACGCTCGGCGTCGGCCCGGCCGGCGACTACGTGGCGTCGCTGACCACCCCGAGGCGCCGCCTGCTGCGCGCACGCTGCCGGGAGCTGCTGGGCGAGGGCCCGTTCGAGGTCAGCGCGACCGCGTGGGCGGTCACCAGCAGCGGCTGACCCGGCGCGCGATCACAGGTTGCGCAGGAACGCGTTCGCGATCGGCGCCGACGCATCGGCCCCGACGCCACCGCCCTCGACCAGCACCGCGAAGGCCAGGTCTCCGCGGTAGCCGACGAACCACGCGTGGGAGCGCGGATTCTGGCCCGACCCGAATTCGGCCGTGCCGGTCTTGCCGAAGACCCCGGCCTGGAAGCCAATGTTGGCCGCGGTGCCGGTGGTGACCACCGCGCGCATCATCGGGCGCAGCGTGGCCAGCATCGTGGAGTTGAGCTGCTGTGGCTGGGCGGTCTGCTTGGGCGCCGGGCTGAGTACGAGCTGCGGCGGGCGCCAGGTGCCGTCTTCGACCGCGCCCGCCATGGATGCCTCGCTCAGCGGGTTGACCAGGTCGGTTCCCTGGCCGAAGGCGTCCGCGGCCAGGTCCACCTGCGTGTGGGGCGTGGTGAACCGCCCGAGCGTGGCCGGGATGCCGAGGTTGGGCTGGGAGTTGAAGCCGAAGGTGGCCGCCGTCGACGCGAGCGTGGAGCCGCTCAGCCGCTGCGTGGCGAGCGTGATGAAGGTCGAGTTGCAGGACACCGCGAACGCCGTCTGCAGGCTGATGGCGCCGAGATGCTCGTTGTCGAAGTTGTGGAAGACCCGGCCCCCGATGTTCACCTGAGCCGGGCACTGCACGGTGCTGGCCGGGCGCAGCCCGGTGCCGCTGAGGGCGGAGGCGGTGACGACCTTGAAGGTCGAGCCGGGCGGGAACACGCCCTGGAGCGCACGGTCGAACCCGCCGGGCCGCTCGATGACGGCGAGCACCCGCCCGGTCGACGGCTGGAGGGCCACCACGTCCACCGGCCGGGTGGTCGTGGCCGCCCTGACCGCCGCCGATGCGGCCAGCTGGTCGTGCATGACGATGCTGGTCTTGACCGGCGTGCCGGGCCCACCGGGCAGGCGGGTGACGGTCGCGTCGACCTTGCTGCCCGGCCCCTCGATGCGGATGGTGACGGCGGGCCGGCCGGCCAGCTGCTGCTGGTAGGCCTCCTCGACCCCGCCCTGGCCGATCGGGTCACCGGCCTGGTACGGGACGCCGAGCTTCTTCGCCTCGGCGGCGGTGGCCCGCACTACGTTGCCCGTGACCAGCTGCAGCGATGGCGACTTGGCGATCGCCTGCGGCGAGCTCAGCACGGTGCCGTCGGCCGCGAGCACCGGCGCACGTGGCCCCCACGCCGCGGCCAGCACGAACCGCTGGCCGGCCTGCAGCCCGGGGAAGATGTCGGATGGGCTCCAGCTCACCCACCATGCGCGGCTCTGCGTCACCAGCTGGAGCCGACCCTGGTACTTCCAGACCTGGCCGGTGGCGATGGTCACGGAGGCGGTGTAGCGCGCCTGCGCGGTGCCGCCGTTCTGTGTCACCTGCCCGAGCACCAGGTTGATATGGCGCATCCCGAGCTGAGCCCCCGTCGCGCGCAGCGGGCCGGCCACCCCGCCCTCGGGGGCGTTCAGGGTGACCGCGTCCATCCCGGCGTAGAGCTGGGTCGGCCAGTCGGTCAGGAAGGTGGTCGCGGTCTCTTCCGGGCTGCCCGTTACGTGCATGATGAGGAAGGCGGCGATAACCCCGGCCACCACGAGCGACGCGATGGTGCCGAAGACCGCGACGGTGACCGCGAGGCCACTCGTCCGGCTGTCGCGTTCGCGCATGGCTCAGCCCCCCGCCCAGCTCACATCCGCAGGCCCGCGGCAGCGGGCGCGGGCCGTGGGCGCATCACCCGGCGTGCGACCGGTAGGGACAGGCAAGCTGATGTCCTTACTGTTCGGGCCCCGTGTCAAAAGATAGCCCGCGGCTTCCCGTCAGGCGGGGCGAACCAGCCAAGAAGCCGGTCGCCGCCCGTCCGGTGGCGCGGGTGGCCGGGGCCGTGGCGGCGGTGCCCAGGGGCCGTGGCGGCGGTGGCGAGGGGCCGTGGCGGCGGCGGCCAGGCGGACTGATCCAGTTCCCGGTGCAGTGACGTAGCCATGATGGGACGGCCGGCGGAGGAGGAACGGTGCCCGCCACGCTCGGTTTGGTGTGGCTGGCCGATCCGGTAACGGAGCGGGCAGCGCCAGCGCGTTGCCCGGCGGGCGGGAACCGCGCTAGCGTCCCATGGGTGGAGGCAACGGACGCGCTGCTCACGGCCCGCTTGGCGGCCGGCGACGATCGTGCGCTCGGCGAGGCCTTCGACCAGCTCGGGCCGGCCGTGTACGGGGCCGCGCTGCGGGTCCTTGGCGAGTGGACCGCCGCGCAGGACGTGGCCCAGGATGTCTTCGTTGAGCTGTGGAGTCACCCGGACCGGTACGACCCCGCCGTCGGGTCGTTGCGCACCTACCTGACGGTGCTGGCCCGGCGCCGGGCGATCGACGTGGTGCGCAGCGAGCTCCGCCGGATCGCCCGGCAGGAGCGCAATCACCGGCTGACGCCCCATGCGGGGATCGCCTCCCCCAGCGACGAGGTGGAGGCCGCCGAGGCCGCCGGTGTGGTCCGGGCCGCGGTGCAGCTCCTGCCCGACAGCCAGCGCGAGGTTGTGGAGCTCGCCTATTTCAGCGGCCTGAGCTACCGGGAGGTCGCGCTGGCGGTCGGCATCCCGGAGGGGACGGCCAAATCGCGGCTGCGGCTGGCGCTGGCCAAGCTGGAGACCGTGCTGGACCGGCAGATGCTGGAGCTGTCATGACCGCCGGCCAGCATGAACACGTGACGCCTCCCGCTGGCCTGCGGGAACGGGTGCTGGAGGCCTCCCTGCGAGCGCGGCAGGCCGGCCACACCCTCCCGGAGGTGCCGCGTATTTCCCCGGATGAGGCCTTCAGCCGCGCGGCCGACGCCTTCTACGGGCTGCTGTGCACCCTCGGCCAGCAGGACTGGCGGCTGCATGTCCTTCGTGACCTGGACGTCCAGGGCCTGGCCGGTCATCTGATCGGCGTCGAGGACGACGTGCAGCGTGCCGTGTCGGGTGACCCCGTGGTGGAGCACCAGGACCACGTCACGTCCACGCAGCCCACGGCGGACCGCCAGGCCGGGCGGCCCGTCGCCGCGACCCGCGCCGACTGGCGGCGCGCGGCTGACCGCACGCTCGAACTGGTCCGCGATGCGGACATGGCCGCCGAGGTCACCGTGTGGGGCATCCCGCTGCCGCTGGGCGCGGCGCTCGTTGCCCGGGCGTTCGAGCTCTGGACGCACGAGAACGACATCCGCCGGGTGGCGGGCCTGCCCGCGTCGGTGCCTGACGTCTCGACGCTGCGCCTCATGACCGAGCTCGCCACCTCGATGCTGCCCTTCGGGGCGATGCTGGCCGGCCTGCCGGGGCCGATCAACCTGCGGCTGGTCCTGACCGGGCCCGGCGGCGGGACCTGGGATGTGGTGATCGGCGGGGAGGCGCCCGAGCCGGCCACCATCGCCATCGTCACCGATGTGGTCGATTTCTGCCGCCTGGCCGCGAACCGGCTCAGCCCCGCCGACCTCGATATGCAGGTCACCGGGGACCCGGGCCGGGCGGCCGGGGTGCTGGCGGCGGCCGCGGCGCTGGCGCTCGACTGAGCCCCGCCGCCCCAGCGGTTACCCGACTGATCCGCCGCCGTCCCCGGCGACGTACCTCCCACGTAAGGCAGGACACGGCTAGGGGGGTTACGAAATGAGTGTGCTGGTCATCTGCACTCTGGGCGCCGCGCCGGTACCGCCGGAGCTGATCGTCGCCGAGGCGGTCGCGTCCGCCGACCAGTACTAGTTCCTAGTTCCCCCGATCAGCCCAGGGCCTGGGGGGGCCTGGGGGGGCTGGGGGGGCGGCCGGCCCGCGTGGCCGGTGGTGGTGGGCCGGCCGGCCCATGGCCGGCCGGCCCACTCGCGCTACCAGGGCCGCAGCGCATCCCGTTACCGGGGCCGGGATGCGGGCGGGCTGGTAGGTGGGCTGGGCCGCCGGGTGCCCGTCAGCGGAGCGAGGTGATCCCCGGGCCGAGGAAGCTCAGCGCCAGCGCCACCAGCGAGATGCCGACGGTGCACACCGTGATCAGCAGGAGCCGCCGGTCGTGGACGTCTCCCGCGCCGGCGGTGCCGGGCAGCCGGCCCAGCCGCCAGACGACGGCGCTGAGCACGAGGACCAGTAGCCCGGCCACCGGGCGGTACTTGAGGAGGGCGGCCCCGAGGGCCGCGAAGGCGATGGCCGTGCGCGTCCAGGCCAGTTCGGTCCGCTCACGGGCCAGTCCCGGGTCGGCATACTCGATGTCGTCGGGCGGCTCCTGGCCGGCCGGGGCTGTCCCGGCTGGCGGGCTCACGGGACCCCCACCGCCGACAGCAGCGCGAGCCCCGCGGCGATCAGGCCGATGACCGTGATGGCTATCGCCAGGATCTGCGGGAGGCGGGAGCGGGGTAGCGGTCCCCCGTGGCGCAGTGCCCGCTGGCTGGCCTTCCATTCGAGGTAGCTGATCACCGATACGGCACAGCCGAGCAGGATCAGCGGCGTGCCGATGACGTGGCGCCCCCAGGGAATGCCGGGGAACGGGGGCAGCAGTTGCGCGATCGCCAGGCCGCCGACGATCAGCGCGAGCGAGGTGCGGCTCCACGCCAGGAAGGTCCGCTCGTTGGCGAAGGTGTAGCGGGCGTCCGGTTCGGTGCCGTCACCGTCCGTGCTGGTGGTGGCCGGATCCTTGGCGCCCGGCTGGTCAGTCACGCGCTCCCGCCTCGCCCTGGGTCTCATCGTGGCCACTACGCTGCCATATCCGGCCGGCCCGGGCGCGTCCGCGGCCAAAGCATTCTCGCCTGCAGTGAACGGATAGCGTGATCGCTACGTGGTCTGGGGTATCTGATGCCGTCAATCACGAACGGAGAGATGCGATGCGTGGCAAGTGGTGGGCGCCCGCCGGGTTCGCCGCCGCCGCTTTGGTTCTCGCTGCATGCGGGAGCTCATCCTCGGGCTCGAGCGGTTCGGCCAGCAGTTCGGCGCCGAGCGCCGCTTCTTCCGCGGCGTCGGGGACGACGCTGAAGATGACGACGTTCAACGGCAAGAAGGTCCTGACCAACGCCCAGGGGATGGCGGTCTACTGGTTCGTCCCCGACACCTCGACCAAGTCGAACTGCAACACCTCGTGCCTCAAGTACTGGCCGATCGTGCCAGGCCCGGCCGCTGCCGGTTCCGGTGTCTCGGGCACGCTGGGCGTGATCACCACCAACGGTGTGAAGCAGGCCACCTATGACGGGCACCCGCTGTACACCTACGTGGCCGACACCGCTCCCGGGCAGGTCAAGGGCAACGGCCTGAACGCCTCGGGCGGCCTCTGGTGGGTGATGACCCCCACCGGTGCGAAGGTCGCCGCGGCGGCGTCTTCGGCCGGCAGCAGCAGCTCTGGCGGCAGCAGCTCCGGTGGGAGCAGCGGCGGCGGGGGCTACGGGTACTGACGCAGCGCACGTTTGCCGGGAGAGATTGACATGAACAGAGAGCCGCGGCCAGTGGCGGGCTGGCCGCGGCTCGTTCTGCGCGTAGCCGGGGGCGGGCTGCTGATCGCGGCCGCCGCGATTCACTTCGACCTGTACCTGACCGGCTTCAACAACATCCCGACGATCGGCTGGCTGTTCCTGTTCCAGGTGATCACCGGGTTCGTGCTCGGCATTGCCGTGCTGGTCTACGGCAGCCGGCTTGCCGCGGCGGCCGGGGCCGCGTTCGCGCTCGCGACGCTGGGCGGGTATCTGCTGTCGCTGTGGGTGGGCCTGTTCGGCTTCAAGGAGACGCGCACGACCGCGGGCATCGTGGCCGGGGTGATCGAGATAGCCGCGGCGGCGGCGCTGGGCATGCTCGCGCTGACCCCGGCGCCGGGCGCGGTGGGGCGGCACGAGGCGGTGTCCGGGATCGGCGCCCGGCTGCGGGCCGGCGTGCCATGGGCGGGCTTGCTGGTCACCGGCGTGTCGGTGCTGGCCCTGGTCGTTCTCGGCGGCTCGGTGGCGGCCGTGAACACCGGTGGGGTGGCAACGGGCGGCGGCAGCGGGGCGTCAGCCAGCACCGTGCGGACCATGAAGATCGGCAACGTGACCGTGCTGACCGACGCCAAGGGCCTCACCCTGTACACGTTCGCCCCCGACAAGCTCAACAAGTCGGTCTGCTACGGCAGCTGCGCCGCCTACTGGCCGCCGGTCAAGGGCCCGGTGACCGTGGCGGCGGGTGTGACCGGCGTGACCGGCAAGCTGGGCACTGCCAGGCGCACGGACGGCTCGCTTCAGGCCACCTACAATGGGCACCCGCTGTACACCTACATCGCCGACACCGCCCCCGGCCAGGCCAAGGGCAACAAGCTGAACATCAATGGCGGGCTGTGGTTCGAGGTGACCGTGCCGTAGGGCGGCACCGGCCGCCGGGGCGCCCCGCGGTCAGATGACCCCGGCCAGCTCCGAGGTCCACATGACGATCCGGGTACGGTCGCCGCGGAACAGGTCGCGGGCGAACTCGACCGGCTGCCCGGTCTGGGCGTAGGCGACCCGCTCGACCAGCATCAGCGGCGCGCCTTCGGCCACCTCCAGCGCCTCAGCCTCCCTGACCCCGGCGGTGACCGGCTCCAGGCTCTCCCGCGCCCGGTGCGGGCGCTGGCCGTACCGGGCCTCCAGCAGCTCGTAGAGGGACCCGTCGAGCCGGCACTGGAGCAGCCCCGGGAACAGCGCCGCCGGGAACAGCGACTGCTCCAGCACGATCGGGCGGCCATCGCCCAGCCGCACCCGCCGCACCTCGTGGACGGGGTCGCCCTCGGCCAGCTCGAGCGCGGCCGCCGACACCGGGCCGGCCGGGCGCTGGGTCGCGAACAGCACCCGCGCGCCCGGCTGCATCCCGTGCCGCCGCAGCTGCTCGGAGAACCCGGCCAGGGTGGTGCGGTCCTGCTCCAGCTTGCGCTCGGCGACGAACGTGCCGCCCCGGCGCCCGACGGTGCGGGTCACCAGGCCGCGCCGGGCGAGCTTGGCCAGCGCCTGGCGCAGCGTCATCCGGCTCACCCCGAACCAGGCGGCCAGGTCCTGCTCGGACGGCATGCGGTCGCCGGGGGCGAGCCGCCCGGCCCCGATCGCCTCGGCCAGCCAGTCCTCGATCTGGCCGTACACGGTGGCGCCCGACCCGCGCAGGATCTCCGGCGGCGCCGGGCCAAGAATCCCCGGCGCCACCCGCGCCCGCCGGCTCTGCGGCGCTGCGCGTGCCACGGCGGTCGCCGGCGCTGCCCGCGCCTTGCGCGGCCTCGACGGTAGCGGCATCGGTCAGCCGCTCACCCGTCCTGCGCGGTCCCGGACTCGGTCACCAGCGGCGCGTCGTCCCCGGCCGGGGCGATGACCGGCGCGAACTCCTTCCTGCGCCCGGCCGCGAAGTAGTAGATCGCCCCGATCAGGGCTATGCCGATCGCGACGGTCCACAGGATGGGAATGTGGTTGAGGAAGTTGATGCCGAAGGTCAGCAGGCCGCCGGTCTGGATGGGCTCGGGGTTGCTCGCGACCCGCGGCCAGGCGATGTTGATCAGCATCGCCCCGCCGTACAGGAGGCCGAGAATGTTGACGAGCATGCCCCAGCGCCCCAGCCTGAACGGCGCGGTGGTCTTCGGCCAGCCGCGGGCGCGGGCCCGCAAGATCACAATGTTGCCGAGGAAGTAGCTCAGGTAGATCATGCCGGTGGCCGCGATGGCGATGATCGGCACCCCGGCGTACTTGAGGAAGGGCACCGCCGCTAGCACGGCGATCGCGATGCAGGTCCACACCGGCGTGTGCAGGCGGGGCGACACCTTCGCCAGCGGCTTGGAGAAGGGGAGCGTGTTGTCGCGGGACATCCCGAAGCACAGCCGGATCGTCGCTGCCATGATCGACAGGCAGCAGACGAAGATCGCGGCAGAAACGACCAGCAGGTAGATGGTCGCGAAGGCAGTGGAGAAGTTCGCGTCGATGATCTGCGCGGGGGCGAGGCCGAGGCCGCCATTCGCCGCCATCGCGCCCTTCACCCCCAGGTGAGCCGGGATCGCCACCAGCAGCCCCAGCAGGAACACGCCGCCGATGATAAACGCGCCGATCACCGCGTAGAGCACGGCCTTGGGCGCCGCCCGGCGGGGGTCGCGCGTCTCCTCCGCGAGCGTAGAGGCGGTGTCGAAGCCGTAGATGACGAACAGGCTCATGAACATGGCCGCCAGGAAGGTGTTGGCCCCGACGTGGATGCCGCCGCTGTTGGTCACCACGTGGAGGCCCTGATGGTTGTGGAAGGCCAGCAGGACGAGTGCGAAGACGAACATGCCGAGGATCTCGAATACCACGCCGGTGTTGTTGATGATGGCGACCAGTCTCACGCCGTAGATGTTCAGCACCGTGATCACCACCAGGGTGATCAGCGCGATGACGAGCTGGGTGTGCAGCACGGTGTTGGAGTCGCCCGCGCCGAGGCTGTGCCAGCCCAGGCCGTTCAGCGCCGGGATGAGTGCCAGCGGCAGCGTCGCCACCACCGCGGAGACGGTGATGATGCCCGCGAACAGGTAGATCCAGCCGGTGAACCAGGAGTAGCTCCGGTTCGCCAGGTACTTGGTCCACTGGAACACCGAGCCGGCCACCGGGTAGTGGCTGGAGACCTCCGCGAAGTTGAGCGCGATGATGAACTGGCCGGCCGCGACCACCGGCCAGGTCCAGATGAACACCCCGCCCAGCGTGGTCAGGCCCAGCGCGAACAGGGTGAAGATCCCGGTCGACGGCGAGATGTAGCTGAACGCCACCGCGAACGAGCTGCCGAGCCCGAGCGAGCGTTTCAGCTCCTGCTTGTAGCCGTACTGGGCGAGGTCGGCGGAGTCCTGCTGGTCGGAGGTGGTATGTGATTCGGCGCTCATGGTTCCGGTCCTCCCCTGTACGGCCTGGCCGCACCTCGCGGGGCAGCTTATGGCGGCGCGGGATGAGGCGTAGCGTAAGGTCCCACCGGCTAACTGTCTAGACCCTTTCCGCCCAGGTGGCATACGGTGGCGCTTACGGTCTAGACCTTAGCCTC
>DATINY010000191.1:0-33375 GCA_035473755.1 Streptosporangiaceae bacterium
GTCCTCCCCGAGCTGACCGGTGTCGACCACCAGGCTGTCGGCGATCTCCGGCAGCCGCTCCACCACCCGGTAGAACTCGCTGGTCCCCATCCGCACGCCGCCCCGGTTCAAGGTGGCGTCCGACCGGCCGAAGATGACGCATCCGCCGTCGGGCAGCATCATGATCCAGTCGCCGTGCCGCCAGACGCCGGGGTAGGCGTCAAAGTAGCTGGCCCGGTACCGCTCGCCGTCCGGGTCGTTCCAGAAGCCGGTCGGCATCGACGGCATCGGCCCGGTGATGACCAGCTCGCCGACCTCGCCGGTGACCGGCCGGCCGGCCGCGTCGTACGCCTCCACCCGCGCCCCGAGGCAGGGCCCGGCGATGATGCCCGCTCGCACCGGCAGCAGCGGGGAAGGGCCGACGAAACCGGTGCACAGGTCGGTGCCGCCGGAGAAGGAGCCGAGCTGCAGGCCCGTGCCCACCCGCTCATAGACCCACCGGAAGCCCTCCGGGGGGAGGGGGGATCCGGTCGAGCCGATGCCGCGCAGCGCGGCCAGGTCCAGCTCCCGCCCGGGTGACAGGCCGGCCTTGGCACAGGCCATCACGTAGGGGGCGCCGGTACCGAAATAGGTGACGCCGGTGGCGGCGGCCATCCGCCACAGCGCGTCGGTGCCCGGGTGGGTGGCGCTGCCGTCGTAGGCGACGATGGCCGCGCCCGCGAGCAGGCCGCCGGCCAGGTAGTTCCACATCATCCAGCCGGTGGTGGTGTACCAGAAGAACACGTCCCCGGCGCCGAGGTCCTGCTGCAGGCACAGCGCCTTCAGGTGCTCGAGCACGATCCCGCCGTGGCTGTGCACGATGGCCTTGGGCAGGCCGGTGGTCCCCGACGAGTACAGCACCCACAGCGGATGGCCGAACGGCACCTCGGTGTATTCCAGCGGCTCATCGGCGGCGCCCGGCAGCGCGTGGAAGGGCACGGTGGCCACACCGGGCGGGACGGTGACCCGATCGTCCCCGCCCGGCTCGCCGACCATGACCACCGCGGCCAGGCCCGGCAGGGCGGCGGCGATGGCCTCGACCGACGGCCTCCGGTCGAACTCCTTGCCGCCGTACCGGTAGCGGCCGGTGGCCAGCAGCACCTTCGGTGTGATCTGCGCGAAGCGGTCGATCACGCTGTGCGGCCCGAAGTCGGGCGAGCACGAGGACCAGATCGCGCCCAGGCTCGCGGTGGCAAGCAGCCCAATGAGTGCGGCCGGGATGTTGGGCAGGAACGCGGCGACCCGGTCGCCCCTGGTCACCCCCAGTGCCACCAGCCCGGCCCGCACCCGGGCCACCTCGGCGGCAAGTTCGGCGTAGGTCAGCGTGGCCCCGCCCTCCTCGTCGCGGGCGAACACCGCGATCCTGGCCGGGTCCGTCAGCGCGGTCCGCAGGGCGTTGCGCGCGTAGTTGAGGGTGGCGCCGGGGAACCAGCTGGCCCCGGGCATGGGGCCGCCCGCCAGCACCGGCCCGTCGCCGCGCTCGCCGAGCACGCCGAAGTAGTCCCAGAGCGAGCCCCAGAACGCGGCCGGCTCATCGACCGACCACTGCCACAGCAGGTGGTAGTCGCGCGCGGCTGGGCTGTCTCCCGCCGCGGCCTGATCATCTTTACCCACGCCACGCTCGGCCAGCCACCGCCGGTAGTCGGTGACCCGCGCACGCTCGACCAGTTCGGGGGACGGCTCCCACAGCACGTCCCCATAACCGCTGCCAGGCAGGCCGGTGCCCGCCAGCGCCTCGTTGTCCGGCATACGCCCCAGCATCGAGCCTCCGCCGCGCCGCCGCAACGCCGGCCGGTGGGATCAGCCGGCCGGTACCGAGGTGGTCAGCCAGTCGACCGCGCGCACCACGTTCGCGGTGTCGGACAGGTCGGCCAGCACCACGTCCGCGCCCGCATCCCGCAGCTCGCCGGCTGACGAGCGCCCGCTGGCCACCCCGACCGAGCGTGCGCCCCCCATCTGGGCGGCCGCCACGTCGCGGCTGGAGTCGGCGATGTACACCGTCGCGTCCTCGGCGAACTCCACGCCGTACTTCTCCGCCGCCCTGGTGCGCGCGTTCAGCAGCAGCGCGCCCTTGGGGAAGACCTCGGAGCCGTACCCGCCGACCTCGGTGTCGAAGAACCCCTCCAGGGCGAAGGCATGCAGCTTCTCGATCGCGTTCGGCTTGAGCGAGCCGGTGAGCAGGGTCTGCACCACGCCGGCCAGCCCGCCCACCTCCGTCACGGCCGCCAGGGCGCCGGGGAGCAGGCGGCCCTGCTCGGTGAGCAGGCTGCGGCGGGCGTGGAAGGACGACGTCAGTTCGGCGGCGAACCGGCCGAGCACCTCCTCGCCCGTGGCGGGGGAGTCGGCCTGGTTCAGGGCGAGCGCGTCGAAGAAGATCTCCGACTCCGTCCGCCCGGCCACCTGCGGCAGCCGCACCAGCGGCCGGCCGGTCACCTTACGGAAGGCATCCGCGTACGCGGCCCGGGTCACCCGCCCCACGTCGACGAGGGTCAGGTCGATGTTCCACAGGACCAGGCGGTGAATGGGGACCTCCGGGGCTGATCGTCAGGGTGGCGGGGGCGTGGTCCAGCATGGCCGTACGGCGGGGGCGCCACCCGCTAGTGTGGAGCGCCCCCGGACCGGCGTCAGGAGAACGCAGGAGAACGGCCCATGCCCAGGAGTGCCAGGCCGCGGCTGAACGTCTGCCCGCGACCGAACGCCAGGCCGCGGGCAAACGCCGGGCCGGGCCGCCGCGGCACCCCATTCGCCGCCCTGCTCATGGTGCTGGCCATCGCCGCCGCGGCGCTGGCCGCCTGCTCGCCGCCCGGCCAGCCTGGCCCGCGCGACCCGACGTACGCGGAACTGGGCCGGCAGGCGCTGCACACGCTGGAGCACGGCTACTATGCCGGCGGAGGGGAGTGGAACGTCTGCGTGCCGCACATCTGCGGTACCGGCAACGTCGACTGGGGCGTTGACTCGCTGACCTACGCGCTGTACTTCCACTGGAGCCTCACCCACGACCGCGGCGTCAGGCCCATCATGAGCGCGCTGCGCGGCACCGCCGTCAGCTACTCCCCGGCCGTCCACACCTCCAGTGACGTGCCGGTGTGGGACACGATCGCGGATGTCCGTGAGTACCAGGTCACCCGGGACGTGACGGCCCTCGCGAAGGCGGAGGCCGCCTTCCGTTTCGTGGCGGACGGCCGGTCCCGCTTCGCCCTGGGCGCCTGCCCGGCCGTCGACTACCAGCAACCGGGCGGGGGCGGCACCAGGCTCAAGACCCTGGAGACCGGGTCCAACTACATCAAGGCCGCCCTGCTGCTCTATCAGGTCACCAGGTTCCCGGGCTACCTGCGGGACGCGGTGACGGAGTACGCCGCGGTCCGGAGGTACTTCCTGTCCCCCGGCGTGCCGCTCTACACCGTGTACGTGTTCGACAACGGGTCGGCCTGCACCCAGGTGCCCGGCCGCTACTTCGGCTCGGTCAACGGCAACATGATCTGGGCCGGTCTCTACCTGGCCCGGGCCACCGGCGACGCGTCCTACCTCGGCCAGGCGGCCGCCACCGCCCGGGCCGTGGCCCGGCACCTGGGCGACGCCACCGGCGTCTACGCCGATCTGCAGGCCGAGAACGACGTCACCGAGCCGCTCATCGAGGCGATGTACGACATGGCCACCGCCGGGCGCCAGGGCTTCGCCCGCCACTGGCTGCTGGCGGCGGCGAGCGCCGCCGCGTCCGGCCGCACCGCCAGCGGAACCTACGGCCGGTACTTCGGCGGGCCGCCGCCGCGGGCGCCGGTGACCGCCTGGCAGGTCAACGGCGGCCTCACCCTCGCGCTGGCGGCGGCCGCCCTCGATCCGCGCGGCAGGCCGGCCGACCCGGGATTCTGGCGCCATGCCACCTTCGTCCGCCATGACCTGCGCCTGTCCGCCCGCCCCGTCGGGTTCACCTTCACCGGACGCGCGGTCGCGATCATCGGCACCATCGGGGAGATCTGCTGCCAGCCCGGCCACGCCCAGGTCTTCGTCGACGGGGCCCGGACCTACGATCAGACCGGCATCTGGCAGGACAAGTCCAGCTCCGGGCGGAGCCTGCCGGACTCGGTGCTGTTCGCCTGGCGCTGGCCTACATCGGGGCGGCACACCATCCAGATCCGGCCCGGCGTCCCGAACGCCAAGGAAGGCGGCCCGTTCTTCCACATGACCGGCTACAAGGTCGTCCGGTAGCGGCGCGGCCGCCCCGGATCAGCCCATATGCGGGTAGCGGTAGTCCACCGGCGGGACGAACAGTTCCTTGATGGCGCGGGCGTTCACCCACCGGATCAGATTGAAGATCTACCCGGCCTTGTCGTTGGTGCCGCTGGCCCGCGCCCCGCCGAACGGCTGCTGCCCGACGACCGCCCCGGTCGGCTTGTCGTTGATGTAGAAGTTGCCCGCCGAGAACCGCAGCGCGTCGGTGGCGGCCGCGATCGCCGCCCGGTCCTGGGCGATGATCGCGCCGGTCAGCGCGTAGGGCGCGACGTCGGCGGCCTGGGCGACCATGTCGTCGTAACGGGCGTCGTCGTAGACGTGGATGGCGAGGATCGGCCCGAAGTACTCGGTGGTGAACACCTCATCGGCCGGGTCGGAACACTCCAGCACGGTCGGCTGGACGAAATAGCCCTCGGAGTCGTCGGTCTGCCCGCCGGTGAGCACCCGCACCGACGGCCTGGCCCGGGCGGCCTCCAGCGCCCGGGTGTGCTTAGCGAACGCCCGCTCGTCGATGACCGCACCCATGAACAGCGACAGGTCGGACCCGACGTCGCCCACGGTGAGCGACTCCACCTGCGCCAGGAAGTCGTCGCGCATGCCCTGCCACAACGAGCGCGGCACGTACCCCCGGGAGGCGGCCGAGCACTTCTGCCCCTGGTACTCGTACGCGCCCCGGACCAGCGCCGTGGCCAGGACCGCCGGGTCGGCGGAGGGGTGCGCGATGACGAAGTCCTTGCCGCCGGTCTCCCCGACCAGCCGCGGGTAGCCGCGGTAGCCGGCGATGTTCTCCCCCACCGTCCGCCACAGATGCTGGAACGTCGCGGTGGACCCGGTGAAGTGGATGCCCGCCAGGTCCCGGTGCGGCAGCGCCACCTCCGATACCGCCTGACCGTCCCCGGTCACCAGGTTGATCACCCCGGGCGGCAGCCCCGCCGCCTCCAGCACCCGCATCGTGTAGTGGGCGGCGAGCTGCTGGGTGGGGGATGGCTTCCACACCACCACGTTGCCGAGCAGCGCGGGCGCGGTAGGCAGGTTCCCGGCGATCGAGCTGAAGTTGAACGGGGTGATGGCCAGCACGAACCCTTCCAGCGGCCGGTATTCCATCCGGTTCCAGACCCCGGGGCTGGACTCCGGCTGCTCCGCCAGCAGCCGCCGCGCGAAGTGGACGTTGTAGCGCCAGAAGTCGATCAGCTCGCAGGCGGCGTCGATCTCGGCCTGGTACACCGACTTGGACTGGCCGAGGATGGTGGCCGCATTGATCGTCGCCCGCCACGGGCCGCTCAGCAGGTCGGCGGCCTTGAGCATGACCGCGGCCCGGTCGTCGAACGAGAGCGCCCGCCAGGCCGGCGCCGCCGCCTCCGCCGCCTCGACCGCGGCCGTCACGTCCTGGGCGGTCGCGTTGCGCATGGTGCCGAGCACGTGCCGGTGGTTGTGCGGCGCGACCACGTCGACCGGCTCGCCGCCGCCCATCCGCTGCTGGCCGCCGATGGTCATGGTCAGCTCGGCCCGCTCTCCGGCCAGCTCCTTGACCTTGCTCTCCAGCGCGGCCCGGTCGGGGCTGCCCGGCGGGTACTGCCGGACCGGCTCGTTATGCGGAGGCGGAACGTTGGTGACGGCGTCCATGATGAGACTCCCTGACCTACCCGGCTTCATTGGCGGCCCTTCCCCATCGTCGCACGGTGAGCGGACGGGGGGCAGGGCCCAGGGGCCCGGCCGCGGAGCATGAGCGCGGCCAGAGCGCCGCCCGCGGACACGGCGGCCAGCAGCAGCGCGCAGTCGTGCAGCGCGGTGACCGCCGACCCGGTGATCTGGATCCGGGCCGAGTAGAAGGTGGCCAGCAGCGCGATGCCGAACGACCCGGACAGCCGTTCGGCGATGTTGAACAGCGTGTTGGCGTCGGGCATCCGGGCGTCGTCGAGGTCGCCGACCAGCGCCAGCACGAGCGGCTGCACGGTCAGGCCGAGCGCGACGCCGCGCCCGCACAGCAGCACGGCGGTCTGCCAGGGGGGCGTCTGCGCCGTCAGCAGGACCAGTCCGGCGGTGCTGGCGGCGAGCAGCGCGAGGCCCGCCGACACGCTGTAGGCGATCACCGCGGGCCTGGCCTTGCCCCGCTCGACCACCGAGTTGCCGAGCCAGCTGGCCAGCCCCATGACGATCCCCTGCGGCAGCAGCACCAGCCCGGCAACGGTCGCCGACCGGTGCTGCACATCCTGCAGGAACACCGGGACAAGAAAGAGCACGGCAAACAGAACGACGCTGGCCACGCAGGCCAGCGCCAGCGTGACCGACCTGAGGGGCGAGGCGAGCAGGCTCAGGTTCACCGCGGGCGGCCGTGCGTGGCCGTCCGCCCGCAGGCGTGCCCAGAGCAGGTAGCCGGCCAGCAGCGCCAGCCCGCCCGTCCACGCCGGTGCCGCGGCCGCCGAAAGCCATCCCCGGTCCGGCCCCTGGCTCGCGCCATAGGTCGCCAGCGCCAGCCCGCCGGCCAGCAGCAGCAGCCCGGCCAGGTCGAGGCGGGCGCTGCGGTCGCCGCCGCCGGCCAGGGCCCGGCGCCCGCGCCGCACGGCCGCCCAGGCGGCGATCCCGACCGGCAGGTTGATCAGGAACACCGACCGCCAGCCGAACTGGCTGATGAGCAGGCCGCCGATGGCCGGGCCGAGCGCCGGGGCGGCGAAGAGCAGCAGCCCGGCGCTGACCGGCATGCTCCGCGCGCCGCCGGTTCCCTTGCCCAGCAGCAGGCCCATCGCCAGCGGCACCATGGGCGCTCCGGCCAGCCCCTGCAGGACGCGGGTGGCGATGAGCACACCCACGGTTGGCGCGAACGCACAGCAGGCGGACGTGGCGATGAAGCCGACGAGCGCCGCCTGGTAGGCGGGCAGGGTGCCGAAGCGCCGCGCCAGCCACGGGGTGGCCGCCAGGCCGGCGGCCAGGCCCAGCAGGTACCCGCTCACCGTCCAGGCGGCGGTCCCCAGGGAGGTGTGCAGGTCGGTCACGATGTCGGGCACCGCGATGTTGACCACCGAGGAGTCGATCATGGACAGCATCGGGCCGCCGAGGAAGGCGAGCCGGGTAAGCGTGGACAGGCCCGCCACGCCGGCGCCGGCGTCACCCCGGTCCCGCTGCTCTCGGCCGCCCGGGCGGCCGTCATCGGCTCGGGTCGCCGTCATCGCCCCTCCCCGCGGCAGCGTCCAGCGCGTCCAGCCAGCGGCGCTCGTGCTCGAAGCGGTCCCTGCTGAAATCCAGGACCCGCAGCCCCCAGCTGGTCTCGGCGGCCTCCGGCCGCAGCGAGGCCAGGTGGGCGATCTCCGCGTCGATGATCGACCGCCGGGCCGCGATGATCTTGAGCCGGCCGGCCGGCTCGAGGTCGGCGAAGAACGCGACCCTTACCTGGAACTCGTTGTCGTCCGCCAGCAGGGTGGGGTCGGTGTCCCTGATCATCGCCTGGAGCTGGTCATGTCCGGTGTCGGTGAGCCGGTACACGTTCCGCGGTGGCCGCCCCGGGTCCGCCTCGGCGGCTACCTGCTCGATCGCGCCCTGCTCGCCGAAACGCCGCAGGGCGGGGTAGAGAACGTTGTTGTTGATCGACCGCCCGCCCAGGATCCGCTCGACGCGCTTCTTGATCTCATAGCCGTGCTGCGGCTCATCGGCGAGCACCCGCAGCATCAGTATGTCAAAGTACACGCGGTTAGATTAACCTATGACAGGCTAACTCTGCTAGCCAGGATGTCATCCAGGCACGCCGGGGAGATTCCCGCTGTCAGCCGACCAGGTAGGGCAGTTCCTGGGCGGCGAACCAGAGCAGCTCATGCCCCTCCGCTCCGTCCACTGCGAACTGCGCGTCGTCGTCGCCCTTGTCGGCGGCCGGGAGCGCCGCCGCCGCCTCCGCGATGTCGGCCGCCGCGACCAGGTCGTCGACATGCGCGGACACCACCTGGTCCATCGCGATCGGCGTGCCGACCTCGACCAGGGTGGGCTCGTCGAAGCCGCCGTTATGCCCGACCTGCTCGTCGGGCACGTCGGCGGCGAGCACCACGCGGCGCGGGGGCGCCTGCGGGTCGTCGGCGAGCAGTCGCAGCGACGCCCGCGCCGCATGCGCCATCGCGACGTACTCGAGTTCCTCCAGGTCGCCGCTGGCGTACCACTCGCGCAACGCCGGGGTCACCGCGTACCCATGCACGGGCGGGGGGCCGATCGCGCCCGCGCGCAGCAGGCACGCCAGCGCCGTCAGCGTCGTTGGCAGGTACACGCGCATGAGTTCCCCAGTCACGGCCGGAGGCGCCGCACGAAACGGGGCGAACCGTCCATCTAGTGATCAAAGTGTGCCACTGATGGCCGATGCCGACAGCAGAACACGCGCCGCAGCCGCGTCCTCAGCCGGCCGCGGAACTCAGGGTCGGGTCAGAGTGCGTTGTGCTCGTCCCGGGCCAGCTCCGCGACCACCGCCGCCACCGCGTCGGGGATCGCCACATGCTCCCAGACCCGGACGACCCGCCACCCGGCCGCGGCCAGGGCCGCGTCCGCCGTCCGGTCCCGCTCCACGTTCCTGCGCAGCTTCGGCGCCCAGTACCACTGGTTGACCGCGGGGTCACGGCCGTGCTCCGGGCAGGCGTGCCAGAAGCAGCCGTCCACAAAGACGGCCACCCGGCGGGCGGTGAACGCGATGTCCGGGCGGACCTTGGCACCTTCGTTAAGCACCAGGCGGAGATCTTTGCGGAACCGGTATCCCTGGCGGTGCAGCGCGCTCCGCAGCGCGATCTCGGGCTTGGTGTTGGTGCGCCGGATGGCGCGCATGTTGGCCGCGCGGCCTGGGCTGGACGGGGCTGGGTAGTCACCCACGGAGCCCAAGGCTAGAGCACGTCGTGGTGACCGCGCGGGAGGCCCCGCTCAGCCGAGTGGCAGGCCGAACAGTTCCGCGAGCCGGGCGATGGTCGCCTCGGGCTCGGTGTGCAGGATGGCGCACATGCCGATGGCCTCGGCGGCCCGTACGTTGGCCTCCATGTCGTCGACGAACACGCACTCGGCCGGCGGGAGCCCGATCAGCTCGGTGGCGTGCCGGTAGATGCGCTCCTCGGGCTTGCGCATGCCGACCTGGGCCGAGATGACGACCGCATCGAACATGCCGTCGAACACCTCGCCCGGATAGGCGTCGTTACCCCAGGAATTGGACAGCAGGCAGGCGCGCAGGCCGACCGTGCGCAAGGCGTGCACCGCGGCGTACATCTGCCCGGATGGCACCGAGGCGGCGAACATCCGGCCGAGCAGCCCTTCGGCCAGCACCTGGCCCCCGTCGCGCCTGACCAGCATCGAGGCCAGCCGTTGCTCGAACTCCACGCTGTCGTACTCGCCGCGCTCCAGGGCGTGGACCGGGTTGCCGTCCCGGACCGGGTCACGGCCCGCCAGCCGCCACGGGCGGACGGCGGCCGCGTAGGCGTCGGGATCGATGTCGTCGGAGTCCAGCCAGGCCCGCACGGCGGCCGGGATGGAACTGGTCAGCACGCCGCCCCAGTCCGTGATCAGGCCGCGGAAGGTGCCGGCTGCGCCGCGAGGCTCATCCACATCCCCGAGCGTAGGCGACCGGCCGCGCAGCGCCCCACATCAGGTACAGATGCGCCGGTGTCCGGCCAAGCATACGGACACAACACTTATCACGGGATAAAACTCAGATTTCTGTTCGATTCAGGCGCACCAATACTGTCAGACCTCGTTATTAATATCGAAGTACTGGATCGTTGCTGACCGCATCAGCGGGAGGTGAGCCCGGATGCCCACAGCGTGCGCCGCTGACCTGCGCGAGGAGCTGCTCGCCCGGGTATGGGGGCCGACCATCAGGGCCGCGTCGCGCCAGGACGCCCACCTGGCGGAAATCGACGCACTGGAGGCGGCCGGGGACCTGATGCCACCCGATGAGTGGGAGCCGTGCGAGCCCGTCCGCGACCCGGCGTACGGCCCGCCGGATGGCCTGGATGCGTGGCTGGCTGATCTGCCTGCGGAGCTGCTGTCCGAATACATAGCCGCCACGGAAGACCCGCCGTGCCCGGAGGCGATCGTGGCCGGGCGGCTTCCCCGGCAGCCTGGCGTCGGCTGCGGGTTCGCCGCTGGCGGGGTCGCCGATGAGCTGCCGCCGGGGCCTGCACTGGCCGGTCTCGCCGGCGACGCATGGACCGCCGGCCTGGGCCGCCTCAGCGACGATGAGCTCATCGGGGTGCTGCGGGCCGCCCGGAGGCTGGCCTCGTGGTCGGCCGCCCTGGAGCTGGCGGCGGTGACCGACCTGGTTACGCGCCGCGAGGCCGACCCGGCGGGGACGGGTTCGTGCGCGCCGGGGGAGCACATCGGCGATGAGATCGCCGCTGCGCTGACGCTGACGGCACGGGCAGCGGATGTCCTGCTGGATCTCGCGACCACGCTGCGCCGCCTGCCCGCCACGATGGCTGCGCTGACCGCCGGGCAGATCGACCGCTACCGGGCGGCGGTCATCGCCGACGAGGTCGCCGGCCTTGGCGACGAGCATGCCGCCCGCGTCGAGCAGCTGGTTCTCGCCGAAGCCCCGGGCCAGACCACCGGGCAGCTGCGCGCCGCCGCCCGCCGCGCCGTCCTGGCCGCCGATCCGGCCGCCGCCCGCGAGCGCAAGGAGCGGGCCGCCCGCGACGCCCGGGTCGAGAGATGGGACGAGCACGCCGGCACCGCCGCCCTGGCCGGCCGGGACCTGCCCCCGGCCGATGTACTGGCCGCGGACCACAATCTTTCCGCCCTGGCCGCTTCGCTCCGGCGGGCCGGGGTGAGCGGCACCATGGACCAGCTCCGCGCGAAGGTCTATCTGGCGCTCCTCAGCGGCCAGCCCATCGCCGCCCCGACCGGGCGGAAGCCCGGCCTGGGTGACAGTTCGCCCCGGACCCGTCCCGGCCGAGCGGGGCACGGTGAACCCGGCCCCGGCCCGTGCGGGCACGGGCCGGCCGGTGCAGTGAACCTGACCATGCCCCTGGCGACCTGGCTTGGCCTGTCGGATGCCCCGGGCCACGCCGCCGGATACGGGCCGCTGGACGCCGGTGACTCGCGCGACCTCGCCGCCCGGCTGGCTGGGCAGCGCGGCGCCCGCTGGTGTATCACCTTGACCGGCGAGGGCGGGAGGCCCGTGGCCCACGGCTGTGCCCGTATCGGCCCCGGCCCGTCCGGGCGCCCGCGGCCACCACCCCGCCGCTCTCCGCGCGGCGGAGGATCTTCCCGCCGCGCCGCCACTCCCCCGGGCTGGCCGGCCGACGTCAGCGAATGGCTGACCGGCATCGCTGTCAGGAGGCTGGAGACGGGTGACTGCGGCCATCTGCGGGAGTCACGCTCCTACCGGCCGCCGGCCAGCCTGCGGCACGTGATCACGATCAGGCAGCCGACCTGTTCGTTCCCGGGCTGCCGCCGGCCCGCCATCCGCTGCGACGACGACCACACCCTTCCTTATGACCAGGGCGGCAGGACTTGCGAGTGCAACCTGGCCCCGCTCTGCCGCCGCCACCATCGTGCCAAGCAGGCCCGCGGCTGGCAGCTCGGCCAGCCCGAGCCGGGAACGATGGTGTGGGTGACCCCGAGCGGCCGCAGCTATGCCACCGGGCCCGCGGCCTATCCGGGATGAGAGCGGCTATCCCCGACGCCGCGGTAAGGAACAGACGACGCGATAGGAAACATCGGCGCCCGGGATAGCTGGCAGAATTCATCAACAGTCCATGGCCGAGGCGGGATACCCATACCGCCGATGCGCGGATTTGCGGACAGGCGGATTTGCGGACAGAAGGCGGGGATATGCAGCCAGTCGCGGTCGTTACCGGAGCCAGCAGCGGCATTGGCGCCGCCACCGCGATCAGGCTCGCCGGCGCGGAGGCCGGCTACCACGTGGTGCTCACCGCGCGCCGCGCCGACCGGATCGACGCCGTCGCGGAGCGGATACGCGCGGAGGGTGGCTCGGCGCAGGCATATGTCCTGGATGTCACCGACCGCGCCGCCGTCGACTCCTTCGCCGGCTCCCTCGGCCGCTGCGACGTGCTGGTCAACAACGCTGGCGGGGCGTTCGGCGCCGAGACCGTTGCCGACTCCGATCCCGCCGACTGGCGGGCCATGTACGAGGTCAACGTGCTCGGCACCCTGAACGTGACCCAGGCGCTGCTCCCCTCCCTGGTGGCCAGCGGCGACGGCACCATCGTCGTAATGGGGTCCACGGCGGGCTTCGTCGCCTATGAAGGCGGCGGCGGGTATGTCGCCGCCAAGCACGGCGAGCATGCGATCGCCGCGACGCTGCGGCTGGAACTGTCCGGCCAGCCGGTGCGGGTGATCGAGATCGCGCCCGGCATGGTCCGCACCGACGAGTTCGCGCTCAACCGTTTCCGGGGCGACCGCGACCGGGCCGCCGCCGTCTATGCCGGGGTGCGTGAGCCCCTCACCGCCGATGACGTCGCGGACGTGGTGGTCTGGGCGATCACCCGTCCCTCGCACGTGAACGTGGATCTCCTGGTGATCCGCCCGCGGGCGCAGGCTGCGCAGCACAAGGTGCACCGCGAGCAGTAGCCGGTGCCGCCCGGGTCACGCGGGCACGGGGTGGGCCGGATAGAGCCGCTGGCCCGCCACCCAGGTGGCCCGAGTGCGCAGATCGTCGCCGAGCCAGGCCAGGTCGGCCGCTGCCCCGGGCACGAGCCGGCCCAGGTCGGGGCGGCCGAGCAGGTCAGCCGGGATCCGGGTGGCCGCGGCGACCGCCTCCGGCAGCCCGGCGCGGGCGGCCACCATGTTCGCCACCGCCTGGTCCATCCGCAGCACCGATCCGGCCAGCGTCCCGTCCGGCCGCCGGGGAGCTGCGTCGTTCCCCGGCCGCACCTCGACCGGCGCCCCGCCGATCCGGTACCGTCCCGGCGGCATGCCGGCGGCCGCGGACGCGTCGGTGACCAGGAAGATCCGGCCCGGGGCGGCGGCGAATGCGATCGCGCAGACGGCGGCGGTTACGTGGCTCGGGTCGGCGATGAGCCCGCAGGTCAGCCGCGGGTCAGCGAGCGCCTGCCCGGCCACGCCGGGCTCGCGGTGGTGCAGCGGCCGTTGTGCGTTGAACAGGTGGGTGACCATTCGCGCGCCCGCGTCCACCGCCGCCGTCACCTGCCGGGCCGTGGCGTCACTGTGACCGATGCTGACCAGGATCCCCGCCGAGGCCAGGGCCGTGATCGCCGCCAGGCTTCCCTCCACCTCCGGGGCCAGCGTGACCGCCCGCAGTACCCCCGTCCCCGCCGCCAGCAGGGCCGCGACCGCCTCCGGCGACGGGGGGATGATCAAGTCCCGGCGGTGGGCCCCGGCCCGGCTGGGCGCGAGGAACGGTCCCTCCACATGAACGCCGAGAATGCGCGCGCCCACCGGCGGATATGCAACGAATCTTGCGGCAAACCGCAGGACACCGCCCAGCTCGGCCACCGGGGCGGTGATGAGGGTCGGCAGGAACGCGGTGGTTCCCGTCTCCGGCAATCGCCGCACGACGCGCCCCCACCCGGCCTCGTCCGGCTCGGCCAGGTCCACCCCGAAATAGCCGTTGACCTGCAGGTCGATCAGCCCGGGCACGATGTACCCGCCGCCGAGGGCGAGGTCGGGGGAACGGGGCGGCGGCCCGGCGGCGACCTCGGCCACCCGGCCGTCGGCGACCAGGACGTACCCGGGTTCGAGAATGCCGGGCTCGCCCGTGCCTGGCACCACCCGGGGCGCGGCGATCAGCAACTCAGGCACTATCCGCCCAACCCTCTGGCCAGCCCCGGCACCCGGCGTGCAGCGTCGTGCCGCGGGTCAGGCGCTGGCCTTGCCCCGGGCCTGGCGCTTGCCGTTTCCGTCGGTGGCTCCTGCGGAGCCCGCCTTGGCCGCCGCCAGGCTGGCCTTCAGCGCGTCGGCCAGGCTGCCGCCGCCTTCTGCCACCTTGAGCTCTGGCCGGACCACCTCGTGGCCCTGTACCTTCGCCGCCACGAGCTCTTCCAGCGCCTCCCGGTAACCGTCGCGGTAGATCGACGGGTCGAAGTCCACCGTCATCGAGTCGATCAGCGAGGATGCCATCTTCAGCTCCTGCGAGCGCACCTCGACGTCCTGGTCGAGGAAGTCGAAGTCCGCCGCCCGGATCTCATCCGGCCAGAGCAAGGTCTCCAGCACCATCACCCCGTCCCGGGTGCGCAGGGAGGCCAGCGACTCACGCTGGCGCAGCGCGACCCGGGCGATCGCGACCTTGCCGGACCGCTCCAGCGCGTCCCGCAGCAGTGCGTATGCCCGCACCCCGGCCGGTTCCGGCTCGGTGTAGTAGGCGCGGTTCGCGAGGATGGTGTCCAGCTGCTCGGCCGGGGTGAAGTTGACCACCTCGATGCTGTGGGCGGTGGGCAGCGGCAGGTCCGCCAGGTCGTCGTCGGTGAGCACCACCATCTCGCCGTCGGGCAGCTCATAGCCCTTGGCGACGTCGGCGAACGGGACCTCCTCACCGTCGATCGAGCAGAATCGGCGGAACTTGATCCGCCCGCCGTCCTCCCGGTGCACCTGCCGGAACGTCACGTCGCGCTGCTCGGTGGCGGCGTACAGCTTGACCGGGATCATGACCAGGCCGAACGAGATGGCGCCCTTCCACATACTGCGCATGGTGTGTCAATACCCGTTCTGCTTGTTGTTCAGTGTCCGCTACCAGGCTACGGCGTCGGAGGTCGTGCACCCTATCCATGCCGCACACCGTCCCCGGCGCCCGCCCGGCTGTCATGATTGAGTGAGTCGCTGCCGTCGCTGGGAGGGGTAACCAGGTGCCGGACTTCGATGTCGTAGTGCTTGGCGGGGGAACATCTGGAGTGCTCGTCGCCACGGGCCTGGCGGACGCCGGCCGCTCGGTCGCCCTGGTTGAGGCGGGACTGGTCGGGGGCGAGTCGCCGTACCTGGCATGCCTGCCGTCCAAGTCGATGCTGGCTTCCGCGCGCCGGGGTGAGACCTGGGAACACGCGGTAGCCCGGCGCAATGAGGTCACTGGCCACCTCGACGACAGCCGGTTTGCGGCACGGCTGGACGACGCCGGGGTGACGCTGATCCGCGGGACCGGTCAGGTGACGGAGCCGGGCTCGATCGAGGTCACCACGGTCGGCCGGGGCCGGCGGGGCCAGCCGGAGAAAACCGTCCTTGGCTACGCCGACCTGGTGATCGCGACCGGCAGTGAGCCGCTCGCCCCACCGGTCGAAGGGCTGACCGACGTACCCACGTGGACGAGCGCGGAGGCGCTGAGCTCTCAAGACCTGCCGCGCCACCTGATCGTGATGGGCGCGGGACCGGCCGGCTGCGAGCTGACGCAGATCTACGCCGCCTTCGGCTCCCAGGTCACGCTGATCGAGACGGAACCGCAGCTGCTGCCCGATGAGGCGCCGTTCGCCGGCGAGATCCTGTCCGACGCGCTGCGGCGGACGGGGGCGGATCTGCGTCTCGGTTCTCCGGTGGTCAAGGCCGCGCCGATGGACAGGGGGCTGGCGCTGATCCTGGCCGACGGGACCAGCCTGGACGGCGACCGCATCCTGCTCGCCACCGGCCGCAGGCCGCGGCTGGCTGGTCTGGGCCTGGACAAGCTCGGGATCATGCCCTCGCCGGCCGGTGCACTGCCGGTCGACGCGACCTGCCGGGTGCAGGTAGCCAATGGGCAGCCGGCCGGAACCACCGGCCAACCGGCAACGGCTCCCGGACAGCGGACCGCCGCAGCCGCCGCTCAGCCGACCGCACCGCCCATGCAACAGGCCGCGTCCCCTGTGCAACAGGCCGCGTCCCCTGTGCAACAGGCCGCATCCGCCGCTCAGCCGACCGCACCGCCCAAGCAACAGGCCGTACCCCTAACGCAGGCGACCGCACCCCCCGCGCAGCAGGCCGCATCCGCCGCACTCCCAGTACAACAGGCCACACCCCCTGTGCACCAGGCCGCCTCCGCCGCGTCCCTCGTGCAACAGGCCGCACCCCTGGCGCAGGCGGCCGCACCCCCAGCGCAGCCGACCGCGGCACCAGGGCCAGACCCCGCAGCTGGTCCACAGGCAGCCAGCGCCACACAGACGGCCACGGCCACCGGGCAACCGGGCGCCTTCCCGGGACAGCCAGCCACCGCCACCGGCCAGCCGGTCACCGCACCGGGACAGCCAGCCTCTCCCACCGCGGAGGCGACGACAGGCACCGGCCGGGTCTGGGCCGCTGGTGATGTGACCGGGATCGCTCCATACACGCACACGGCCCGGTACCAGGCGAGCGTGGTCATCGCCAACATCCTGGGCGAGCGCCGCGTGGCCGATTACCGTGCGATCCCCCGCTGTGTTTACACTACGCCGTCGGTGTGCTGCGTCGGGGTCACGCCCGGCCAGGCCGCCGCGGCTGGGATCCAGCTGCGCACGGTCGGCCATGACCTGGCCGAGACCGCCCGTGCGGCCGTGGAGGACGACGACCGGGGGCGGATCGAGTTGTACTCGGACAGGACCCGGGGGGACATGCTCGTCGGCGCCGCGGCCGTGGGCCGGTCCGCGGAAGAATGGATGGGGGAGCTGGCCCTCGCCATCCGGGCGGGTATCCCGCTGAAGATGCTGGCGGACGTGGTCCACGCCTTCCCGACCTATGGCGAGGCCATCGAGCGTTCGCTGCGCGAACTGGCCGTCGGCGTGCCCGAGGGAGATGACCGATGAGCGAGCGCGATCTGGAGAAGCCGGCCCCCGACTCCGAGGACCAGCAGTGGACCGAGGACGCCGAAGCGGGCGCCGACAAGGAACCGGCTGAGCTGCCGCTCGACGTTGATGAAGCCGATGCCGCCGAACAGCGGCGCGAAGTGAAGCTCGACGAGGACGACTACCGTTGACAGCGGAGTTCGCCCCGTTCCAGCCAGCGGATCGGAGACCGTAGTGACCGCTACCCCCCAGGCCCGGACGGTGGGTACACGGCTGCCGAAACCCGCCCGGCGGCGGCAGCTCCTGGGCGCGGCGCGGGAAGTCTTCGTCGCCCAGGGCTACCACGCTGCCGCGATGGACGAGATCGCGGAGCGGGCCGGGGTCAGCAAGCCGGTCCTGTACCAGCACTTTCCCGGGAAGCTCGACCTCTACCTGGCCCTGCTCGACGAGAGCGTCGACGCGCTGGCCGCGACCGTCCGCAACGCGCTGGCCTCTAGTACCGACAACAAGCAGCGGGTGACCGCCACCTTCACCGCCTTCTTCGATTTCGTCGAGAGCACCGGCCAGGCCTTCCGTCTGGTCTTCGAGTCAGACCTGCGCAACGAGCCCGCCGTCCGCGACCGGCTGGAGGCGTCGACGCGTGACTGCGCCGAGATCATCAGCGAGATCATCAGGGAGGACGCGGGGGTCGGCGACGACGAGGCCCACCTGCTGGGCATAGGGCTGGTTGGCATGGCCCAGGCCAGTGCCACCTTCTGGCTCAGCACGGACCATAAGATCCCCAAAGACGCCGCCGAGCAGCTCATAGCCCGGCTGGCGTGGCGGGGGATCAGCGGCTGGCCCCGGGCGGGTGAATACGGCGGTCCCGAGAACGGCGGCGCTGATGACGGCGATCCCGAGCACGGCACCGACCGCGGTGATTCCGGGCGCTAAACACACCGAGAGGAGCATCGTGGAAGTCAAGATCGGGATCCAATCGATCCCCCGGGAACTCGTGCTTGAGACGAGGGCGTCGCCGGAGGAGATCGAGCGCTCACTGGCCAAGGCCCTGGCCGATGGCGGACTGTTCGTCCTCCCGGACGACAAGGACGGGAAGATCATAGTGCCGGCCGACAAGATCGGCTACGTGGAGTTCGCCGGCGTCGAGCAGCGCCGGGTCGGTTTCGGCAGCCTGTGAGCTAACCGGCCCCGCGTCAGCCTGTGAGCTAACCGGGCCCGGCGTCAGCCTGTGAGCTAGCCGGGCCCCGCGTCGGCCTGTGAGCCAACCGGGCCCGGCGTCTCAGCCTCGGGCACCCGTTCCCAGCCGGCCAGGCCGAGCGCGGCCATCCGCTCGTCGTGCGCGTCGGTGAGCCGCGCGAACATCCGGCCGATCTCACCCTGCTCACCACCCGGCCCGTCCTGGCTGGTGACCGCGCCGGCCAGCAGCCTCGCTAGCGGGGCGCGCTCGGCCGCCACCCGGTGAGCCTGGGCCAGAGCCTCCCCCACCAGGCGCCGCGCCCAGAGCGCCAGCCGGCCGGCGACCGCGGGATCGGCGCCGATGGCCGCCCGGACCCGGGAGGTGACGAAGTCGGCGTGACCGGTGTCCGCGAGCACGTCCAGGACGAGCTGCCGGGTCAGTGGATCCAGCAGCTCGGCGATCGCCCGGTAGAAGTCAGCCGCGATCCCGTCGCCCACGTACGCCTTCACCAGCCCCTCCAGCCAATTGGAGGGCGCGGTCCTGGCGTGGAAGTCATCGAGCGGGCCCACGAACGGCAGCATCGCCTGCTCCGGGGGAACGTCCATCCGCGCGATCTGGTCACGCAGCAGCTGGAAATGGCCGAACTCGGCGACGGCCATCTCGCCGAGCGCCGCCTTGTCCGACAGCGATGGCGCCAGCGCGGCATCTTCCGACAGCCGGAAGAAGGCGACCAATTCGGCGTAGGCGAGCAGGCCCAACAGGTCCTGGACACCCTCCGCGCTGGCCACACCGCGAGCCTAACAAGCAGCCCAGCTGGCCATCGGGACCCGGATACCGGAATGTCGCAACGGCCACACGGGTCCCATGTTGCTAGACTTATTGCTTAGCCAGAGGGAATGCGGTCGGTACCGTGCCGTGTTCCACATGGCAGCGGGGGTCTGGTGCAGAGCGTTCTTAACGCCACGACGATCTGTCGTCCGGTGCACCGGCCTCCGGCGAACTTGACTCCCCGGGCCCGGGATGGTGATGGCGTGCGTCAATGCAGCGCCATGCCGCGGGCCACTGATGGAAGCTGAAAGCCCTGACAACACAAATACAGACCACCAGGGAAGCCGACGACGACGCCGGCGCCCCCAACTCAGACGACGACGCCGGCGCCCCCAACCCACCGGAGAGCCCGGCCTTCCACGACCTCGGTGTGAGCGGCCCGATCTGCGACGCGCTGGCGGCGGCGGGAATCACCGCCGCGTTCCCGATCCAGACACTGGCCCTCCCGATCGCCCTCGCCGGCCATGACATCATCGGCCAGGCACGCACCGGAACCGGCAAGACGCTGGCGTTCGGCATCCCCCTGCTGCAGCGGCTCGGCCAGCCCGAGGACCGGCGCCCGCTCGCGCCGGGCGCGCTGGTCGTGGTGCCGACCAGGGAACTGGCCATCCAGGTCGCTGGCGATCTGCAGATGGCGGGGAGCTCCAGCGGCACGCGGGTGCTCACCGTCTACGGCGGCCGTGCCTACGAGCCCCAGATCGAGGCCCTGCGCGCGGCCGTGGACGTAGTGGTCGGCACCCCCGGCCGGCTCCTCGACCTCGTGCGCCAGCGTCACCTCGACCTGTCGGACGTGGCGACACTCGTCCTCGACGAGGCCGACAAGATGCTCGACCTGGGCTTCCTCCCCGACGTCGAGCGCATCCTGCAGCTCACCCCGCCGGGCCGGCAGACCATGCTGTTCTCGGCCACCATGCCCGGTGAGATCGTCACCCTCGCCCGCCGCCACCTGCAGCAGCCCATGCATGTCCGGGCCGAGCACCACGACGAGCCCGAACTCGTGCCGCTCACTGAGAACCACGCCTTCCGCGCCCACCAGATGGACAAGATCGAGATGCTGGCCCGGGTCCTGCAGGCCACCGGGCGCGGGCTGACCATGGTGTTCTGCCGGACCAAGCGGACCGCCGACCAGGTAGCCGAGGCGCTCACCGTCCGCGGTTTCGCCGCCGCCGCCGTGCACGGCGATCTCGGCCAGGCCCAGCGGGAACGCGCGCTGCGGGCCTTCCGCCACGGCAAGGTGGACGTGCTCGTGGCCACCGAGGTGGCCGCCCGCGGCCTCGATGTCGAGGACGTCACCCACGTGGTGAACTACGAGTGCCCCGACGACGACAAGGCCTACCTGCACCGGACCGGCCGGACCGGCCGGGCCGGCCGCGCGGGGGTAGCGGTCACCTTCATCGACTGGGCCGATGTCCAGCGCTGGAAGATCATTAACGAGGCGCTGGGCCTGGATCTCGCCGATCCCCCCGAGACCTACTCCACCTCCGAGCACCTGTTCACCGCCCTGGGCATCCCGCCCGAGGCGGGCAGCAGGCTGCCCCGGGCGCAGCGTGACCGGGCCGGCCTGGAGGCGGAGGAAATCGAGGACCTCGGGGAAACCGGCAAGGCGCGCTCCGCCTCCGGACGCCGCCCGCACCGGTCCGGCCGCGGCGGGCACGGGGCCTGGCGCGGCGCGGGGCGGGACACCGGCCCGCGCGGCGATGACTCGCGCGCCGACGGCGAGCGTGCCCCCGGACGCCGGCGTGACCGGGTCCGGCGCCGCACCCGGGGCGGGCAGGCCCTCCCGGCGGAGGCCGCCGGTGCCGGTCACGGCCAGGAGGCCACCGGTGCCGCCGACCCGCCGGCCGCCGGGAACAGCCACGAATCGCCGGGAGCGACGCGACGTCGGCGGCGTGGTGGCCGGGGACGGAAGGGACCGGCGCCGGACGCCAGCCCCGAGGCCGTCTGAGGCTGAGCTGCGGGATCTCCTGGGTAGGCTGACCGCCTGTGAGCACACCAAGGACGCTGCGGCTACCCGATGGGGTGCGCCGGGTCACGGTCGAGACCGCCCGCGGCCCGTTCGCCGCGCTCGAGGCGCAGCCCGCGTCCGGGGTGGCCGAGCGCCAGCCCGCGCTGCTCATCCCCGGGTACACCGGCAGCAAGGAGGACTTCCTGCCGGTGCTCGGGCCGCTGGCCCAGGCGGGCCGGCGGGTCACCGCGATCGACATGCGCGGGCAGTACGAGAGCCCCGCCGCGGCTGACGCCGACGGGTACCGCCTTCCCGCGCTGGCCGCCGACCTGGCCATGATCGCGGATACGCTCACCGGCCCCGACGGCCCGGCTGCCGCCGACGGCCCGCAACGGATCCACCTGCTCGGGCATTCCTTCGGCGGCCTGGTCGCGCGGGAACTTCTGCTCGCCCAGGCGGCACAGATCGGCTCGCTCACGCTGATGAGTTCCGGGCCGGGCGCGCTGACCGGCCCCCGCGCCGCGGTGCTCCGGGCCGTCCTCGCCGAGCTGGAACCCGTCTCGACGGACGGGCTCGCCGCCGAGGTGAAACGGCTGTGGGACACCCAGCTCGAGCCGGCCGCGGTCGCCGACGGGGTGCCGGCCGACGTCATTGACTTCCTGCGCACGCGGATGCTGAGCAGCTGCCCGACCGGGCTGTGGTCGATGGGCCACGGGCTGCTGGGCTGCCCCGACCGGACCCCGGCCCTGGCCACGCTGGGCGCGCCGCTGCTGGTGGTCTACGGCGAGAACGACGACGCCTGGGCGCCGTCGATCCAGGACGAGATGGCGCATCGGCTGGGCGCCCAGCGGGTGTGCATCCCCGGGGCGGCCCACTCGCCCGCCGTCGAGGCCCCGGAGACGATCGCCAGCACCCTCACCACGTTCTGGAACTCGGTGGAGAACAACCAGGGCAGGCGGTAATCAGTCGGCCAGTCCGTCCCAGGGCTGGCGCGCGGCCGCGGCCGCCGTTCCTTCCGGGCACACCTGCCGGTAGTCGCACCAGCCGCAGGCCGGGCCCGGGCGGGGCGGGAACACGTCATCCACTTCCGCCGGCGGCAGCCCGGCCCGGAACCGCTCGTCGGCGTCCGCGCACTCGGCCGCGATGCTCTCGGCGCGCCGCAGCTGCCTGCCGATCCCCTCATCGGAGTGTTCCCAGGCGTGCACGCTGGCGGTCGGCAGGTGATGCAGCTCCACCAGGCGGCATACCGCGTGGAACATCCGCGCCGCCGCCAGCGCATACAGGGCCAGCGGCATCGAGGTCCTGGCGTCGTCCTGGGTCAGCGGGCGCCTGCCCGTCTTGTAGTCGACCACGGCGAGCACCCGGTCCCCGCCCGGGCCGCGGCGCTCATCCAGCCGGTCGACCCGGCCCGACAGTACGATCTGCTCGGTGCGGGCCCCCACCGTGCGCTCCACCCCCAGCGGCTCCGTGGCCGGGTCGAGCGTCTCCGTATACCGCTCCACCATGCCGCGTGCGCTGTCCCGCCACTGCGCCGACTGGGCGTCGCTGGCATAGCCCTGGTCGATCCAGCCGCGATCGAGCAGGTCGCCCGCGGCGGCCACGGTGCGCTTGGCGAACGGCAGCCGCCACCATCCAGCCAGTGCGTTGTGGACGCTGGCGCCGAGGCTGTTGTGCACCCAGGGCGGCCCCTTGGACGGCGGCGGGCGGTCCAGGTAGGTCATCCGGTACCGGCGCGGGCAGTCCAGCCAGTTGGCCAGCCGGGTGGGCGTGCACGGGTACAGCCGGCGCGGCATGCCCTCCAGCATGGGCTGCTCCATGGCTCACCCCGTCCCGGCCCGGCCGCCCGCTGGGCCCGCCGCCACCCACGCGTCGAACCGCCGGCCCGCGGTCTCCATCGTGATCTCCTTGCCGTGACCCGGCAGCACCCTCGTTTCCCCCGGCAGCGTCAGCAGCTCCTGCCCGATCGCGCTGAGCTGGCCGGGGAAGTCGGGGTACTCACCGGCGTGCGGGGCCGGCCCGTCGGCGGTCAGCGCGTCACCGGAGAACACCACCCCGAGGCCCTCGCAGTAGAGGCTGACCGAGCCAGGGCTGTGGCCGGGAGTGTGGAGCACCTCGAGTGCGACGTCGGCGACCTCGAAAATGCCGCCTTCCTCCATCTCGATGTCCGGCTCCCGGCCGAGGTGCACCTCCCGCCAGGCCAGCACGTCCCGGCGGTGCAGCGCCACCGGCGCCTCGTCGCGCGCGGCGACCTCCACCGCCGCCGCCACGTGCCCCTCATGGCCGTGGGTGCAGATCACGGCCAGGATCTCCCGGTCCGAGACGGCGCTGAGCACCGCTTGCGCATCGCTGCCCGGGTCCACCACGATGACCTCGTCGGAGTTCCCGATCAGCCAGGTGTTGCAGCTGGGCCGCCCGCCCGGCACCACCCGCTCGATCCGCGCGTCCATGGTGTCCCTTCCCCTTCCCGAGTCAGGCTCCGGCGGCCAGCGATATCAGCCGCTCGTACTCCCCCGGTGCGATCGTCTCGCATCCGAGCCGGTGGCCGGTCAGGCTGCCGTGATCATCGCTTCCCCCAGAGGAGACCAAGCCGAGCCCGGCGGCCAGGCCGGCCAGGCGCCGGCGCTCCGCCTCGTCGTGGTCCGGGTGGGCGACCTCCAGCCCGCCCAGCCCGGCGCGCGCCAGCCGCTCAACGGCCTCGTCACCGATCACCCACCCCCGCTGGGGCGACCCCGGGTGGGCGAGCACGCTCACCCCCCCGGCGGCGGTGACCAGGCGGATCGCCCGCTCCAGGTCGAGGGCGTACCTGCTCACGTAGGCCCGGCCGCCCGGCCCGATCCAGTCCGGGGTGAACGCCTCCCGCGGGCTGGCGATGGCGCCCGCGGCCACCATCGCCCGGGCGATATGGGGCCGGCCCACCACGGCGTCGCCGGCGATGGCTGCCACCTGCTCCCAGGTGATGTCCACGCCGAGCTCGCGCAGTTTGGCCACCATCTCCCGGCCGCGGCGCAGGCGGTCCGTGGTGATCGCGGGAAGCTGCTCTGCCAGCTCGGCCTGCGCCGGGTCGACGTGGTAGGCCAGCAGATGCACACTGTGCCCGTCAAGGCGGCAGGACAGTTCCATCCCGGGCACGAGGGTCAGGCCGGGCGGGAGGGCCCGGCGGGCCTCGTCGTGGCCGGCCAGCGTGTCGTGGTCGGTGAGCGCGATCACGTCCAGGCCCGCGCCGCGGGCACGGCGCATAACCTCGGCGGGCGGGTCGGTGCCATCCGAGGCGGTGCTGTGCGAGTGGAGATCGATGCGCACGATCGCTCATCGTAGGGGCAGGCACAGTCAGTCGCGGACGGCGGTTACCGCGGCAGGCGCGGCGAAAGCGCGCCAAAGGGCAGATCCAGGTCCTGGCCCGGATCACGCAGGTCACGCAGGATCAGCGGCTCCACCAGGAGCACCCCTGCGGTGTCGGGCCACAGCAGCACCCACAGCCAGTTCCCCTGCACCTCCCCGGCGAAGGCGGCCCGGCCGGGGGCCTCCACGTGCCAGAGCGGGAAGTCGTGGTGGCGGTAACGGACAACGGCATGCGGTGCCCCGGTCGCGAAGCCCTCGCCGGGGTCGGGCCCGGGCAGGCCCGCCAGCCAGGCGCCGAGGCCCACCCCCATCTCCTCGGAGACCAGCAGCATCTCACCCAGCCCGCCCACCGGGCTGGGCCCGGACAGGGCGACCACACCGGCACGGGTGCCGTCCCGGTCGTCCCCCGCGCCGGCGAAACCGGTCACCAGCCAGCCGTCCGGCAGCGGCCACGGCAGCCAGACCGGCAGCACGGCGTCGCGCAGTAGCCCTTTCAGCCCGTCCGGCACCGGGCGGTAGGCGGGCCGCAGCGGGTACACCACGCCGTGCAGCTGGCACTGCCAGCCGCCGGACCACGCGCTCGGCTCGCTCACCGCCCCGCCGCAGCGCGGGCACATCGAGGCCCCCTTCATGGACACCGACGTTGACCGCTGCGCAGGCTCACGTCAAGTACCCCCATCGAGATGCGCAGCGATAATTGGTCCATGCCGGGACCACGGATTAGGTGCGTGGGCGCCATCATCACCGACGACACCGGGCGGCTGCTCCTGATCCAGCGGGGCCACGAGCCGGAGGAGGGCCGCTGGTCGCTGCCGGGTGGCCGGGTCAAGCCGGGCGAGAGCGACCCACAGGCAGTGGTGCGGGAGGTGCACGAGGAAACCGGGTTGTGGGTGGAGCCGGGCCGACTGGTCGGTGCGGTGGAGCGGCCCGCGCCGGACGGGGCCATCTTCGACATCTACGACTACGCGGCCAGCGTCAGCGATGGACGGCTCGTTGCAGGCGACGATGCCGCCGATGCCCGGTGGGTGCATCCCAGCGAGATTGATCGCCTGGAGCTAACCAGCGGGCTGGCTGGGACCCTCGCCGGGTGGGGCGTGCTCGGCTGATCCGTCGGGCACGGGTCCGTCGGGCACGGGTCCTTCCGGCATCGGCGGCTCGAACCGCTGCGACCTGCGCAGGCCGGCCGCGCGCCCGTTCGCCGCCGCCACCAGCGCCAGCTTCCGCGAGGCCTCGTCGATCATCTCGTCGCCGAGCATGACGGCCCCGCGATGCTCCACCGATGTGTAGTAGCGGTAGGCGTCGATGATGAGCTCGGCGCGCTCGTAATCCTCCTGGCTGGGCGCGAAGGCGCTGTTGACGATCTCGATCTGCGTGGGATGCAGGACCCATTTGCCGTCGTAGCCGAGCGCGGCGGTGCTGGCGGCCGACTTGGCCAGGCCGTCGAGGTCACCGATCGCCAGGTAGGGCCCGTCGATCGCCGCCAGCCCGTGAGAGCGCGCCGCCACCAGGATCCGGAGCAGCGGGTAGTGGTAGGCATCGGAGCCCACGTACCCGACGGGCTGAGCCCCCACCCGCAGCGACCGCATGCCGACGCTGGCCATGAAGTCGGCCGGGCCGAACACCAGCGCCCGCAGCCGGGGCGACGTTGCGGCGATCTCGTCCACCTTGGCCAGCCCCCGCGCGTCCTCGATCTGCGCCTCGATGCCGATCCGGCCGGGCTCGTCGCCCGTGTCCTGCTCGATCTGGCCCAGCATGAGGTCCAGCCAGACCACGTGGCCGGGGTCGGTGACCTTGGGCAGGATGATGGCGTCCAGGCCACGCCCGGCGGCGACGACCACCTCGGCCACGTCGCGGTAGGCCCACCGGGTGGTCGCGTCGTTGACCCGGACCGCCACCAGCTTGCGGCCCCATCCGCCGTCGTTCAGCGCGGCGATCACGTTGCGCCGGGCCGCGTCCTTGGCCGCCGGGGCGACCGCGTCCTCCAGATCGAGGAACACCTCGTCGGCGGCGAGGCCACGGGCCTTGTCCAGGAACCTCTGGCTGCTGCCCGGCACCGCCAGGCAGGAGCGCCGGGACCGATATTCCTGCGGCACTTTCTGGCCTCCCGCCTCCCATGGGACCCTGTGCTAGTGAGTCAGACCCCGCCTGACCTCATCGCGGAGGCTACCAAGCGCGCAGGCCTCATCTGGATCGCCATCGCCGGACAGGACCGTCCCCGCCCGGCCTGGCATATCTGGTGGGCGGGCGCCGGGCGGCCTGGCCCGGGCTTACCAGGCGCCGCGTACGTGGTCACCGGCCCCGGGGAGCAGCCGCTGTCGGGGCTGGCCGACGCCGGCCGGGTCACCGTCATCGTCGCGGGCGGCCAGGCCGCAGGCGGCCGGGTGGAATGGACGGCCGCTGTCGGCCGGGTGGAGCCCGGCTCCGGGGAGTGGGATGAGGTGATCGGCCCGCTCGTGGCCGGCCGTCTCAACGCGGTGCTGGCGGAGGGAGAGACTTCGCCCGCGCAGCGGTGGGCGCGTTCCGGCGCCGTCTTCCGGCTCGCCCCCGTGCTGGAGGACACGGCGCCAGAAGACACAGCGCCAGGAGACTCGGCGCTTGGTGACCGCGCGTCCGATGACAGAGCGGCACCGAACTCTCGCACCCTGTTATCCGCAGCGCTACTTTCCGTTCACCCAGACAGGCGCCTGGCCGGCCATCGTCAGCGTCGCCATAACCCCAAGCGTCACAGCCACCAGTGTGGAGGTTCCTGATGCACCGGTCTTTCCGGAGAATGCTCGCCGTCGCCGCCGCCGGCGGGCTTTGCCTGGCCGGCGGGACGGCCGCCATCGCGGCTCCCGCCTTCGGCGCTTCCGCCCCGCAGCATGCCCCCGGCAGTAGCACCGCCACCCCCATCCAGCATCTCGTTGTGATCTTCCAGGAGAACGTCAGCTTCGATCACTACTTCGGCACCTACCCGCACGCCGCGAACACCGACGGGAACCCCTTCCACACCCAGCCGGGGACGCCGAGCGTGAACGGCCTGACCCCCGTGCTGCTGAACCACAATCCCAACTCGGCCAGCCCTCAGCGGCTGACCCCGGCGCAGGCCCTGACCTGTGACCAGGACCACGGCTACACCGCCGAGCAGAAGGCCATGGACAGCGGGCTGATGGACAAGTTCGTGGAGGAGACGGGGGTCAGCACCTGCTCTCCGCCCAACTACGAGGCGCCCGGCCTGGTCATGGACTACTACGACGGCAACACCGTGACCGGGCTGTGGAACTACGCCCAGCGCTACGCGATGAGCGACAACTTCTACGACACCGAGTTCGGGCCGTCCACCCCGGGGGCGCTCAACCTGATCTCCGGACAGACGGGCGGCGGCACCCCGCTGAACGCGGCCGGGCAGGCCGTCCCCGACCCGGGCGCGGTGGGCTCCCCCGACGCCAGCGGGGCCGGAACCGTCTACGGCGACCCCGACCCGTTCTACGACGGCTGCGCCAACCACGGCAACCCGACGGTCAAGATGAGCGGGCAGAACGTCGGCGACCTGCTCAACACCAAGGGCATCAGCTGGGGCTGGTTCCAGGGCGGCTTCGCCCCGACCAGCTCCACCTCGGGCGGCGCGCCGGTGTGCGGCGCCAGCCACACCAACATCGGCGGCGTGTCCGTCGCCGACTACAGCCCGCACCACAACCCGTTCGAGTACTACAGGTCCACGGCCAACCCGGACCACACCCCGCCGGCCAGCGTCGCCGAGGTCGGGCACAATGGGCCGGCCAACCACGAGTACGACCTGAGCTGGTTCTTCAAGGCCCTCGACCAGGGGAACCTGCCGGCGGTGAGTTACCTCAAGGCCGCCGAGTACCAGGACGGGCACGCGGGGTACTCCGACCCGATCGACGAGCAGCACTTCCTGGTGAACACGATCAACGCGATCCAGCGGTCCAAGTTCTGGCGCAGCACCGCGATCATGATCACCTACGATGACTCGGACGGCTGGTACGACCACGTCATGCCGCCGATCATCAACTCCTCCGCCGACCCGGCGCTGGACGCGCTCAACGGCCCCGGAGTCTGCGGGCACGGCCAGCCGATGGGCGGCATCCAGGACCGCTGCGGCTACGGGCAGCGGCTGCCGCTGCTGGTCATCTCGCCGTACGCCAAGACCGACTACGTCGGCAACACGATCGCCGACCAGACCTCGGTCCTGGCGTTCATCGAGGACAACTGGCTGGGCGGGCAGCGGACCGGCAACTCGTCCTTTGACAACCTGGCCGGCTCGCTGAACGACATGTTCAGCTGGGACCACCCCAGCTTCGCGCCGTACCTGCTGGACCCGGCCACGGGCGAACCCAGCCACTGAATCACAGGTGTGGGAGGGACCGGCCGACGGTTCCTCCCACACCGCCAGGTTTGCGGCCCCGGCCACGTAGCATGAAGCCATGAGTCCGTCAGCACTCACCCCGCCGCCCACGACCGATCAGGTCAACGAGGCGCTGGCGCGGGTCAACGACCCCGAGATCCGGCGGCCGATCACCGACCTGGGCATGGTCAAGAACGTCGAAATCGCCCCTGACGGCAAGGTCAGGGTTGAGGTATATCTCACAGTCGCCGGCTGCCCGCTGCGCGACACCATCACCCGTGACGTGACCGCCGCCGTCGCCGCCGTCCCCGGGGTGACCGCGGTGGCGGTGGACCTGGACGTGATGAGCGAGGAGCAGCGCCGCGAGCTGCAGACCCGTCTGCGTGGCGGCCGCGTGGAGCGCGAGATCCCGTTTGCCCAGCCGTCGTCGCTCACCCAGGTTTACGCGGTCGCCAGCGGCAAGGGCGGGGTCGGCAAGTCGTCGGTGACGGTCAACCTGGCCGCCGCGCTCGCCGCCTCGGGCCAGAAGGTCGGGGTGCTCGACGCCGACATCTACGGGCACTCGGTGCCGCGCATGCTGGGCGTGACCGGCCGGCCCACCCAGGTCGAGCAGATGATCATGCCGCCGGTCGCCCATGACGTAAAAGTCATCTCGATCGGGATGTTCACCAGCGGCAACACGCCCGTGGTGTGGCGCGGGCCCATGCTCCATCGCGCATTGCAGCAGTTCCTCGCCGACGTGTACTGGGGCGACCTGGATGTGCTGCTCATGGACCTGCCACCGGGCACCGGCGACATCGCGCTCTCGCTGGCCCAGCTGCTGCCGGGCGCCGAGCTGATCGTCGTAACCACCCCGCAGATCGCCTCCTCCGAGGTGGCCGAGCGGGCCGGCGCGATCTCGGTGCAGACCCATCAGCGGGTCATCGGGGTCATCGAGAACATGTCCGGGCTGCCCTGCCCGCACTGCGGCGAGCTGGTCGATGTGTTCGGGTCCGGCGGCGGCGAGGCGGTCGCCACGGCGCTGACCCGGGTGACCGGTGCCCCCGTGCCCCTGCTCGGCAAGGTGCCGATCGACGTGACGCTGCGCGAGGGCGGGGACGCGGGCATCCCGCTGGTGCTCAGTCACCCCGAATCCGCCGTGGCCCAGCAGCTCACCGAGATCGCGTCCGGCCTGGCCGGCCGCAGCCGGGGGCTGGCGGGCCGCCCGCTCGGCCTGTCGCCGGTCTAGGGCGCCTGACCCCTCAGGCGCTCAGGTCGCCTCGGAGTCGTAGGGCGGCATCTCGCCCGGCGCGAGGGCATCCACCGTCGTCATATCCGCCCCGGCGTCGGGCGGAAAGTCGGGCGCCTCGGCGAGATCGTTGTCGTCGAAGCCTTCCAGCAGATGCTTGCGCACGAAGTTCTTGGGATGGAGGTCGGCGACATCGAACTCGGCGAACTCCGGCCCCAGGCCCTCCCGCAGGTCGCGGGTGGCCCCCTCGGCCATGCGGCGAAGGTCACGCAGCGCCCGGCCCGCCTGCGAGGCGATCCTGGGCAGCTGCTCCGGGCCGAAGATCACTATGGCGATCACGCCGAGCACCAGGATCTTGCCGATGGAAAGGTCGAACAACGGTTCTCCTGATTGCGGTCAGCCCGCCTTGGGGCGTGGTTCTCCCACTGTAGCCCGTGACCAGCGGTTCACGGCCTGACCCAGGACAGCAATCGGTGCAGGCCGTGCTTCAGCTGGGCCAGCCAGCCCGGGTTGTCATCGTGCGGCAGGGCCAGCACCACCTGGCCGACCGTCTGCTGGGGGGCGGCGGCGATGAGGGTGTACACGAAGCCCCGGGCGGACCAGGCGAAGCACAGGTCGTCGGGATCGTTCGCATAGACCCGGTGACCGGCCAGCGCCACCTGCGACCAGCCACTCAGCCTGGCCGGCAGGTAACCGCGCTGCACGAAGATCGAGACCACCGAGAGCCCGTCGGAGTAGTCGAGGTCCACGACCGGTCCGGCCGACGTGCTGCTCTCCTTGGCCCCGATCAGCGTGAGATCGCCGGGCAGCGGGCCCGGCAGCGGCCAGCCGCGCGCCCGCAGCCGCGCCAGCTGGCCCGGCGCGAGCGTGGTATGCCACGCCCTCGCGGTGGGGACCGGCTCGCCGCCCGCCGCGCTCCGGCCGATGTCCACCTCGGCGAACGTCACGCTGCTGATCAGGCGCGCACGGGCGTCAAACATTTCCTTGCGCAACGGCAGGCCCGTGGCACTGTCCAGCCAGAACCAGGCGGCCACGCCGCCGCCGGGGCGCCGTACGGTGACGATGCGGGCGGGCCGGCCGGCCACCTGCCCCCGCCCGGCGACGGCCACCACATAGTTCGCGGCCAGCAGCGACACGAGCCGGGTACTCATGCCGAGCACCCCGGCCTCGTCCAGGGTCGGGTCGCTGGAGCCGAGCGGCGAAACCGGCTGGTGGCGCTGGTCCCGCCCCCTCACGGCGGCTGGGGTCTGGGTCAGCACCTGCGCCCCCGGGGCCTGGGTCAGCGCCTGGCCGCCCGGCTGGTGCCAGACCTGGACCACCGACGTATCGCCGCCCGTCTGGCTCGCCGGACCCCACCAGGCCACCTCAACCCCCTGGTAGCGAAGGGACCGGCAGGCCTGGGCGGCCTCGCGGAGCAGCCGGAGGCCGGCCGCCTGGGCGGGCCCATGGGCCTGCCCGGTCAGTGGCGGCGGCGGGCCGCCCCCACCGGTCAGCAGGCCCAGCCCCGACGCCAGCGCGACGCCGGAGGCGACCAGGCCGACCAGCACCGCCGTGGTGATGACCCGCAGCGCAGCCGGGTCGGTGCCGGGCGACAGGCTCCCGGCCGGGCAGGATCGGAACTCCATCAGCGGCTCACGGGACCTTCGCGCTGACCCTGGGTGAAGGAACACCCGACGGCTGGACCGGTACCTGCCCGGTGGTGATCGCATGCTGCACCATGAAGACGTCCACCGCGGGGACGACCTTCGGGCCGGGCGGCGGCCGGTCGCCGCCGGCCAGGAAGACCGCTCCGGTCAGGCCCAGTCCGGCGGTGGCCACCCCGGCCGCCGCCAGTGACCAGGCATGACGGCGGCGGCGCGCCCCCGGCCGGTGGGCCCGGGCCGCCCGGCGCGCGGACTGCCCCGCCCCGCCGGCCGGCCGCAGGGCCAGCAGCCGCCAGGTCAGCGCGTCGCCGGCGGCGGCCTCGCCCAGGGTGTGCATCCGCCGCTTGAGCAGCCGGAGCGCGGCCGCTTCCCGGCGGCAGTCCTCGCACCCGGCCAGGTGAGCCAGCACCCGCTCTCGTTGCGTATCGCTCAGCTCGCCGTCGATCAGCGCGGACAGGCGCTCGCCGAGGTGCCGTTTCATGACGTGGTGCCCAGCGTCGCGGCGGGACGCCCCGGGTGACGGGGACGGCGGTGGTCGAGCGCCGCCCGGAGCTGGGCCCGGCCCCGGTGGATGCGGCTGCGCACCGTGCCCAGCTTGACCCCGAGGGTGGCGGCGATCTCCTCATAGGAGAGGCCCTCGATGTCGCACAGCACGACCGCCGCCCGGTATTCGGGCGCCAGGGCCTCCAGCGCCTGCTGCACGTCGGTGTCGAGATGGCGGGCGTCGAAGGCCTGAGCGGGCGTGGGCTCGTCGTCGCGCAGCAGCCCCACCGCCTGGTCGCCCAGACCCTCGAACCGGATCCGCTGCCGGCGCCGGGCCATGTCGAGGAACAGGTTCGTGGTGATCCGGTGCAGCCACCCCTCGAAGGTGCCCGGGGTGTAGCTGGAGAGCGAGCGGAACACCCGCACGAAGACCTCCTGGGTGAGGTCCTCGGCGTCATGCTGGTTGCCGGTAAGCCGGTAGGCCAGCCGGTAGACCCGCGACGAGTGCTGACGTACCAGGTCATCCCAGCTCGGAGGCGTCCATTCCGGCGCCACGCCCGCAGCTGGTGCCGCGTTCTCGGCTGAAGCCGCGGCATCGCCCACGTCCGCGCTCCCTACTGCACTGTCGGCTGAACACCACCATCATGAGCCCGCTCCAGGTTGAACGCGCCAGCCGGCCCCGCTAGTTCCCCAGTTACCAGGCTGTGACGATAGGCTCCGCACTGGAAGGTCATGACCCACCGGAGGCAGGCATCGTGAGCACCGAGGCTACCGTGGCCTACGTCGAGGAGTTCCTCCCCGAGGACGAGCCCCTGCTCATGGCCCGCCGCAATGCCGCGCAGGTGGGCGGCGCCTCCCCGGTGAGCCCGGCGGTGGGCGCCACCCTGCGTTTCATCGCCGCCGCCCTCGGCGCCAAGGCGGTCGTGGAGATCGGCACCGGCTGCGGCACGTCCGGCGTCTGGCTGCTCCGGGGCATGCGCCGCGACGCCGTGCTCACCAGCGTCGACGTCGAGCCCGAGCATCAGCGGCTGGCCGGCCGGGCGTTCACGGAAGCCGGGTTCGCGAGCAACCGCTTCCGGCTCATACGCGGCAAGGCCACCGAAGTGCTCCCCCGCCTCACCGACGGCGGCTATGACCTGGTGTTCTGCGACGCGGACAAGCAGGAGTACCCGGCCTACCTGACCGCCGCGCTGCGGCTGCTGCGGCCCGGCGGGGTGGTGGCGTTCGACAACGCGCTCTGGGGCGGCCGGGTCGCCGATCCCGACCTGACGGACCCGGAGACGTCGGCCATCAGGGAGGTGGCCGGGCTGGTCCGCCAGGACGAGCGCCTGGTGCCGCTGCTGCTGCCGGTCGGGGATGGCCTGCTGACGGCGGTCAAGCGCGGCTAGTGTCCCGGTCTTGAGTTCCCTTTCCACCACGTGAGTCGTGTTTCGTCTCAGGACCTCGGCTGAGTGGTGACGAGACCCTCGGGTCGCGGTCTGCTGGTGGCATGGGT
>DATINY010000192.1:0-29941 GCA_035473755.1 Streptosporangiaceae bacterium
GTGCGCGGATTCCAGCGCCGGGATGATCCCCTCGGTCCGGCACAGCAGCGAGAACGCCTCCATCGCCTGCGCATCGGTGATTGACCGGTAGCTCGCCCGGCCGGTGTCCTTCAGCCAGGCGTGCTCCGGCCCGACCCCGGGGTAGTCCAGGCCCGCCGAGACCGAGTGGGTGGCCAGCGTCTGGCCCTCGGCGTCCTGCAGCACATAGGTGCGCATGCCGTGCAGCACGCCGCCCGAGCCCGCGACCAGGGTGGCGGCGTGCCGGCCGGAGGCGATCCCCTCGCCGCCCGCCTCGCACCCGATCAGCTTCACCTGGGTATCGGGCAAGAACTCGTGGAAGATGCCGATCGCGTTGGACCCGCCGCCCACGCAGGCGATCACCGCATCCGGCAGCCGGCCGGCGGTCTCGAGCACCTGGCGCCGTGCCTCCACCCCGATGACCCGCTGGAAGTCCCGGACCATCAGCGGGAACGGATGCGGGCCGCCGACCGAGCCGATGCAGTAGTGCGTGGTCGCCACGGTGGCCACCCAGTCGCGGAACGCCTCGTTCATCGCGTCCTTCAAGGTGGCGGTGCCGATGGTGACGGGTATCACCTCGGCGCCGAGCATGCGCATCCTGGCCACGTTCAGCGCCTGGCGGCGGGTGTCCTCCTCCCCCATGTACACCACGCAGTCGAGGCCGAAGAGAGCGCAGGCCGTGGCGGTGGCGACGCCGTGCTGCCCGGCGCCGGTCTCGGCGATCACCCTCCGCTTGCCCATCCGCCTGGCCAGCAGCACCTGCCCGAGCACGTTGTTGATCTTGTGGGAGCCGGTGTGGGCGAGGTCCTCCCGCTTGAGCAGGACCGTGGCGCCCGCGATCCCGGAGAACCGGTGCGCCGGCGAAAGCAGGGTCGGCCTGCCCGCGTAGCCGCGGAGCAGATCGGCGAGCTCCGCCTGGAACTGCGGGTCCGCCTTGGCCGCCAGGTACTGGTCGGTCAGCTCGGCCAGCGCCGCCATGAGCGGCTCGGGCGCGAACCGGCCGCCATAGATGCCGAAGTGCCCGCCCGGGTCGGGCACCGGCCCGGGCGTGGCCAGCGTGGCCGGGGCGGGGGCCTCCGGGCTCATGGGCGGTCGCCGCGCAGCGCGGGGTGGGAACCAGCGGTCACCAGGTCGGCGACGGCTGAGCGCGGATCCTTGCCGGTCACCAGGCTCTCCCCGACCAGCACCGCGTCCGCGCCGGCCGCGGCGTAGGCCAGGAGGTCATGCGGGCCCCGCACCCCGGACTCGGCGACCTTGACGACCTCGGGCGGCATGAGCGGCGCCAGCCGCGCGAAGACCCCCCGGTCGACCTTGAGCGTGCCCAGGTCGCGGGCATTGACGCCGATCACCTTGGCCCCGGCGTCGAGCGCACGCGTCACCTCGTCTTCGCTGTGCACCTCGACCAGCGGCACCAGGCCGATCGACAGTGCCCGCTCCGTCAGCGAGACCAGCGCATTCTGATCCAGCGCCGCCACGATCAGCAGCGCCATGTCGGCCCCGTAGGCGCGGGCCTCCCACAGCTGGTAGGAGCTGATCACGAAGTCCTTGCGCAGCAGGGGCACCGACACCGCGCTCCTGACCGCGGCCAGGTCCTCCAGGCTGCCACCGAAACGCCGCGGCTCGGTGAGCACGCTGATAATGGCCGCCCCGCCCGCCTGGTAGTCGCGCGCCAGCGCGGCCGGGTCGGCGATGCTGGCCAGTTCGCCCCGGGACGGGCTGGACCGCTTCACCTCGGCGATGATCGCCACGTCCGGCCGCCGGAGCAGATTCATGACATCGCGCGGCGGGGTGGCTCCCCTGGCGGCCTCCTTGAGCCGGTCCAGCGGCGTGTGTCCCTGCCGGACAGCGAGATCGGCACGGACCCCTTCAAGGATCTCGTCGAGCACGCTCACGCGGTTCCGTAATCTCCTCGGGTCGGATGCCTTGCGTCCCCGATGGTAGCGAGCCGACTGCGGTGGGCCGGCAGCAGCCTCCCCGGGCCAGGGACGCCCGTCGCCGGGCCGCGGCATCGGCCCACGTGGGGCGCGGCGGGCCGGGCCGGGCCGCCTCGGGTGCGTTGATACGAAGCCAAATTGGTCATGGCACTCCTCCGGTCCGGCCACCAGGCCTAACCCAGGATCTGGCCGCCGCAGGTATCGTCGGCCGCGTCGCCGAGGCCGAGTTGGCCCGGCAGCTCCTCCTGTGCGCGCAGCGGCGCCACGGCGTAGGCCCGGGCGACGGCGGGGTGGATCAGGGTGCCAAGGGTGATGATGGCGAACAGGGTCCCGCCCAGGTACCGGGCGGCGAAGAACCGGGACAGGCCATAGGCGACAAAGGCCACCTCGAACCCGACCGCCACCAGCCAGGCCGTCTTCGTGCCCGAGCGCACCAGGAACGCCAGCCCGCACAGCGCCGCCACCATGGCCAGGGTGATGAGGATCGAGGAAAGCTGCCGCCTGCTGAACGGCAGGCCGACGGCGGCGGCGGCGATCGTCTGCGCGACCACCAGCCGCGTGACCAGGCGGACCAGCAGCCGGCCCGGTTCCCCGGGCGGCCGGATGGACGGGCGGCGGACGCGCTGCCCGCCCGGCTTCGTTGCCCTCACCGCTCACCTCCAGGCTCGCGCGCCACCCCAGGCAACATAAGGACGTACCTACGAGCCTAACGGCCTGCCGGTCGGGCCGGGCTGCTCGGTGGGATCCACGCCCTTGCTCAGAGATTCCCACAGGGAGGCCGAGTCCGCCAACGGCTGCCGCTCGGCCCGGCCGGTGTTGCCGTATCTGCTGGACATGGCCGGCCACCGGGGGCCACGCCAGGCCACCATGATCCCGGCCGCCAGCACCGCCAGCCCGCCCACGGCCGCCAGCGGGCGCCAGGGGAAGCTCACCATCGCGACGTGGGCGGCGGCGCTCACCCCCGGGCTGCTGCCGCCGGGGAAGACACCGGGCTGTGCGGCCGGCCCGGCCGTGCCGCCGCCCGCGGTCGCCGAACCGGCCTGGGAGACCGTGACCCCGTGCGCCGCGGCGAGCACGGCGGCGGCGCTCACGCGCGCGCTCACCAGCAGGACGGTCAGCGCACCGGACGCCGCCAGGAACACCCCCACCAGCCGCCGGGCCAGGCCACGGGTGGCGATAACCGCCGCCAGGCCGGCCAGCGAGGCCACCGCCAGCGCCCCCGCAAGCGGCACAATGGCCTGCCCGCTCACCGTCACGGTGCTGCCGGGGATGGGGGCGGGTGCGGCGGTGACCACCCGCGCCCACCCCTGGTGGACCGACAGCAGCACCAGCAGGGCGCCGGCCGCCGCCACACCGAGAACGAGCGCGTACTCGCGGGCGGCCCGCGTAGCCCCGGGCGGCCGCTGGCCGGGTGCCGCGGTCCCGCCGTCCCCCGGACCGGCCACTGGACCACCAGCCACTGGGCCACCGGCCGCGGTGCCGCCGGTCACGGAGCCACCGGTCACCGGACGCCCAGGGTGAGCGGGCCGGCCTCGAAACAGGTCCGGTCGCCGGTGTGGCAGGCGCCGCCGGTCTGGTCCACCTTCACCAGCACCGCGTCCCCGTCGCAGTCGAGCGCGGCCGAGACCACGCGCTGCACATGACCCGAGGTCTCTCCCTTGACCCAGTACTCCTGCCGACTGCGGGACCAGTAGGTGCACCGCCCGGTGGTCAGCGTGCGGTGCAGCGCCTCATCGTCCATCCAGCCCAGCATCAGCACCTCGCCGGTGTCGTACTGCTGGGCGATGGCCGCGACGAGCCCGGCGGGGTCACGCTTGAGCCGCGCGGCGATCCCGGGGTCGAGCCGCGAGGGCCGCCCGGCCTGGCTCATGACGGGTTCCGTGCGGTTCTCATGACCCGATCCTATGGACGCCGGCGGCCACGCCCGCCGGCAGGATCGGTCATCGGCAGGGATAACGGGCAGGGCGTACCATCGCGGGATGAGCTTCGCCCGTGACGAGCGCATCGCCCTGTGCGACCTCCTGGACGAGACCGGCCCCGAGGCGCCGACCTTGTGCGAGGGCTGGCGGACCTTGGACCTGGCCGCCCACCTCGTGCTCAGGGAGCACCGGCCCGACGCAGCGGCGGGTGTGATGGGGGGCCCGCTGGCCAGCCACACCGAACGGGTGCAGCGCATGCTCATCGCCCGTAACCCTTACCGGCAGCTGGTGGAGGAGATCCGCAGTGGCCCGCCCCGGCTATCGGTCTTTGCCGTCCCCGGCATGGACGAGCGCCTGAACATGGTCGAGTACTTCGTCCATCACGAGGACGTCCGGCGCGGGACGGACGGCTGGCAGCCGCGCGAGATCGGTACGGACCTGGCCGACGCGCTGTGGCAGCGGCTGCGGGCCGCCCGGTTTATCTTCCGCAAGGCGCCGGTCGGGATCGAACTGGTCCGCGATGACCGGCCGGCCGGTCCCGGCCACCAGCAGGTGCGGATCACCGCCAAGGCGCGCACGCCGATGGTCACGGTCACCGGCGACCCGGCGGAGCTGACGCTGTGGGCACTGGGCCGGACCAAGGCCGCCCGGGTCCGGCTCGATGGCAGCGAGCCTGACGTGCGCAAGCTCACCCAGGCCAACTGGCGCGCCTGACGGCCCTCGTCTCCGTTCGCCCCGGCGCCATCCAGCCGATGCCCCCCGGTTGACCCTGAATCATCAAGCGTTCCGTGAACTGCCCGGAACGCTTCACGAGCGCTCCATTCGCCGCTCGGGAATTAGTCACGGACCGGACATCCGGGCTCGTCACGATGCTCGCGTCAACTGCCCCCGGGCGCCTGAGGCTCCCGGTGGTTTCGCGGTTCGGAGGGGAATACGGACGTGCCCACAAGAAAATTGTTCATTGCCGCGGCCGCGGTCAGCAGCGTGGTACTCGCCGCGGGCTGCAGCAGCTCGTCCTCGGGCGGGTCAAGCGGCGGAAGTACGGCCAGCTCCACCAATGCCGGCACGGCGACGTCAGTGGCCGCCTTCGGCGGCATGAACGGCCTGGTCGCCGCCTGCAAGAAGGAGGGGACGCTCAACGTCATCACCCTCCCGGCGAACTGGGCCAACTACGGCACGATCATGAAGGATTTCACCGCCAAGTACGGCATCAAGATCAATGACGCCAACCCCGACGGCTCCAGCCAGGACGAGATCAACGCGATGCAGCAGCTCAAGGGCCAGAGCCGCGCGCCGGACGTGCTGGACATGGGCACCTCATTCGCGATCAAGGCTGACCAGCTTGGCCTGCTCGCCCCCTACAAGGTGACGACGTGGAGCGACATCGCGGCGAACTCCAAGGCATCCGACGCCAGCTGGTATGACGACTACGGCGGCTACGTGGCGATCGGCTACGACTCGGCCAAGGTGAAGGTGCCTCCGACCTCGTTCGCCGACCTGCTGAAGCCCATCTACAAGAACCAGGTCGCCATCAACGGCAACCCGACCCAGGCCAGCGCCGCCTTCTCCGCCGTCTACGCGTCCGCGCTGGCGAACGGCGGCTCGCTGTCCAACATCGAGCCCGGTATCCAGTACTTCAAGAAGCTGCACCAGGCCGGCAACTTCGTGCCGGTCACCGCCGGGCCGACGACCGTGCAGAGCGGCCAGACCCCGATCGTGATCTGGTGGGACTACCTGCTCGCCTCCGAGATCTCGAGCGCCGTCCCCACCTTCAAGATCGTGATCCCGACCGACGCGCACTACGCGGCCTACTACAGCCAGGCGATCAGCAAGACCGCCCCGAACCCGGCCTGCGCCCGGCTGTGGGAGGAGTATCTGTACTCGACCACCGGCCAGAACCTGTGGCTGCAGGGCAAGGCGCGCCCGATCGAGCTGCAGACGCTCATCAGCAACGGCACCGTCGACAAGGCGGCCAACGCGGCGCTGCCCGTGGCGCCGGCGGGTGGGCTCAGCTTCCCCAGCCAGGCCCAGGAGTCCGCGGCCGAGGCCAAGGTCGCCCAGCAATGGTCGAGCGTGATCGGCTAGCCGCGTGACAGCAAAAGCCGCTCCGGCGGCGGCCCCGGGATCGATCTCAGATCCCGGGGCCGGGCCGCGGCGGGGCCGGCGGCCCGTGCTGCGCGGGGCCCGGACCCTGGCCGGAGTCGTCCCGTTCTTCGTCTACATCCTGCTCTTCCTGGGCATCCCTGCGGCCTCGATCGCGGTCGGCGCCTTCCAGGACCCTGACACGGGCCAGTTCACCCTCAGCAACATCCACACCGCGACCCACGGCATCTACCTGCACGGCTTCCTCATCACGACGGAACTGTCGGTGATCACCTCGGTGGTGCCCGGCCTCTGCGGGCTGCTGATCGGCTATGCGATCTACACGGCCCGCCGCGGCGCGATCTTGCGGCGGGTCGCCATCACAGCCTCCGGGGTCTTCGCCAACTTTGGCGGGGTGCCACTGGCGTTCCTGTTCATCGCCACGCTGGGCACGACCGGCCTCGCGACCCATTGGCTCACCGCCATCGGCTTCAACCCCTATGAGAACGGGTTCAACCTGTACGACCTCGGCGGCGTCGCGCTGGTCTACCTGTACTTCCAGATCCCGCTGATGGTGCTCATCATCCTGCCGGCGTTCGAGGGACTGCGGCCGGCCTGGCGCGAGGCCGCGCAGAACATGGGCGCGGGGACGTGGCAGTACTGGCGGCGTATCGGCGGGCCGGTGCTGATGCCGTCGTTCCTCGGCTGCCTGCTGCTGCTGTTCGGCAGCGCGTTCAGCGCCTACGCCACGGCGGAGGCCCTGACCAGCGGGACCATCCCGCTGACGGCCATCCAGATCGGGTCCTTCCTCAACGGCAACGTGCTGGCGGGCCAGCAGAACGTCGGCAAGGCACTCGGTCTGGGCATGGTGCTCGTCATCGCGGTCCTCATGGTGTTCTACGCCCTGCTGCAGCGGCGGGCGGCGCGATGGCTGCGATAATCAGCGACGAGCTGGCCAACGAGACAGCGCCCCCGCGGCCCCACCGCAAGCGGCGGTCCTACCCGGTCTGGCGCTGGATCATCCTGCTGCTCACCGCCGTCTACTTCCTGATCCCGCTCTACGCCGCGCTGCGCTTCGCCGGGATCGCCAGCTTCGGCGATGTGGTGCACCAGACCGGCTTCTCCGACGCCCTGATCCTGTCGCTGAAGCTCGCCGTCATCACCACCGTGCTGACCATGGCCCTCATGGTGCCGACGACGATCTACGTGCACCTGCGCCTGCCGCGCATGCGCCGCCTGCTCGAATCCATCACGATCCTGCCGATCGTCATCCCGCCGGTGGTGCTCATCGTCGGCGTCCTGGAGGTCGCTCCCGGCTACCTCAAGAGCACCCCGTACCTGCTGGGCCTCGTGTACGTGATCCTGGCGATGCCGTTCGCCTACCGGTCGCTCGACGCCGGGCTGCGGGCCCTGGAGCTGCGGACCCTGGTCGACGCGGCGAGCTCGCTCGGCGCCGGGTGGCTGTCCACGCTGTGGCGGGTGATCCTGCCGAACCTGCGCACGGCCCTGCTATCGGCCACGGTGCTCACCGTCGCGCTCGTGCTCGGCGAGTTCACCATGGCCAGCCTCGACCTCTACCAGACGTTCCCGGTCTGGATCGTGGCCTTCGACCAGACCAGCGGCCCGGTCTCGACCGCCGCGTCGCTGCTGGCGCTGTTCGTGACCTGGCTCTTCCTGCTGCTGATCGTCACGGTCGGCGGCAGGCGCGCGCGCCGTACCGGCGGTGCCCAGGTCGACCTGATTTCCGTCACCCGGCGGGACACCGTTCGGTAAGGCATGGGGGAACCGTGGAGGCGACCAACATCAGCTCGGCTACCGCAGCAGGCGTTCCTGGCCGCGCCGCCAGCGGCGGCGCACCGGTCAGCCTGCGGGAAGTGAGCCGGTCGTTCGGTGCCGTGCGAGCGCTGAACGGGCTGTCGCTGGAGATCGCGCCGGGCGAGCTCGTCGCGCTGCTCGGCCCCTCCGGCTGCGGCAAGACCACGGCGCTGCGGATCCTGGCCGGGTTCGAGACCGCGGACAGCGGCACGGTGACCGTGGACGGCAAGGACATCGCGCCCGTGCCGCCCGCCAAGCGCGACATGGGCATGGTGTTCCAGAGCTACAGCCTGTTCCCGAACATGTCCGCGCTGGAGAACGTGGGGTTCGGCCTGCGGATGCGCAAGATGAGCACGGCCGACCGGCGCCGGCGCGCCCGCGAGCAGCTCGAGCTGGTCGGGCTGGCGGCGCAGGCCAGTCAGTTCCCGCATCAGCTGTCCGGCGGCCAGCAGCAGCGGGTCGCGCTGGCCCGGGCGCTCGCCATCCAGCCGCGGGTGCTGCTCCTCGACGAGCCGCTGTCCGCGCTCGACGCCAAGGTCCGCCTGCAGCTGCGGGAGCAGATCCGCTCGCTGCAGCAGCGGCTCGGTATCACCACCCTGTTCGTCACCCACGACCAGGAGGAAGCGCTGTCGATGGCCGACCGGGTCGGGGTGATGAAGGACGGCATGCTAGAGCAGATCGCCGTCCCCTCCGAGCTCTACACGCGGCCGGCCACCGCGTTCGTCGCCGAGTTTGTGGGGACGATGAACCGGATCCCCGGCGAGCTCAGCGGCGGCGGCCAGGCCACCGCGCTGGGCACCGTCGCCGGCGTCCAGAGCGGCTGTGCCGATGTGCCGGCCGGCCCGGTGGACGTGCTGGTCCGGCCGGAGAACCTCCGGATCGCCGCCATCGCCAACGGCAACGGCATCGTCACCAGCCGGACGTTCCTCGGATCGGTGACCCGCATCCACGTCCTTCTCTCCGGCGACGTGACCGTGCAGGTGGACGTGCCGAGCGCGACCGCCACCGAGCTGGCGCCGGGGGCGTCGGTCCAGGTCAGCCTCGATGGCTCGCCCGTGCAGGTGGCCGAGCGCTCGTAACGGCCGGGCGCCGGCCCAGGGCCAGGCGGCCTGACGTCAGGCGCTCAGGCCGAGCGCCGAGGGCAGGCCGGCCACCGAGCCGAGGATCACCGCCGCCTTGGCCTCCGCCAGCTCCTCCCGGCTGGACCGGCCGGTCAGCACCCCCGCGACCAGGCCGGCCCCGGCCCGCCGGCCCGACTCGATGTCGCTCGGGGTGTCGCCGACGACGGCGAGCTCACTGACGGCCCCGCCGCCCAGCCGGAGCAGGGCCGTCAGCGGGATGTCCGGCCACGGACGGCCGCGCCCGGCGTCGGCGGGCGACAGCGCCAGGTCGATCAGCGGCCGCCAGCCGAGCTTGTCGATGATGGCGTCCCTGGTGGCGGGGGCGAAACCGGTGGCCAGGCATACCCGGATGCCCGCCTCGCCGAGGCGGGCCATCACCTCGGCCGCGCCGGGCACCGCCTCGACCCCGCCGGCCGCGACCGCCGCCGCGTAGCACTCCTCGAACGCCGCGTTGGCGCGCTGCGCGTCCGCCTCGTCGGTGAAGATCTGCCGGAACACCTCGATCTTGGACTGCCCCATGGTCACCTGGGCGGTCTTCATCGCCTGGTCGTGCGCGGTCGTTCCCTCGGCCAGCCCGCAGCGCCCGATCGCCGCCGCGAAGGCGGCGAGCACGCCGCCGTCGTCGGCGACGGTGGTGCCGGCCATATCCAGGCAGGCGATCGTGATCAGGCTCATCAGCTCTCCTCGGCGGTGGCGGCGGGTTGGGGTGAGCCGGACGGGGCGGGTGGGTCCGGCAGGACGGCCCGGGTGAACGTCTCCTCGGCGATGGCCGGCGCGCAGGTCATCCCGCGTCCGCCCGGGCCGGTGACGAGGGTCACGCCGGGCGCCGCCTCCGAGGCGTGGTACAGGCTGTCCGTCGTGACCATGCTGTACACCCCCGCCCAGCGCCGGCGCACGCGCGGCAGCGCCGTGCCCAGCAGCGCCTCCGCCCGGCTGCGCAGATGATCGTAGGCGTCCTCGTCCACGTCGAAGGCGAACGGCTCGCTGTACTCGTGCGTGTCGCCGATGGTGAGCCCGCCGTCCAGGCGCTGCACCAGCAGCAGCTGGGCCTTCGTCCGGGCCGCCACCGGGGCCTGCGGCGCCAGGCGGCTGCGGCCCGGCAGATCGTAGGCGGGGTAGTAGCGCAGCGAGTCGCCGTCGGCCAGCGAGGTCGTCAGCCGCGCGGGGAACGGCTCCGTCTGCATCATCTGCAGCCGTACCCGGCGCACCGGCGCGCGCTGCCAGGCGGCCAGGTGCGATCCGGCGATCCCGCTGTGCGCCGCGCCGGGGCACAGGATGACCAGGTCGCCGCGGTGCCACGCCCCCGTGTGGTCGCGGACGGCGTGGGGGGACAGCCCGACCGCCTCCCGGCCCGGCAGCCAGGTGTAGCCGGCCGGACTGGACGCCAGGTGGGCGCGCAGCACTCCGAGCACCTGGCGGGGCTCGACGATCGCGTCCCGGCTGCCCAGGAGCCCGCCGGTGAACTCCCCGCGGAGCGCGGCGTTGACCGCCCGGCATTCGTCCGGCCCGAGCAGCTCATACCCCCTCAGGCCGGCATCGGGCAGCGACACGGCCTCCTTGAGCAGGCCCAGCTCGGCCTCGTTGGCGGCGAGAGTCAGCGAGGGGACGGCGCGAAACCCGGTGCCGGGCACCTGCACGGCGATCTGCGCCCATCGTGCCCGGGCCCGCAGCGCGAGCTCAAGCTCGGCGCCGGGCGCCCGGCCGCTGACCCAGATCAGCCCGAAATTGCGGACGCTCGCGCCGCGGGGGACGGGCTCGCGCTCGAGGTGGACGACCTCGTGCCCGCGCCTGCGGGCTTCCAGCGCGTGCATCATCCCAAGTACGCCACCCCCGACAACCACCACCCGTTCCACTTCCACACCCTTCCTGGGCCCGGGTCACGACAGTCAATACGCTGCCGGTGACGCAACAGTGAACGGAAGCCGCCGATCAGCCCAACGGCCGCTGGCGGGGGTCCGGCCGGCCCGGCCGGGTGGGCAGGCTGGCCTCGCTGCCACATTATGAGAAGAGCCAGGCGTCACGGTGGCGTTCGAGCCGGGCCGGACGTGGTAGGGAGGGTCGAGTGGACGTACTCGGGATCGACATCGGGGGCTCAGGGATCAAGGCCGCGCCGGTGGATGTCACTGCCGGTACCCTCACCGCGGAGCGGGTCAAGGTGCCCACCCCCAGGCCAGCGCTGCCCGATGCGATCGCGGGGGCCGTCAAGGAACTGGTGGCTGACTTCGGCTGGTCCGGTCCGATCGGCGTCACGTTCCCGGGGGTGGTGATCGAGGGGGTCACCCGGACGGCGGCCAACCTCGACCCGGCCTGGATCGGGCTGGACGCGCGGGCGCTGCTCGGCCGGGCCGCCGGGAAGGAGGTCAGCCTGCTCAACGACGCCGACGCGGCGGGGGTCGCCGAGGTGACGTTCGGGGCCGGCGCCGGGGTGCGGGGGACGGTGCTCCTGCTGACCTTCGGCACCGGGATCGGCAGCGCGCTGTTCATCAACGGCCAGCTGGTGCCGAACACCGAGTTCGGCCACATCGAGATCCACGGCAAGGATGCCGAGGAGCGTGCCTCGGAACGCGCGCGGGAGCTGCATGACCTCAGCTGGGGCAAATGGGCCGGCCGGGTCGACGAGTACCTCGGCCACGTGGAGGGCCTGCTCTGGCCCAGCCTGTTCATCATCGGCGGCGGCATCAGCCGGAAGGCGGACAAGTTCATCCCCCTGCTGAGCAACGTGCGGGCCCGGATCGTGCCGGCCGTCATGCAGAACAACGCGGGCATCGTCGGCGCGGCCATGGCCGCGGCCGCTACCTGACCGGCTGCCCGGCGGCGCGCAGGGCGTCCTTCACCTCGGCGATGCGCAGCTCACCGAAGTGGAACACGCTGGCGGCCAGCACCGCATCGGCGCCGGCTTCGACCGCGGGCGGGAAGTGGGCCAGCTCACCTGCCCCGCCGCTGGCGATGACCGGGACGGTGACCGCCGCCCGCACCGCTCGGATCAGCTCGAGGTCGAACCCGGCCTTGGTGCCGTCGGCGTCCATCGAGTTGAGCAGGATCTCCCCGACGCCGAGCCCGGCCGCCCGGGCGGCCCACGCGACCGCGTCGATGCCGGTGCCCCGCCGGCCCCCGTGGGTGGTCACCTCGAACCCGCTCGGCGGCGGGTCCTGCGTACCGGCGGCCCGGCGGGCATCCACCGAAAGCACCACGCACTGCGAGCCGAACCGGTGCGCCGCCTCGGCCAGCAGTTCCGGCCGGGCGACCGCGGCGGTGTTCAGCGAGACCTTGTCGGCGCCCGCCCGGAGCAGCCGGTCCACGTCGGCTACGCTGCGCACGCCACCGCCGACCGTGAGCGGGATGAACACCTGCCCGGCGGTGCGCCTCACCACCTCATACACGGTCTCGCGACCGCCTGACGACGCGGTGATGTCGAGGAACACCAGCTCGTCGGCGCCCTCTGCGTCATAGGCGGCGCCCAGCTCGACCGGGTCACCGGCGTCGCGCAGCCCGCGGAAGTTGACCCCCTTGACCACCCGCCCGGCGTCCACGTCCAGGCAGGGGATCACCCGTACCGCGACCGTCACGCGCCGATCCCCGGCTTGTAGGCATCGGCCTCCACCTCGACCAGCATCCGCGGGTCGATCAGGGCCGCGACCTCGACCATGGAGGTGGCCGGCCGGACGTCACCGAACGCCGCGCCGTGGGCGCGGCCGTACTCCTCCCAGCGGGAGATGTCGGTGACGAACATCCTGGTTCGCACCACGTCGGCCAGGCCCGCCCCGAGGCGTTCCAGGGCCTCCGCCACGTTGGCGATGGCCTGGGTGGTCTGCGCGGCGGCGTCGCCCTCGTGCACGACCTCCCCGCCGGCGACCGAGGTACAGCCGGCCACGAACACGTAGTCCCCCGCGGCCACCGCCCGGCTGTAGCCGGCCACCGGCTCCCACGGGGTTCCGCTGGATACCTTCCGCGTCACCTGGCCACCTGCTCCCGCCGGCCCGGGCTGGATGTCCGGCGCGTCATCGGGCCACCGCCGCCAGCGCGTCTTCCAGCGTGAACGCCCCCGCGTACAGCGCCTTGCCCACGATCGCACCCTCCACTCCGACCGGCGCCAGCGTCGCGATCGCCCGCAGGTCAGCCAGGCTGGCCACGCCGCCGCTGGCGATCACCGGGCGGCCGGTACCCGCGCACACGCGGCGGAGCAGGTCCAGGTTGGGGCCGGTGAGCGTGCCGTCCCGGGTGACGTCGGTGACCACGAAGCGGGAGCAGCCGTCCGCGTCGAGCCGGGCGAGGGTCTCCCCGAGGTCTCCGCCCTCCTGCGTCCATCCCCGGGCCGCGAGCCGGTCCCCCCGCACGTCGAGCCCGACCGCGACCTTCTCGCCGAACTCGCCGATCACGGTCCGGACCCACTCCGGCCGTTCCAGCGCGGCGGTGCCGATGTTGACGCGGGCGCAGCCGGTGGCAAGCGCCGCCGCGAGCGAGGCGTCGTCGCGGATGCCGCCGGACAGCTCGACCGCGACGTCGAGCCTGCCCACCACGCCGGCGAGCAGTCCCGCGTTGGAGCCGCGGCCGAACGCGGCGTCCAGGTCGACCAGGTGGATCCACTGCGCTCCGGCCTCCTGCCAGGCCAGCGCGGCCTGAAGCGGGTCGCCGTAGCTGGTCTCGCTGCCCGCCGCGCCCTGGACCAGCCGTACCGCCTGGCCGCCGGCCACGTCCACCGCGGGCAGCAGGGTGAGCGTCATCGCAGCATCTCCAGCCAGTTGGACAGCAGCTGGGCGCCCGCGTCGCCGGATTTCTCGGGGTGAAACTGGGTCGCGCACAACGGGCCGTTCTCCACCGCCGCGACGAACCGCTCCCCATGGGTGGCGAAGACGACCAGCGGCGGGGTCATGTACGGGGACGGCGGGAACGAGAGGTCACGGACGGCGTAAGAGTGGACGAAGTAGAACCGCTCATCCGCGACCCCGGCCAGGAGCGCCGAATCTGCGGGCGCCTGCACCGTGTTCCAGCCCATGTGCGGCAGCACCGGCGCGGACAGCCGTCCGACGGTGCCCGGCCACTGCCCGCACCCCTTGGTGTGGGTGCCGTGCTCGGCGCCCTCGGCGAACAGCACCTGCATCCCGACGCAGATGCCGAGCACCGGGCGCGACCCGGCCAGCCGACGGTCGATCACCTGGTCGCCGCGGATGTCCAGCAGCCCGGCCATGCAGGCGGCGAACGCGCCAACCCCCGGCACCACCAGCCCGTCGGCCGCCAGCGCCGCGTCGAAGTCCGCCGTCACGTCCGCGTCCGCGCCCGCCCGCACCAGCGCCCGCTGCGCCGAACGGAGGTTCCCCGAACCGTAGTCCAGCACCACGACCCGCGGCCGGCGGCGTGCCACCGGCCCGGGGCCGGTCAAAGGACGCCCTTGGTGCTGGGCACGCCCGGCGCCCGCGGGTCCGGCGCCACCGCCGCGCGCAACGCCCGCGCCACCGCCTTGAACTGGGCCTCGACGATGTGATGCGGGTTGCGCCCGGTCACGCTCAGGTGCAGGCAGATGCCCGCCGACGCGGTCAGCGATTCGAAGAAGTGCCGGGTGAGCGTGGTGTCGTAGGTGCCGATCAGGGGGGCCATCCCGTCCGGCTCGGCGTGCACCAGATAGGGCCGCCCGGACACGTCCACGGCCGCCCGGGCCAGCGTCTCGTCCAGCGGTACCACCGCGTCGCCGAACCGGCTGATGCCAGCCTTGTCCCCCAGGGCCTCGCGCAGCACCTGCCCGAGGGTGATCGCGGTGTCCTCGACCGTGTGGTGCGCGTCAATCTCGATGTCCCCCTCGGCCGCGACCGCCAGGTCGAGCAGGCCGTGCTTGGCGAGCTGCGCGAGCATGTGGTCGAAGAACGGCACGCCGGTGCTCACCCGGGCGGTGCCGGTGCCATCGAGGTCGAGCTCGACCACGACCGAGGTCTCCTTGGTGACCCGCTCCAGGCGGGATGACCGGCTCACGGGCGTGCCTCCTCACGGGCGCTGTCCAGCACGCGCAGCAGCGCGCCGCGGAACGCGTCCATCTCGGCCGGTGTGCCGGCGGTGACCCGCAGCCAGCCGGGCGGGCCGGTCTCCCGGATCAGCACCCCACGTTCCAGCAGGGCCTGCCAGATCGCATGCGCGTCACCGAACTCGCCGAACAAGACGAAGTTCGCGTCCGAGCCCGCCACCGCGAGCCCCTGGCCGCGCAGCCAGTCCACCAGCCGGTCGCGTTCGGCGCGCAGGGCCTGCACCGTGGCCAGCGGCTCGGCCGCATGGGCCAGCGCGGCCCGGGCCACCGCCTGGGTGACGGCCGACAGATGATAGGGCAGCCGGACCAGCAGCAGGGCCTCGATGACCGCCGGGTCGGCGGCCAGGTACCCCACCCGGGCGCCGGCCAGCGCGAACGCCTTGGACATGGTGCGGGTGACCACGAGCCGCCGGTAGCGCGGCAGCAGCGCGAGCGCCGACGGCGTCCCGTCGCGGGCGAACTCGGCGTAGGCCTCGTCCACCACCACCATGCCGGGAGCTGCATCGCACACCGCCTCGATGACGGCGAGCGGCAGCGCGCCGCCGGTCGGGTTGTTCGGGGAGGTGAGGAAGACCAGATCCGGCCGCTGGCCGCGGATCGCGTGCACCACGCGGCCGGCGTCAAGACCGAAGCCGGTCTCCCTGGCACCGCTGATCCAGCCGGTGGCTGTGGCCCGGGCGATGAGCGGGTGCATGCCGTACGAAGGCTCAAATCCGATCGCGGTGCGGCCCGGACCGCCGAAGGCCTGCAGCAGCTGCTGGATGACCTCGTTGGAACCGTTCGCCGCCCATACCTGGCGCCAGCTGAGCCCGTGGCCGAGGTAGGCGGCGAGGTCCTGGCGGAGCGCGACCGCGTCCCGGTCCGGGTAGCGGTTGAGGCGGCCGGCCACCTGAGCGACCGCGTCGGCGATGGCCCTGACCAGCCCGGGTGAGGGCCCGTAAGGGTTCTCGTTCGTGTTCAGCCGGACCGGCACGTCGAGCTGCGGGGCGCCGTAGGCGGTCCGGCCGGCCAGGTCCGGCCGCAGCGGCAGCCAGTCAGCGATTTGGCCTCCCTCGCGGTGCGTTGTGCCGGAGGTGCGCAAGGAAGCACTTCGCTTGGTCGCGCCGGAGGCACGCGGGCTGGCACAGTGGGAGGGCGGGTCCTCGGGGGCGGGACGCCCGGCGCCTGCGGCGGGCCGGCTCACGTCCCGGCCTCCGGCTCGCGGGGCACGCGGGCACGGACGGCGGCGGCGTGGGCGGGCAGGTCCTCGGCCCCGGCGAGCGCGTCGATGTGCGGGGCGGCCGCGGCCAGCGCGGGGCCCGAGCACTCCACCACGTGCATGCCGCGCAGGAAGGACAGCACCGACAGCCCGCTGCTGTGCCGGGCGGTGCCGCCGGTGGGCAGCACGTGATTGGACCCGGCGAGGTAGTCACCGAGCGAGACGGGGGCATAGGGGCCCACGAACACGGCGCCGGCGTTACGAACGCGGGCCGCCAGGGCGGGGGCGTCTTCGGCCTGGATCTCCAGGTGCTCCGGCGCCCAGGCGTCGGCCACGGCCAGGGCCGCGTCCAGGTCGTCCACGACTACGCACGCCGACTGGCCGGCCAGGGCCTGACCTACCCGGTCCCGGTGGCGGGTGGCGGCCAGCTGCGGGGCCAGCGCCGTCTCGGCCCGGTCGGGGAGGGTGGGATCGGTGGTGATCAACAGGCACGCGGCCAGCGGGTCGTGCTCCGCCTGGGCGATCAGGTCGGCGGCCACGAAGCGCGGCGACGCGGTGTGGTCGGCGATGATCGCCACCTCGGTCGGGCCTGCCTCTGCGTCGGTGCCGACGGTGCCACGGAGCATCCGTTTGGCCGCGGCGACATAGATGTTGCCCGGCCCGGTCACGATGTCGGCCGGTGCACAGTCGGCGGTGCCATAGGCGAACATCGCGATCGCCTGCGCCCCCCCGGCCGCGTGCACCTCCTCGATGCCGAGCAGGGCGCAGGCGGCGAGCACGGCCGGGGCCGGCCTGCCGCCGTGCTCGGGCTGCGGGGGCGAGGCCACCGCGATCTCGGCGACCCCGGCCACCTGGGCCGGGATGATGTTCATGACCACTGAGGACGGGTAGGTGACCAGCCCGCCGGGCACGTAGACCCCGGCCCGCCCGACCGGGACATAGCGCTCGGTGACGGTGGCGCCGGCCGCCACGACGGTCGTGTGATCGGCCGGCCGCTGCGCCTCGTGCACCAGGCGGGCCCGCCGGATCGCCTCCTCCAGCGCGGCCCTGACCGCGGGATCGAGGGCGGCCAGGGCATCGGCCAGGGCGGCGGCGCCCACCTTGGTGGTGGCGAGGTCCACTCCGTCGAAGCGCAGGGTGTGGTCCCGGACCGCGGCCCCGCCGCGCAGGCGCACGTCTTCGCAGACGGGCCGGACCTGGGTCAGCGCGGCCTCCACGTCAAGCGCCGCACGGGGCAGCACCCCGTCGAGCTTCTCCCTGCTCAGCGTCGCCGTCGGCTGGCCGCGAAGATCGATCCTGGAAAGCACCCGACCAGTCTAAGGAGCGGGCCAAGGTGTCCGGCCGCGCCATCGCCGCGGCGGGCCGACGCCTGGCCAGCCGAACATCAGCCGGTCGCGCAGGCCGTCCAGCCGGTCCGGCGGGAGGCCCGCGTACGCCGGAAATTCATCGAGGCCGGCTTGGCATCCGCCTTGCTTCAATCGAGGCGGGGCTGGCCGCCGGGGATTCCCGGCGCTTGCCACGGCGGCCCGGCCGGGGGGCCGGGTGACCAGGCCTGGCCACCACCGGGGCCCGCCAGCCACGGCGTGCCCACGGCGCCCCGGCGGCGGCGCTGGTCCCGGGTGGCGAAGGCCTCCAGGCCGCCAGCCACCAGGCCGGCCGCGAGCGGCCAGAAGGCGATCGCGCCGCTGGCCCCCAGCGTCAGCGAATCATGCAGACGGGCGCCGACCGGCAGGGTGGCCAGCAGGTGGTGGAACATGCCGGACCCGGGCTGCTGGCCGGCCCAGCGGGCGAGAAAACCGGCCGCGAGCGCGCCAGCCAGCACGCCGATCATGGGCAGTGGGCCGTACCGGCGGACCCCCAGCAGGTAGCCCAGCGCGCCGCACACCGCCCCTCCGGCCAGCGCGATCAGGCAGTAGGCGCCGTCGGCGGCGATGAACGCGCTCGTTTCCGACTGCACCAGGCCGGCCGCGCCATGGCTGACGATCACCAGCAGCGCTCGGGGCGCCAGCAACCACCACGCGTACCCGGCGGCCAGCCCGAGCAGCGCGGCGCCGGCCACGATCGCCAGCGTCACGCCGATGGCCGGCGGGCTGGCGTCAAACAGCCGCACGGGGCCGTTATCGGCAGGCCGGGCGGCACCAAGAGGCTCGGGCAGCTCAGGCATTGTCGGCAGCAGCGTACGCGACCGCCGACCGTGCCGCGCACCGGAGCGCCACGCCGAAGCGGGCCGGGAAGCTTGCTACCGTGTGTGGTGTTGCGGGCGGGGACAGTTGCCGCCGGCCAGATTCACAGCAGCGGAGGCAGCCTCACTGGTGAGGGGACCCACATGATCGAGGTTCGCGACCTGACCAAGCGCTACGGGGACAAGGTCGCTGTGGATCACCTGTCGTTCTCGGTCGAGCCGGGCCGGGTGACCGGGTTCCTCGGCCCGAACGGGGCGGGCAAGTCGACCACGATGCGGCTGATCCTGGGCCTTGACCGGCCCCACTCGGGGACAGCGACGATCGACGGCAAACGCTACGACCAGCTGCCCCGCCCGCTGGAGAAGGTCGGGGCGCTGCTGGAGGCCAAGGCCATGCACACCGGCCGCAGCGCCTACAACCACCTGCTGTTCCTGGCCCAGAGCCAGGGCCTGCCGGCCCGGCGCGTAGATGAGGTCCTGGCCCTGGTTGGGCTCACCCCGGTGGCGCACAAACGGACCGGCGGCTACTCGCTCGGCATGAGCCAGCGGGTCGGCATCGCCGCCGCCATGCTCGGCAATCCCCCGGCGCTGCTGCTGGACGAGCCGGTGAACGGGCTCGATCCGGAGGGGATTCTCTGGGTCAGGAACCTGATGAAGCAGCTGGCGGCCGAGGGACGCACCATCTTCGTGTCCAGCCACCTCATGAACGAGATGGCGGTCACCGCCGATCACCTGATCGTGATCGGCAGGGGCAAGCTGATCGCTGACTCCCCCACCCAGGAGTTCATCGAGCGCAGCTCCGAGCGGTCGGTGCTGGTGCGGTCGCCGCAGGCGGACCGGCTCAGCGAGCTGATCACCACCGAGGGCGGCGTGGTGAAGCAGGAGACCAACGGCACACAGCCGGCGGGACTCAGCGTCACCGGAATGGAGGCGCCACGGATCGGCGAGCTCGCCGCCGCGAGCGGGATCGTCCTGCACGAGCTCACCCCGCGGCTCGCGTCGCTGGAAGAGGCCTACATGGAGCTGACCGCGGACAGCGCGGAGTTCGGCGCGGCCGCCCAGGCGGGATCCGGGCCGGCCGAAGGATCCGGGCCGGCCGAGGGATCCAGGCCCGCCGGGGCCGCGCCGGCGGGCGCCGGCCAGCCAGGACCGGCCCAGGGGGAGGAGATCGCGCCATGACGGCAATCGCGCCCGCCGCCCCCACACCCGCGGCCGACGCCGCCCGGCACGTCGGCTTCAGCCACCTGCTGGCGGCCGAGTGGACGAAGATCCGGTCGGTGCGCTCGACTGTCTGGACGCTGGTCATCTTCGCCGTCGTGAGCCTCGGGCTCACCGGGCTGCTCACCTGGCTGACTATCCGGGCGCTGAACTCTGGCCGGGCCGGCGGACGCTCATCCGGCATAGCCGCCGACCCGGTCAACTTCATCCTCGGCACCGGGCTCGGACTGGGCCAGCTGGCCATCTGCGTGCTCGGCGTGCTCGTCATCACCAGTGAGTACAGCTCGGGCACGATCCGGGCGTCGGTGCTGGCGACGCCGCGGCGTTACCCCATGCTCATCGCCAAGGGGCTGGTCTTCGGTGCGCTGGTCTTCGTCATCGGCGAGGTGGTGGCGTTCGGGTCGTTCTTCCTCGGCGCCGCCATCGTGCACAGCCACTTCCCGGTGGCGCTGAGCCAGCCGGGCGTGACCCGGGCCGTGATCGGCTCCGGGCTCTACCTCACCGTGCTCGGCCTGTTCGCGCTGGCGATCGGCTCGCTGATCCGGCACACCGCGGGGGCCGTCACCACCGTCATCGGCCTGGTCCTGGTGATCTTCAACCTCACCGGGCTGCTGCCGTACAGCTGGGGCGCGCACATCCATGCCTACATGCCGACGGTCGCGGGCGTGCTGATCACCCAGGACAAAGACCAGGCCGGGCAGCTGCTCTCGCCCTGGCAGGGTTTCGGCGTGTTCTGCGCCTGGACGGCGCTGCTGCTGATAATCGGCGGCTACCTGCTCCAGCGCCGCGACGCCTGACGCTCAGCCCGCGGGTCAGCCGACGCAGGCGGGGCCGAGCAATTGCTTCAGATCGGCGAGCAGGCTCGGCGAGGGCTTGACCCGCAGCTTGTCGTCGAGCCTGACCACGGTCGTCAGGCGTCCGTTGCACAGCCGCAGGTGCACCTCGGCCAGCCCCGGGTGGCTACGCAGCACCTCCTGGAGTCGGTCCACCACCGGGACCACGCACCGCTGCACCGGCAGCGACACCACAAAAGGGCCACTCGGGCCGACCGACAGATCGGGCACGCTCACCTCCCGCGCGACCAGCTTGGGCGAGTCGTCGCGGCGGTCGAGACGGCCCCTCACGACCACGATCGCGTCCTCGGCGATCAGCGTCGCGCATTCGGCATAGGTGGCCGGGAAGAACAGCACCTCGAGCGCGCCCTCGAGATCCTCGAGCGTGGCGGCCGCCCACGGCATCCCCTGCCTGGTCACCTTGCGCTGGACCCCGGACAGGATCCCCCCCACGGTGACCTGCTGGGCATCGCTGCGCTCGCCCGGAACTCCTCGTTCCGCATCTTCGGCGGCGGAGCCGAGCAGCTGGGCGACCGAGCAGTCGGTGGCGGCGGACAGGATGTGCTCGATCCCAAGCAGCGGATGATCGGACACATACAGCCCGAGCATCTCCCGCTCGAACCCGAGCAGGGTGGACTTGTCCCACTCGCCGTCGGGCACCGGGATCTCGAACGAGGCCTCGATCTCGGCGTCGCCGCCGAACAGCGAGTCCTGGCCCATCGCTTCGTTGCGCTTGACGTCGATCACGGTGTCGATGGCCTGCTCGTGGATGAGCACGAGCCCCTTGCGCGGGTGGCCGAGCGAATCGAACGCCCCGGCCTTGACCAGCGACTCGACGACCCGCTTGTTGCACACGTTGACCGGGACCTTGCGCAGGAAGTCGCTGAAGCTGGCGAACACGCCCTTGGCCGAGCGGGCGGCCACGATGGCGTCGACCACGTTGGTGCCCACGTTGCGCACCGCGGCCAGGCCGAACCGGATGTCGCCCCCCACGGGGGTGAAGGTCGCCGCCGAGGCGTTCACGTCCGGGGGCAGCACGGTGATGCCCATCCGACGGCACTCGTTCAGGTACAGGGCGCTCTTGTCCTTGTCGCCGGAGACCGACGTGAGCAGCGCCGCCATGTACTCGGCCGGGTAGTTCGCCTTCAGGTAGGCGGTCCAGTACCCGATCATCGCGTAGCAGGCCGCGTGCGCCCGGTTGAACGCGTAGTCGGAGAACGGGACCAGGACATCCCAGATCGCCCGGATGGCCGAGTCGGTGTAGCCGTTCGTCTTCATCCCGGCCGCGAACGGCTCGAACTCCTTGTCCAGCACCTCCTTCTTCTTCTTGCCCATCGCCTTGCGCAGCAGGTCGGCCTTGCCGGGGGTGTAGTCGGCCAGCTTCTGCGCGGTGGCCATGACCTGTTCCTGGTAGACGATCAGGCCGTAGGTGTCGCCCAGGATCGCGGCCAGCGGCTCGGCCAGCTCCGGGTGGATCGGGGTGACCGGCTTGCGGCCGGCCTTGCGGTCGGCGTACTCGTTGTGCGCGTTCGCGCCCATGGGGCCGGGCCGGTAGAGGGCGTTGACCGCGACGATGTCCTCGAACCGGTCGGCCCGCATGCTCCGAAGGAGCGCCCGCATCGGCCCGCCGTCGAGCTGGAACACCCCGAGCGTGTCGCCGCGCGCCAGCAGCTCGTAGGTCGTCTTGTCGTCCAGCTGGAGCCGCTCCAGTTCGACCTGCTGGCCCCGGTTCGCACTGATCCCGGCGACCGCGTCCTCCAGCACGGTGAGGTTGCGCAGGCCCAGGAAGTCCATCTTGAGCAGGCCGAGATCCTCGCAGGCCGGGTAGTCGAACTGGGTGATGATGGCGCCATCGGCCTCGCGCTGCCAGACCGGGATGTGCTCGATGAGCGGCTCGCTGCTCATGATCACCCCGGCCGCGTGCACGCCAGCCTGGCGGATCAGCCCCTCCAGGCCGCGCGCCGTGTCGAGGACCTGCTTGACCTCGGCCTCGGCCTCATACAGCGCGCGGATCTCGCCCGCCTCGCCGTGCCGGGGGTGCTTGTCATCGAAGATGCCGGAGAGCGGGATGTCCTTGCCCATCACCGGCGGCGGGAACGCCTTGGTGATCCGGTCCCCGAGCGCATAGGGGAACCCGAGGACGCGGGCCGAGTCCTTGACCGCCGCCTTGGCCTTGATGGTGCCGTAAGTGATGATCTGGGCGACCCGGTCGTCACCGTACTTTTCCGTGACGTAGCGGATGACGTCACCGCGCCGGCGCTCGTCGAAGTCGATGTCGATGTCGGGCATGGACACGCGCTCGGGGTTGAGGAAGCGCTCGAACACCAGCCCATGCTCGATCGGGTCGAGGTCAGTGATGCCGAGCGCGTAGGACACCAGGCTGCCCGCCGCCGAGCCGCGGCCCGGCCCGACCCTGATCCCGTTGTTCTTGGCCCACATGATGAAGTCCGCGACCACCAGGAAGTACGAGCAGAACCCCATCGCGGCGATGATGCCCATCTCGAATTCGGCCCGCTCGCGGCGCCGCTGGTCGTAGCCGTCCGGGTAGCGCCGGTCCATCCCCAGCCAGACCTGTGCCCGGAAGCAGCTCTCCTCGGTCTGGCCCTCGGGCACGGGGAACTGCGGCATCAGGTTCGCCTTGGCGAAGGTCACGTCGGCCCGCTCGGCGATGAGCAGGGTGGAGTCGCAGCCCGCCTGCCATTCCTCGTCGGAGCTCACGGCCCGCATCTCCTGCGGGCTCTTGAGGTAGTAGCCGGTCCCGTCGAACTTGAACCGGCCGGGGTCGGCGAGGTTGGTCGCCGTCTGCACGCACAGGAGCACCTCGTGCGCGGTCGCGTCCCCCGGCTGGCTGTAGTGGGAGTCGTTGGTGACGACGAACGGCAGCGACAGCTCCCTCGCGATCCGCCGCAGGCCGTCCCGGACCCGCTGCTCGATCGGCAGGCCATGGTCCATGATCTCGACGAAGAAATTGCCGGCGCCGAAGATGTCGCGGTAGGTCGCGGCCGCCTCCAGCGCCTGGCGCTCCTGGCCGAGCCGCAGCCTGACCTGGACCTCGCCGGACGGGCAGCCGGTGGTGGCGATGATCCCCTTGGAGTAGGCCGCCAGCAGCTCCCGGTCCATCCGGGGCTTGCGGAAGTAGCCCTCCAGCGAGGCCAGCGAGGCGAGACGGAACAGGTTGTGCATGCCCTCGGTGGTCTCCGCGAGCAGCGTCATGTGTGTGTAGGCACCGGCGCCGGAGACGTCGTCGTCCTTCTGCGCGGGAGTCCCCCAGCGGACCGGCTGCCGGTGCCTGCGGTGCTCGGGAGCGACGTAGGCCTCGGTGCCGATGATCGGCTTGATGCCGGCCGCCGTCGCCTTGGACCAGAAGTCGTAGGCGCCGTAGACGTTGCCGTGGTCGGTGATGGCCACGGCCGACATGCCGGTCTTCTCGCACTCGGCGAACAGGTCCTTGAGCCGGGCGGCGCCGTCCAGCATGGAGTACTCGGTGTGCACGTGGAGATGCGCGAACGAGTTGTCTCCCCGCTGTCCCGCCGCCGTCACGTGACAACCTCCTTCGTGGCAGGCGCCAGCCGGGCGCGGATCAACCAGGGCCGGGGGAAGTCGCTGGCGCCGTCCCCGGCGGGGCTCGTTCGGTGCCGGAAGCCCCGCAAGGGCGGGTTCACCAGCCCGGCTCCATGAGCCTACCGACCGCCGCCCGCCCCGGCGACCCGCCACACCGCGATCCCGGTCATCTCGTCAACGCTTCACTAAGACTCGGCGTGGAGAATGTCGAGGGCGTGGGTTAGGTCGGGGGGGTGGGGGCTGGTGAAGACCAGGGGGCGGCCGTCGGCGGGGTGGTGGAAGCCCAGGCGGGCGGCGTGCAGCCACTGGCGGGCCAGGCCCAGGTGTGCGGCCAGGACCGGGTCGGCGCCGTACAGACGGTCGCCCACGCATGGGTGGCGCAGCGCCGCCATGTGCACCCGGATCTGGTGGGTCCGGCCGGTCTCAAGGGTGATGTCCAGCAAGCTGGCGCCCCTGAATGCCTCAATGGTGTCGTAGTGGGTGACGCTGGGCCGCCCCCCGGCGATGACCGCGAACCTGCCGTCGCCTGAGGGGTGCCGGGCGATAGGGGCGTCCACCGTGCCCCGCAGGGGATCCGGATGGCCCTGCACCAGGGCGTGGTAGCCCTTGTCCACCGTGCGCTCGCGGAACGCCCGCTTCAGCGCGGAGTAAGCACGCTCGCTCTTGGCCAGCACCATCAGCCCGGTCGTGTTCGCGTCCAGCCGGTGGACGATGCCCTGCCGCTCGGCGGCACCGCTGGTCGCGATGGTGTGCCCGGCGGCGAGCAGGCCTTCCAGCACGGTCGGCCCGCTCCAGCCCGGCGTCGGGTGGGCCGCGACACCGGCCGGCTTGTCCACCACCACGATGTCGGCGTCCTCATAGACGACGGCCAGCCCCGGCACCACTTGCGGTGCCGGCGTGGGTGCGGGCGGCGCCGGCAGGGTGACGTCGAGCCACTCCCCGGCGGGCACGCGATCCGACTTGGCGGCCGGCTGCCCGGCCACGAGCACCTGCCCGCCGGAAATCAGGTCGGCCGCCACCGAACGGGAGAGCCCGAACATGCGCGCGAGCGCGGCGTCGAGGCGCTCGCCGTCCAGCCCTTCTGGGACGGCCACCCGGCGCTGGTCTCCCACGGTCACGCCGCGCTGTCCCCGGCCGCGCTCCCGCGCTCCTGGGCCTGCTCCCCGGGGGCGCTCCCCCGCTCGGGGGCCCGGCCCTCGGCCACCTGCCTGGCCGGGGGGGCACCGCGCCCGCCGCTCACGCCATTCCCTTCCCGGGTCCCGTCGAGCCGGATGCCCCGTGCCGCGAGGAGCACGGCGAGGGCCCCGCCGCAGACGATCGCCGAGTCGGCCACGTTGAAGACCGGCCAGTGCGGCAGCTGGATCCAGTCCACGACATCGCCGCGGAGCAGGCCCGGTGAGCGCAGCAGCCGGTCGGTCAGGTTGCCCGTGGCCCCGCCCAGCAGCAGGCCCAGGGTGACCGCCCAGGGCAGGCTGCGCAGCCGGCGCGACGTGCGCAGGATAAAAAAGATCACCCCGACCGCAATGAGGGTGAACACGATCGTCATCGAGGTCCCGATGCTGAACGCGGCCCCGCTGTTGCGCAGCACCTGCAGGGTCAGCAGGCCGTCCAGCAGCCGGACCTTGTCCGGCGGCGGCAGGGTGGCCACGATTGCGATCTTGGAGACGACATCCGCGGCATAGACCCCGGCCGCGACGGCGAGAAGAAGGCTGAGCCGGCGCCGCCCGGCCGGACCGGGCTGGTCACTCGCCTCCGGTGGCCCAGTCAGCGTCGCTCCTCGCGCTGCTTGCAGGCAACACACAGGGTCGCCCGGGGGAACGCCTGCAGGCGCGCCTTCCCGATCGGCTGCCCGCAGGAGGCGCAGACCCCGTAGCTGCCGTCATCGATCCTGGCCAGCGCATTCTGGCTGAGGTCAAGCAGCTCCCGGGCGTTCTGGGTGAGGGAAAGGTCGTATTCGCGCTGGAACGTCTTGGCGCCCGCGTCCGCCTGGTCGTCGCCGGCCCCGCCGACCGCGTCGCCAAGCCGCTCCGCGATCTCCGACTCGGCCTGGTCGATGTTGGTGCGCAGCTCCGTGACCTCGGCCTCAAGCTCCGCACGCACCTTGTCCAGCTCCGCCCCGGTCCAGGGTTTCTCTCCGGGGCGTACGGGAAGAGCGGCCGCGCCAGAACGTTTGGTTGTGGCCATGTCCTGCCTCCCTCCGCGCGGTGGCGCATGCCCGGTCAATCGGTCATCTGTGCGGGCAGTCACCGGAGGATAAGTCGCGGCGGCATGGCTCCGCAAACGCATGTGGCCTGGCCGGGTGGCACAATGCCGGCCGGCCGTAACCCGTTCGGTTCCCGGGCTGGTGATCGGCTATGGTGGAGAACCTGCAAGGCGTTGATGGGGACAGCTGCCGCTGACCGCGGCCCGCAGCGACCCGGGGATGGTGTGAGCCCGGGGGGCCTGCCGGCGACCAGATCACCCCTGAGCCGCCGGAAGAACAGCCGCCGCGCCGGGCCACCCGGCCACGTTGCGCGGCGCCTAGTAGAACCGGCCGCAGGAGCCCAAGTGGAGTGGGTCGTGACCGCAGGTGCGGGCGCGGCCAAGGAGGGTGGTACCGCGGAGCCGCCGCCGGCGGCCTTCGTCCCTCCGGCGATGCGTGCGGGCGGCCGCCGACGGCCGCGCGACGACCCGCAGGAGGGCACCCGACCATGCCGCAGCCCGACAACACCCGCCATTTCCCGGCGCTGCCCGCGGCGATCGACCTGCCCGCCATGGAGCACGAGATGCTCGGGCGGTGGCAGGACGGCAAGGTGTTCGAGCGCTCCCTGGAGCAGACGGCCGCGGGGCCGCTGTGGACCTTTTACGAAGGGCCGCCGACCGCCAACGGCACGCCGGGCGTGCATCACATCGAGGCCCGTGTCTTCAAGGACGTCTTCCCCCGGTTCAAGACCATGCAGGGCTTCTACGTGCCACGCCAGGCGGGCTGGGACTGTCATGGCCTGCCGGTCGAGGTGGCGGTGGAGAAAGAGCTCGGGCTGTCGGGCAAGAAGGACATCGAGGCCTTCGGGGTCGCCGCCTTCAACGAGCGCTGCCGTGAATCGGTGCTCCGCCACGTCGACGCGTTCGAGGAGCTCACCAACCGGCTCGGCTACTGGGTGGACCTCGGCGGCGCCTACCGCACCATGGACCCCTCCTACATCGAGTCCGTCTGGTGGTCGCTGAAGGTCATCTACGACAAGGGGCTGCTGGTCAGGGACTACCGGATCAGCCCCTACTGCCCCCGCTGCGAGACCCCGCTCTCCGACCATGAGATGGGGCAGCCCGACGTCTACGAGACGGTCACCGACCCCTCGGTTACTGTGCGGTTCCCGCTGACCGATCTGCCCGCCGGGGCGAACCCGCTGCTGGCCGGGGCGGACCTGCTGGTGTGGACCACGACACCGTGGACCCTGGTGTCCAACACCGCCGTGGCCGTCCATCCCGACGAGACCTACGTGCTCGCCCGCAAGGCGGGCGACAGCGAAACGGTGGTGGTGGCGGAGAAACTGCTGGCCCGTGTGCTCGGCGAGGGGTGGCATGTCCTCGGCCGGGTGACCGGCGCGGAACTGGCCGGGGCCCACTACCGGCCCCCGTTCAGCCTGGTCGACATCCCGCGCGCGCACGTGGTGGTGACCGGCACGTTCGTGACCACGGAGGACGGCACCGGCCTGGTGCACATGTCGCCCGCGTTCGGGGCGGACGACATGGAGGCGTCGCGGGCGCACGGCCTGCCGATCGTGAACCCGATCGGGCCCGATGGCCGGTTCGACGCCTCGGTGCCCATGGTGGGGGGCATGTTCTTCAAGGACGCCGACCAGCCGCTCACCCATGACCTGGCCGAGCGCGGGCTGCTCTTCCGGTCCGAACTGGCCGACCACAGCTACCCGCACTGCTGGCGCTGCCACACGCCGCTGCTGTACTACGCGCTCCCGTCCTGGTTCATCCGCACCACCGCGATCAAGGACGAGTTGCTGGCACAGAACGAGATGACGAACTGGCAGCCGCCGGGCATCAAGCACGGGCGGTACGGCGAATGGCTGCGGAACAACGTCGACTGGGCGCTGTCGCGGACCAGGTTCTGGGGCACCCCGCTGCCGATCTGGGAGTGCCAGCAGGGACATGTGACCTGTGTGGGCTCGCTGGCCGAGCTGAGCGAGCTGGCGGGGACCGACCTGACCGAGCTCGACCCGCACCGGCCATTCGTGGACGAGGTGGCGATCGCCTGCCGTGACTGCGGAGGGGTCGCCCGGCGCGTGCCGGAGGTCATCGACGCCTGGTACGACTCGGGATCGATGCCGTTCGCCCGGCTTGGCGCCCCGCGCCGCAATGAGGAAGAGTTCGAGCGCGCCTATCCCGCTCAGTTCATCTGCGAGGCCATCGACCAGACCCGGGGGTGGTTCTACTCGCTGATGGCGGTGGGCACGCTGGTCTTCGGCCGGTCCTCGTACGAGAACGTCGTCTGCCTCGGCCTGGTGGTGGACGAGCGCGGGCGCAAGATGAGCAAGCACCTGGGCAACGTGCTGGAGCCCATGCCGCTGATGGAGGATGCCGGCGCGGACGCGGTGCGCTGGTTCTTCGCCGCCGCCGGGTCGCCGTGGTCGACCCGCAGGGTCGGGCACGGGGCGCTCGACGAGATCGTGCGCAAGGTGCTGCTCACCTACTGGAACACCGTTTCGTTCCTGGTGCTGTACGCCAACGCAGCCGCCGCCAACGGGCTGGCGTGGACGCCTGCCATGGCGGCCGACGCTCCCGAGCCGGCCGCCCGGCCGCTGCTCGACCGGTGGCTGCTCAGCGAGCTGAACTGGGTGACCGCCGACGTCACCGCGGCCATGGAGGGCTTCGACACCGCCGCCGCCGGGCGGCGGCTCGCGGCCTTCATCGACGACGTCTCGAACTGGTACGTGCGCCGGTCGCGGCGCCGGTTCTGGGACGGGCCACGGACCCCCGACGGCGCGGCGGCCTTCGCGACACTCTACGAATGCGTGCACACGCTCACCCGGCTGATGGCGCCGATCGCGCCGTTCGTCACCGACTACGTCTGGGGTGTGCTGCGCACCGCCGAGGACCCGGATTCGGTGCACCTGGCCCGCTGGCCGGCTCCTGATCAGGACCTGATCGACGAGCGGCTTTCCACCCAGATGCACCTGGTCCGGCGGCTGGTCGAGCTGGGCCGGTCGGCCCGGGCCGCCGCCTCGATCCAGATCCGCCAGCCGCTCGCGCGCGCGCTGGTGGGGGCGCCAGGGTTCGCGGATCTCGCGCCGGAACTGCGGGACCAGATCGCGGCCGAGCTCAACGTGCGCTCGCTGGAGGGCGTGAGCACGGTCGGCGAGGACCTGGTCGACCATGTAGTGAAGCCGAACTTCCGGTCGCTGGGCCGCCGGTTCGGCAAGGGCACCCCGGCCGTCGCGGCGGCGATCACCGCGGCCGACGCGGCCAGCCTCGCGGCGGATGTACGCACGGCGGGCGGGACGTCGGTCGTTGTGGACGGGGAACGAGTGCCGCTCGGGGCCGATGATGTGATCATCACCCAGACTCCGCAAGCCGGTTGGACGGTGGCCGCCGACGCCGGGGAGACCGTCGCATTGGAAACCCAGATCACCGGCGAACTGCGGCGGGAAGGGCTGGCCCGGGAGGTGATCCGCCTGATCCAGGACGCACGCAAGGCCGACGGGCTGGACGTGAGCGACCGGATTTCGCTGTGGTGGCAGGCGGCGGACCCGGAGCTGTCAGCCGCCCTGACCGAGCACGGGCAGCTGATCGCCGGTGAAGTCCTGGCCAGTGAGTTCCGCCCGGGGCCGCCCGGCGGCGGGGGCCAGGCGCCGGCCGAGCACACCGCCGGGGATCTTGGCCTGACGTTCTGGCTGCAGCGGGCGTAGCGGCCCGGCTCCCCAGCCCGCTGGGATCCGCGCGGCCGATCGCCTTAGATCGCCCCCGGGGGGCGTCAGTCCCCGGACGAAAGCGGCTTGTCCGGCTCGCAGGCCCGGCAGGGCGCACAGCCTTTTGCCGTCGCTTCCTGCGCGGTCGAGGTT
>DATINY010000193.1:0-2039 GCA_035473755.1 Streptosporangiaceae bacterium
CCACGGGGCACCCGGCCTGATGGTCTTCTTGGGTCGTTGACTCATCTACCGGAGACCTCGTCGCTTTCTGGGCAGCGACACGCCGCGTCACCAGCCCGTGATCAACACCCCCGCCAGCAGACCGCTTTTAAACAGGCCCTAGGTGGCTGGTGTTAAACGGGGTTACTGTGCGGGTGACCTGGCGAGTGTCGGCTCCATTGCTCTGTTTCGCCAGCGGGCGCGCTGCTGCCAAGGCGCTGCTGTCTGGCGGGGTGCTATGGGGTCCGGCGGGGCGCTTTTGCCAGTCCTGGCGGTTTCGATTAGTGGCCTCAAATGGCCACCACCCAGGTTCCGCGGTGGCATGCCACGCCGAGCACGCCCATCCGGGCGAGATTGACCGCAGCGGCGAGCAGGGCGAAGTCAGCGGCGACCCTGGCTTTGCCGCGGACCCGGGCCCGCCGCCCGCCGTGGCGCCGGCGCATGAGATGGCCGATCTTGCGTTCGACCTTGGGCCGGGTTGCCTGGTAGTCGGCCTTCCAGGCCGGGTCTGCCTGGCGGATCCGGGCGGCGGCCAGCCGGGCCTCGTGCGGGCCTATGGCGATCGTGCGGCCATATGGCGCGGTGGTGCACTGTGCCGCCAGCGGGCATGTGCGGCAGGCCGCGCCGAAGCGGGCCGCCCCGACATGACGTCCGCCGCGGGCGCGGATGGCCGTGGTGATGCCCGCAGGGCAGGTGACGGTCCCGGCGTTCAGGTCGATACCGAAGCGGTCCTTGGAGAAGTGGCCCTTCGGCGCGGGCGGCGGCTGGACTTTGATGCCGGCGTGCAGACCGGCATTTTCTACCTTTTCGAGGAGCTCGCCGGATCCGTAGGCGGCATCGCCGTAGACCGCCGGCTGGTCCTCGCCGGCGGAGCCGGCGCTGTCCTGACCGGTGGACAGCAGGTCAGCGAGCAGGCCGGCAGCCGCCTCGGCGTCCCCGCTGTTGCCCGGCGTGACGGCCGTGGCGGTGATGATCTCCGAGTCCGGGTCGACCGCGATGTGCCCCTTATAGCCGTCGAACCCGCGGGCGGCGGTCTTGCGCCCGTGCCGGGCCTGCGGGTCGACAGTCGAGATAACCCGGTCCGCGGCGACCTGCCGGGCGATCCGGAACACCCCGCCAGCGTCTTGCTCCAGGTCCTGCCCGGTCACCGTGGCCAGCAGCTCCGCCGCCTGCGCCAGCACCGGGTCCAGCTCCTGCCCGTCCAGGGCAGCCAGCAGTCCCCGGGCGTCGCGGGCCAGCGCGTCCACCAGCTCCGCACGGGCGGCCGGGTTGTCGAAATCACACACCGGCTTTCCCGCGGCCGCATAATCATCATCACGCGCCAGCAGCCCGCGCAGCTGCCCGCCCAGCTCGCCGTCACAGGCCCGCAGCAGCCCGCGGATCGCCGAGCGGACCAGCGTCACGGTGTCCATCGTGGCCACCGCGTCATACAGCGGAGTGGAGTCCAGTACCCGCCGCCGCCCCGCCAGCCCAGCCGCCCTCGCCGCGTCCAGGGTCACCTCGAAGATCCGGTCCGGCCGCGCCGAGCGGGCCAGCCGGGCCCGCATATCCACCAGCACCGTGTGCACGAACCCCGGGTAATCGAAATCCAGCCCCCCGGCCGCGTACTTCCACCGGGCATCGAAGCTGAACCGGTCCACCGCCTCCCGGTCCGACAGCCCCTCGATCCGCTGCAGCACCATCACCACCGCCACGATCATCGGCGGCACCGACCGGCGGCCCACGTCATCAAACAAGTCAGCGAACAACTCATCCGGGAACAACGCGAAGCACTCCCGGTGCAAGATCCCGTAAATCGAGCCCGGTGCCACCCGCCCGTCACAGTAAGCCGCCGTAGTGCGGAACAGGTCAGCCTGCCCTGGCGTCCGGCCCAGCGTCATCTGCCACCCCGGAAGATAGTCCTGCACCTACCGCAATTCTCCCGAAATGATCACCCAACCAGGCTGACCGCCACGCACGAAAAACACCAGCCACCTAGAGGACGTCTCCGTTCATGAGACGGGTCAGGCATATGCAGATGG
>DATINY010000194.1:0-4412 GCA_035473755.1 Streptosporangiaceae bacterium
GGCCTGGCTCGACTACTGGACCGGCGACCCGTGGGCCCGAGGCTCCTACGCCGCCTACATCCCCGGGCAGCTGACGAAGTACTGGGGGTACGCGGGGATACCCGAAGGCAGGGTTCACTTCGCCGGCGAGCACACCTCGACGTACTCGCAAGGGTTCCTGAACGGCGGGGTGGAGTCGGGTCAGCGCGCCGCGATCGAGGTGCTGCTCGCGGCCGGCCTCCCGGTCCCGGCCGGCCTGGCCTCGCTGCCCTACTCGCGGATACCCGGCGAGCACATCGGAGTTGGTGACCGCTGGTAACGGCGGCATCCGGGAGCCGGAAGGCTGGTCAGGCGGGGCGGTGGTGACGCGGTGAAAGCTGAGCCGGGTGAGTGCGGTTCTGGCGTGCAGGTGCTGTCGCGCCGGGCGTTGCTGGCTGGTTGTGCAGTGGCCGCGTCCGGTGCCGTGGTCGCAGGTTGCGGCGGTGCGCCTGCCGCGGAACGGGGGGAGGCGGCTGGCCCCTCCGCGGGACCGGGGAAGGGTGGTACGCCGGGCAGCGCGGGCTGGTTCGCGCCCTCCGATCATGTTCGGCACACCCGGACGTGGATGGCGTGGCCCGCACGCGCGGACATCTGGGGGACCATGCTGGCCGGGGTCCGCCGAGATGTCGCGTCGGTGGCGCGGGCGATCGCCCGGTTTGAGCCGGTCGCCATGATCGCACGCCCGCGCCAGGCACGAGCCGCCGCCGCTGCCTGCGGTCAGGGGGTAGAGATCGTCCCGTTGGTCAACGATGACCTGTGGATGCGGGACATGGGGCCGGTGTTCCTCGTTGACGGCCGTGGCGGCCTGGCCGGCCTGGACATGAACTTCAACGGGTGGGGCAACAAGCAGGTGCACCCGAACGACGCCAGGATCGCCCGCCAGGTGCTCGCGCTGCTGGGCGTGCCGCGGTTCACCGCCCCGTTCGTCGCCGAAGGCGGCGCGCTGGAGGTGGACGGCCAGGGCACCGTCATGGCCACCGAGAGCTCGATCATCAACCCGAACCGCAACCCCGGCCTGTCCAAGGCGCAGCTGACCGCGGGCATCTGCGGTTATCTCGGCGCCCGCACGATGATCTGGGTGCCGGGCCTGAAGGGCCACGACATCACCGACGATCACATCGACGCCCTGGCACGGTTCGCCCGGGCCGCCGAGGTGATTGTGGACCAGCCCGCGGACCCGGACGCCACGAACGTGTGGGCGGTCTCGGAACGGCAGGCCCTCACCATCTTGCGGCAGTCGAGAGACGCGTCAGGCAGGCTGCTGAAGTGCCGTATCTCACGCGAATCGGCGACCATCCCGCCACACGAGAACCCGGGCCTGTTCGTCAACGTCTACGTCAACTGGTATGTGTGCAACGGCGCCGTGCTCATCCCGAAGTTCGGTGACCGGTCCGCCGACGCCGCCGCGCGGTCCCTCGTCGCAGGCCTGTACCCCGGGCGGGAGATCGTCCAGCTCACGATCAACAACCTGGCCGAAGGAGGCGGCGGCATCCACTGCGTCACCCAGCAGCAGCCCGCGGTCTGAGATCGGCACATGGCGGGGATACCCCCAACGAGGTCAGTCCGGTGGCCAGGCAACCGTCAGGCATAGGCATGCCGAGACAATGACGCGCGCAGCACGCCGGGCGGGCGCCTGTCCGGTGCCAGAGCTGGCATCGTCCGGGAGACGACGAGGAATAACTACGACCTTCACTGGCGAACTGAGCGGCGCGATCACCTAGCCCATAGGCTCGGAAGTGGCCGATCCGGTGACGATCCGATGGATCTACCCGGCCGGCTCCCCAACGATGACTGGCTTACCGATGTCTGCTGACCACCGTGGTCTCACCGAAGAGGATGTCATCGCCGGCGGCGGCTGGCATCGCGGCTATGCCCGGGTGCTGGCGGTGGCCAGCGACGCGGACTACGGTTTCGCGGTCGTCGACGGCAACGGCGACGGCGCCGAGCTCGAAGCCGAGACATGGAAGTGGGACAGCGGGAACTGGGTTGGCGCGAGCTCATCCGGCGCAGGCCCGCTCGACCACCTGGGCCCACTGCAAGCCGGCGGCCAGATCGGCGATGCATACTTCGCCTACGGCCGCGCGCCCGGGCGTCAGGAGATCACCATCAGCTTCGACGGCCACCCCCACCCGGTCCCGGTCAGCCCGCACGGAGTCTGGGCCTTCATCAAGATCCGCACCAGCGCGGCCAAGGATTCCGCTCATCGGCGGCTTGACCAGTAAGCGGACAGTACGGGACACCATGACGGCGGGTCTTAGCCGTGCCTTCTGAGTTCCCATTCAGGTCACGGCCACAGCGTCCTAGGGTTTGCGGTGTGGGGCAGTCTCAGCGTCGCGGGACCGACGGGCCCAAGAGCAATTGGTCACAATATGACTGACCTGGCAGAAATGAGCCTTCGGTCCTATCCGGACGTCGGCTCAGCTTCTCGCAGCGGCGGGCCAGCGACATCGATGACGGATGCGGGCGCCGCCGCGGTGTGGCTGGTGCGGCACCCCGGCCGCCGGACTCGGCGCAGCACACGCTCGAGTTCGAGGGCAGCGGCGGCTGGCAGTGGCCGGGCGGGGGCAGCAACTAGGCTCAGGAGTTCTCGCTGGCGGGCAGGCCGTCGGCGTCAGTGAGCGGGCCGATGAGCGTGGTGAGGCTGGTGGGCAGCAGTGCCACCCGTAGCCGGATCGACCGGGAGCGGCTGGTCGGCGAGCTGGGGTCGCCGACGCTGGGTGGGTGGCGTGCGCGGGGTGTCGTCCGGCGGCCGAGGTCGCGGCGCTTCAATCCGGGAAGCGACCGATTCCCGTCCCGGTCACGGCTATGCCCCTCGTGGTGCGGCGATCACCGCTGCGCTGACCAGGCCGCTGATTGTGGCCGTCGGCAAGGACAGCTCGCGGGTGTCTGAGCTCGGCCCGCATGACGCTCTGGACAGCCTTAGCTGGGAAGGCGTCCAGGGAGCGCGAGCGCTCCTGACACGGCAACCGCGAGCTGGATACTGCACCGCCAAGGAAGAGGGCGGCGGCACCGGTCTGCGCGGCCGGGTGAGCCTGGCTGATCTGCGATGGCCGAGCGCCCGCGCCGCCGGCCGCCGCGGCGAACGTCATGGGCCGCTCAGCGCCGTGCACGCAGAACCGGACTGCGCACGTTCACGGCAATGATTGACACGGCGGCCCAACGCGCCGAGTCGGCGATCGGGCCGCCTCAGCATCGGGTCAGGCGCTTGGCCAACACCCTCCAGTGGGATTGCCGACAGCGAATGAACATCTACCAGGCGATCTGAATGCTCTGGTAGGTGCCGTTGGGGATCGGGGTGAACGTGTTCGCGGTGAGGACGCCGAGGATGGTGTCGGGGCCGTAGGGGGTTGGCTTGCCGCGGGGGTCGGAGACGACGAGCGCCTGGCCGCCCGGGCCTGCCCACAGCACGGTCTGCCGGTCCACCTCCTGCGGGCCGCCGGCCGGGAACTGGGCCGCGGAGAACTGGTCCTCGGACAAGATCGGCTGTCCGGTGCGGGCGGAGAACTCGGTGATCCCGTGGGGGGTGACGGTGACGATCCTGGTGCCGTCGGGGGTGAGGAGCGTGTTGAGGCCGAAAGCTCCGCCGTCGGGGAAGGTGAGGACGATCTTGGATGACGCCAGGCTGGTGCCGGGCGCGGTGGTGTCGAGCAGCCGGATGTTCGTGGCCCCCGGGGCCAAGTCCCGGTAGGCGCCAAGCGCGTGCGCTGCCAGCGCGATCGTGATCGCGGCCGCGGCGATGGTCCAGGCCAGCAGGTCAGCCCGCCGCACACGGACGCACCGCCGCACGAGCATCCCGGTGAGCACGACCGCGGCCAGGGTGCCGGCTACCGCGGCTAGAAACGAGAGGGACAGTGCTCCCCCGCTGCCGTTCCGCTGCTGGAACGCCAGCGTCGTCCCGTCCGCGGTCCAGGAGAAGATCTGGCCGATCGGCTTGTTGTTGCCGATCCAGCCGCCGCCGGGCCAGGCCCAGGACCGGACCGCCCCGGTGGCGAGGGTGACGACCTGGATGGACTGGCGCAGGTCCAGGGCGAGCCTGGTGCCGTCGGGAGACACTGCCATCCCGGCGAGCTGGGCGGCCTGGATCGTTTCCGGGACGGCCAGGCGGGCCAGCTTGGCCGTGTGGGAGGCTGGGTCGAAGGTCATCCTGAAGAACACCGTGGGGGTGCTGTTGTCCCGGTTCTGGGCGGGGAGCCCGGCCTGGCCGGAGCCGATGGGCCAGTACCGCTGGGCGGCCAGGACGAAGGTGCGGTCGTCGGCGGCGGCGCTCACCCATTTGAAGATCTGGTAGGGCCGGGGCGGGGTGACTGTGGCGAGCACCTGCCCGGTGAGAGTGGAGCGCACCACCACGGCCTCACCGCCCATCACCTGGACGGGGGCGGTCAGGGTCAGCTCGG
>DATINY010000195.1:0-5650 GCA_035473755.1 Streptosporangiaceae bacterium
GCGAGCATGCCGAGGGCCCACTGGACGGCGGCGTCCGGGCCCGCGGCGAGCAGCCGGCCGGCCGCACTGTGGAACACCAGAAACACCAGCGCCGGGCCGGCGCCCCACGCATCCAGCCCCAGCACCCAGACCATCCACTCCCCGGCGTCGCGAGGGAAGACCATGAGGTGACCGAAGCCCGCGGCGCGCCAGAACGGCTCGTCGAACCGCAGCGCCACCTTCTCGAAGCGGCCGAACCCGAGCCGTCCGATGGCCGCCAGCCTGTCCGGCGGCAGCGCGGGCGAGAACCGCGGCGCGCCCCGCTTGAGCACGCCCAGCGGGACCGTTACCACCACGTGCGAGCCTTCCTCGGACGTGCCGTCGGCGCAGCGCAGGCGCACCCCGCCAGCGGAGTGCTCGACGTCGGTCACCTCCACACCCAGCCGCAGCTTAGCGCCGGTGGCCATCGCGTCCACCAGGCGCCGGTAGCCTCCGTCCGGCACATCGCCGAAGTAGTTCCCGTCGTACTCGATCTCGTTCCACATCCAGCGCAGCGACTGACGCTCGGCCAGGTCGGCGGACTCGGCCTCGATGGCCCCATACAGCGTCTGGCGCGCCCGCCGCGCCGGGCCCGGGGCCAGGCCGGCCGTGGCCAGGAACGCCTCGATCCCGTCCGCCGCGGACGCGTCCGGGCCGAGTTCGGCGGCCAGCGGGCCGGCCGCCTCCGGGAAGGTGTCGAGGTACAGGGCGAGCACCGCCTCGGCCTCGGCGGCCGACAGGCGTCGGCCCTCGGCGCAGTCGAAACCGGCCATCTCCGGCACCGGGTCGGCGCTGCGGCCGGGCACGCCGGCCAGGTCCGCGAAGGCACGCATCGGGTTCCCGCCGCCCGGCATGTGGATCCACGACCCGCCCAGATCGACCGGCGAGCCCGCCAGGTCGACCGTGTGCAGCCGGCCGCCGATCCGGTCGCGGGCCTCCAGCACCACGCACTCGACCCCGCCGTGCATCAGCGCGTTCGCGACCGTCAGCCCGGCGATCCCGGCGCCCACCACCAGCACGCGCTCAGCCGTCCCCGCCAGCCCTCCGGGGGCGTCCGCCCGCCCATCATCGAAGCTCCCAGCGGTCAACCTGGGCACCCCCCGTGTTGGCGGACTGCCACGCTACCAGCGTGGCAGTGTGGCACCGTCCGGCGGATTCGCTATGCGCCGGAAGGCAGGACGTCGATATCGAACTCGTTGCCTTCCGGATCCGCCATGCACCGCCACCGGAACCCGGTAGCGCATCCCGGCGCCAGCCCGGCGGCCGGGGGCGGCCCACCGTTCCCAGACCGGCATCGTGGCGGCCTCCCGTGCCGGGCATTCCTGGGCAGCGGGATCCGGCACCGCGGGATCGAGGTCAGCGGGCGCTGGGGGCGCAGGATCCGGCACCGCGCGATCCTGGGCTGCGGGCCCCGGCGCGGCTGCGGCCGGGAGGTGCCCGGACGCGGGCCCGGCTGCTCCGGGGCCGGGCCGCGGCGGCCGGTGCCCAGCAGCGGGAGGCTGCTCAGGGCGATGCCAGCCAGGATGGCCGCGCCGCCGGCGAGCTGCACCGGGCCGGCCGGGTCGCCGAAGACAACGACGCCCGCCGCCGCCCCGACGAGCGGCTCCAGGTTGAGGAAGGCCCCGGCCACCTCGGGGGACACCCGGCCCTGCGCGTAGGCGAACAGCGTGAACGGCAGCAGCGTCCCGCCCGCCGCCAGGCCGGCGACGGCCAGCACGACGCCCGGGCCGGCCGGGAGGGCGGGCACGCCTTCCGCGGCCACCGAGAACGGCAGCGCGGCGAGCGCCGCTCCCAGGAACTGCACCGCGGTCAGCGCGACCGGGTCGCGGCCTTGCAGCCGCCGGGCCTGCGCGACCGTGAACGCGGCCGACACCAGCAGCGACGCCACCACGAGGCCGTCGCCGGTGGCTGTTGCGCCGCCCCCACCTCCGCCGGCGACCAGGCCGACGCCGGCCAGCGACACCGCGAAGCCCACCCAGGCCACCGGGCGCGCCACCGTCCGGTGCCAGAGCGCCGCGATGATCGCGACCAGTACCGGGGTGGCGCCGATCAGCAGCGCCGCGTGGCTGACGCTGGTGCGGGTGATGCCGGCGTTCTGCACCACGACCGACCCGCCGTACCCGATCGCGCCCGAGGCCAGCACGGAGGGCGTGCAGACGGCACGCACCTGGGCGCGGGGGGCCACGGCGAGCAGGATCGCGGCGGCCAGGCCGAAACGCACGAAGGTGAGCCAGCCGGGCGCCAGCCAGCCCAGGGCCAGCTTGGACAGCGGCACTGTCGTGCCCCACAGCAGCCCGGCGGCGGTGAGCGCCGCGACGGCGCGGCGGCGATCGGTGTTCATGTATCCATACTCACCGGTAGCCGACACAGAATTTGATAGTCAGACGCTAAAACAAGATAATATATCGTTATATGGCAATTGATCTTGATGAAATTGACGTAAAGCTGCTCACGGCGCTGCAGGAGGATGCCGACTGCACGAACGTCGAGCTCGCGCGCCTCGTCGGCCTGTCCCCAGCGGCGACGCTGCACCGGGTCCGCTGGCTGAAGGAGTCGGGCGTTATCCGGGTCATCAGCGCCCAGCTCGACCCGGCCGCCGCCGGGTTTCCCCTGCAGGCGTACGTGACCGCCACCCTCAGCCGCCATGACCCGCGCTCGAACCGCATCTTCGACGACGAGATCCGGGCGCTGCCGCAGATCATCGCGGCCGACAACGTCGCCGGCGAGACCGACTACCTGCTCACCGTCGTCGCGCGCGACGTGGCCGACCTGCAGGAGGTGCTGGCCAGCCTGGCCACCCGGGGCGGGCAGCGGCTGGTGACCTACCTCCGGCTGGCCGAGATCAAGCCCCCCTCCCGGCTGCCGCTGGTCCCGACCGCCCCGCCCGAGGCCGGCCCGTCCCGCAGGCGCCGCCGGGCGGCCCGTGCCCGTCCGCGGGCATAACTGGCGGGCATAACTGGCGGCGCACGGCCGTTACGCCGACGCCTGAGGAGAAGCCGGAGTCGGCGGTTATGCCGATGCCAGGGGAGAAACCGGGAGAACGGAGTGGCGATGCCGAAGGCGGTGCGGTTCGAGGAGTACGGCGGGGTCGACGTCCTGAAGGTGGTGGACGTTCCCCGGCCGGTGCCGGGCCCGGGCCAGGTCCTGGTCCAGGTCAAGGCGGCGGGGATCAACCCGGGCGAGGCCAAGATCCGCGAGGGACTGCTGCACTCCCGGTGGCCAGCGGTGTTCCCGTCCGGCCAGGGCAGCGACCTGGCCGGGGTCGTGGCCGAGACGGGTTCCGGCGTGACCGGATTCTCCGCCGGGGACGAGGTCATCGGCTTCACCGACAACCGGGCCAGCCAGGCCGAGTACGTCCTGGTCGAGGCGGCCAACCTGGCAGCGAAGCCGCCCACCGTGCCGTGGGAGGTGGCCGGGGCGCTGCCGGTGGCCGGTTTCACCGCCTACGCGGCCGTGCGGGCGGTCGCGCTGACCCAAGGTGACACGGTGGTGGTGGCCGGGGCGGCGGGCGGAGTCGGCTCGATCACGGTCCAGCTGGCCAGGCGCGCCGGAGCCACCGTGATCGGCGTGGCGGGCGCGGCCAACCACGAATGGCTCGCCGGCCACGGGGTGATCCCGGTCAACTACGGCGACGGCGTGGCCGGCCGGATCAGGCAGGCGGCCGCCCAGGTGGACGGTTTCATCGACACGTTCGGCGATGGATACGTCGAGCTGGCGCTGGAGCTTGGCGTCGCGCCGTCCCGGGTGGACACGATCGCCAACTTCGGCGCCGTCCAGCAGTACGGCGTCAAGGCCGAGGGCAATGCGGCGGGGGCCAGCGCGAGCGTGCTCGCCGAGCTGGCGGGGCTGATCGCCGCCGGCCAGCTGGAGGTCCCGATCGCGGCCGTCTTCCCGCTGGATGAGGTCCGGGAGGCCTACCGGCGCCTGGCCCAGGGCCACATCCGCGGCAAGATCGCCCTAGTCCCCTGAGAGAGCGGGCCGGCCGGGAGCGGCGGCGGGGAGCTGGGGGCGGTGACGCGGTGCCCGGCAGGCCGCCGTGGGGGAGCTGGGGGCGGTGACGCGGTGCCCGGCAGGCCGCCGGCGGGAACGATGGCGGGAGCCGGGTCAGCCGGGACCGGTGACGCGCTGCACGGCGGCTTGCGGGGCGGCCGGCACCGCATCGGGGTGAAGGATCGAGGCGAAGGCCTCGACGCCGTCGATCAGGCGGGGGCCGGGACGGACCACGATGCCGTCGGCGTCGATCGCCCAGACCGGCACGCCGGGCAGCGCCCGGGCCACGGCCCCCGCCTGCTCGATCGCGCCGGGCAGGTGGTAGCCGCACGGCGCGACGACGATCAGTTCGGGTGCCGCCGCGGCAATGTCAGCCCAGCTCACCGGGACCGACGGTGCACCCGGGCGCGCGGCGACCGGCTCGCCGCCCGCCGCGCTGACCAGGTCGGGTATCCAGTGCCCGGCGGTGAACGGCGGATCAACCCATTCGACCACCGCGACCTTCGGGCGCCGCCGCCCGGCGACGGCCGTCGCGGTGCGGGCGAGCCGGGCCCGCAGCTCGCCCACCAGCCGCGTGGCGCGCTGCGGCACGCCGGTCCGCTGCCCGACCGCCAGGATCGAGTCCAGCACCTCGTCGAGCGAGTGCGGGTCAAGCGAGAGCACGTCGGCCTGGCACCCCAGATAGCCCAGGGCGTCTTCGACCTGCCCGGATGGCAGCGCGCACACCCGGCACAGGTCCTGGGTCAAGATCAGGTCGGGCCGCAGATCCGCGAGCGCGCGGGCGTGCAGCGTGTACAGGTCGGCCCCGGCGGCGAGCTGGGCCCGGACGTAGCTGTCGATCTCGCGGGCGGTCATCCCGCGGGTATCCCGGCCACCCACGACGATCGTCTTCTCCGACCGGGCGGCCGGCGGCTCGTCGCACTCGAACGTGACCCCGACCAGGTCGTCGCCCAGGCCGAGCGAGTACACGATTTCGGTCGCCGATGGCAGCAGTGAGACCAGGCGCACGAGGCCAGGATAGGCCCAGGCCGGCGCGGAGGCCGGGTGGCGGCGGCTCAGGCCGGTGCCCGGCGGGCCTGGGCCCGCCGGGCACGGCGCTACTGGTTCTGTTCGTCCCGCTCGTCGCGGTCGGTCCAGGTGCAGACGCAGACCTCGTTGCCCTCGGCGTCGGCGAGGACCCAGAACGACCGGGCAAAGGAGTCGTCGACCAGCCGGCCGCCGGCGCCGAGCGCGGCGCGCACCCGCGCGTCGGCCTCGTCGTCGGGCACGGTGATGTCGAAGTGCACCCGGTTGCGCTGCGGCCGCGGGGCGTCCATCTGCTGGAACCAGATGGCCGGGCCCTGCCCGGCCGGATCCACGATGGCGTCCTCGGGACCGCTGTGGGCAGGCTCATCGGCGTAGGCCATCACCGCCTTCCAGAACGGGCGGATGGCCGGGATGTCCAGCGCGTCGATGGCCATCTCCAGCATCTGCACCGGCCGCGGTGACTCGGCCGACGTCGCCCCGGCCGGGATGAGCCCGAGCCCGGCCACGGCGCCGGAGATGCGGCGGGCCAGCTGCGTGTCGCGCCCGGTCACCTCGCCCAGCGCCCGCGTCTGCAGGGACAGCTCGGCCCGGTCGGGGCGCAGGTCCAGGTGCAGAT
>DATINY010000196.1:0-4042 GCA_035473755.1 Streptosporangiaceae bacterium
CTCCGCCTGCCGGACGGCTCAGCCACCCGGCTGCGGATCCGCTCGATGGTGGGCCTGATCCCGCTGTGCGCGGTCGCGGTCATCCCCCGCGAGACCATCGAGCGCTTTCCCCGCCTCAGGGCCCGGGCCCGGGAGAACTACAAGCGCTACGCCGACCTGCTGGGCGGCGCCGCCAACCCGATGGTGCCGGGGGTGGAGGGCAGGCACCTGCTGTCGGTCCTCGACGAGCGGAAGCTGCGCCGGATCCTGTCCCGCATGCTGGACGAGGAGCGCTTCCTCAGCCGGCACGGGATCCGGTCCCTGTCCCGCAGCCACCTCGACGAGCCCTTCGTGTTCACGGTGCACGGGCAGGAGTACCGGGTGCAGTACCTGCCCGCCGAGTCCGACACCGCGATGTTCGGCGGCAACTCCAACTGGCGTGGCCCGGTCTGGTTCCCGATCAACCTGCTGATCGTCCGGGCGCTGCTGACTTACTACCTCTACTACGGGGACGACTTCACCATCGAATGCCCCACCGGCTCGGGGCAGCAGATGACGCTCTACGAGGTGGCCAAGGAGATCTCCGACCGCCTCATCTCGATCTTCCGGCGCGACGCGGCCGGCCGCCGGCCCGTCTACGGCGGGATGGCCACCTTCCAGGACGACCCGCACTGGCGCGACCTGCTGCTGTTCCACGAGTACTTCCATGGCGACAACGGGGCGGGGATAGGGGCCAGCCACCAGACGGGCTGGACCGGCGCCGTGGCCCGCCTCATCCAGCTCTTCGGCTCCACCGGCCCGGCCGAGATGCTCCACGGGCCGCCGCTCCCGCTCGCCCACGCCTACCAGCCACCCAGGGCCTCCCCCGCTGCCGCCGCCTCCGGCCCGGCCGGCGACGGTGCCCGGCCGACCGGGACCGCCGTCTGACGGCTGCCGCCGTGACGCGGTTCCGGGCCGTCGTCGCCCCGTGGCCCGCAGTGCCGGCCGGCCGCCGATGCTGGCCCATGGGCGGCCCGATGCTCGCCATGATCTATGCCAGGTGAAACGATCGCGAGATGACGTCCTCCCCGCCAGGACCGGACCGGGACGGCCGCGCGGGCATGCCCGCGCGGGCCGGTACCGTGCCGGCTCCCGGGCTGATCGTGGAGGATCAGCGCGCGCGCCGGATCCGCCGGCCGATCGACCTGCTGCGGTGCCTGCTCGCCGTGCTGGGAATCGTGGTGGCCGTCGGGATCGGCCTGCTTGCCGGTGCGACGGCGAGGGGCGTGCAGATCGACGCGGTGGGAGCGAGCAGCCGGCTGCCGCATCCGGTGCTGGCGCTGCTCGGGGTCGCGGCGACCCTGGCGCTGCTGCTCTGGCCGGCGGCGCTCGCCATCCGGCAGCTCACCCGCCGGCAGTCCCGGCGGCTCACCGAGGCGGTGCTGACCGGGGGGGCGACGATCGGCCTGGTCGCGCTGGCCAACACGGCGCTGCTGCACGGGGCCGCCGCGCCGCTCTACGACGCGCTCGCCATACAGCGCGCGGGCGCCTCCGGCCCGCTCGACGGCTACCTGGCCGGCCTCGCCGCGTACGCCACGATCATCGGCCTGACCGGCCCCTCGCGCTGGCGGACCGCCCTGTGGCTGGCGGTCGGGGTCTACGCGGTTGCCACCCTCGCCACCGCGAGCATCACCGTCCTCTCGCTCGTGATCACGCTGCTGCTCGGCCGGGCCATCGGCCTCGGCGTGCGGTACGCGGCCGGCGAGTGGTCCCAGCGGCCGACCGCGGAGGAGATCGCCGCCGGGCTGGGCTCGGCGGGCCATCCGGTGACCGTGATGCGGCGCACCGGCCAGGAGGGCAGCGAGTCCCGGCGTTACGCCGCGACGGGACGCGGCGGCGACCGCCTCGACGTGCGGGTGTTCGACCGCGACCAGGAGGCGGCCGGGGCGCTGTACCGGCTCTACCGCTGGCTGCGGCTGCAGGGGCAGGTGCGCCGGGACCGGCCACTGACGCTGGAGCGGGCGGTCGAGCGCCGGGCGCTGCTGTCCTACGCGACCGACGAGGCTGGTGTCCGGACGCCCCGCCTGCTCGCGCTGATCAGTGTCGGCTCCGACGCGACCGTGCTCGCGCATGAGCAGCTGGCCGGCACGACGCTGGCCCAGCTGGCCGGTGTCCCGGACGGTTCCGGGCAGGACGAGCCCAGCCCGGCCGGAACGCCGCGGCCGCACCCGGACCCGGACGGGCCGGACCCGGCTCGCTCCAGCCAGGCCCGGCAGGACCAGGCTCACTCCAGCCAGGCCCGGCAGGACCAGGCCACCCCGGACCGAGCCCACCCGGCCCGGCCCGCTGATTCAGCGCCGACCGATGACCAGCTGCTGCAGGTATGGGAGGCCGTCCTGCAGCTGCATGCACACCGCGTCACGCACCGGGCCCTGACCGCGGACCGCATCATGTTCGCCGGCGATGGCGACGTCGTCCTGCTTGATCCCGGCAATGGTGACGTGGCAGCCACCGACCTCCAGCTCCGCCTCGACGTGGCGCAGCTGCTGGCCGAGCTGGCCCTGCTGGTCGGGCCGGACCGCACGGCCAGGCTCGCGGCCAAGACCGTCGGTGCCGATGAGCTTGTCGGGGTGGTGCCGCTGCTCCAGCCGGTCGTGCTGTACCGCTCCACCCGGGTGGCCGTGCGCCGCCGCCGGGATGTCCTGCCCGCGCTGCGCAAGCAGCTCCTCGACGTCGCTCCCGGCGAGGATGCGGCGCCGGTCCGGCTGGAGCGGGTCCGGCCCCGCTCGGTGGTGACCCTGATCGCCAGCCTGGTCGCCGGGTACCTGCTGCTCGGCCAGCTCGGGCGGGTGAGTCTGCTCAGCACGCTGAAGGCCGCCGACTGGCGCTGGGCCGCGCTGGCGCTGGGGCTGTCCGCGGTGACCTATCTCGGCGCGGCCTGGTCGCTGTCGGGTTACGTGCCCGGCCGGCTCAAGTTCGGGCCGCTGGTCCTCGCCCAGCTGGCCGGCTCGTTCGTCACGCTCGTCACCCCGGCCGCGGTCGGCGGTGCCGCGCTGAACATCCGCTACCTCCAGCGCCGGAAGATCCCCGCGGCGGTCGCGGCCGCCAGCGTCGGCCTCTCCCAGGTGGTGGCCTTCGTGCTGCATCTCCTGCTGCTGGTCGTGTTCGCGGCGATCACCGGCAGCCAGGACCATTCGCTCCAGCCGGCGACCTGGGTCTATTTCGTCATCGCGGCCCTCATCATCATCGTGCTCACGGTGGTTGCCATTCCCGCCGGGCGCAGGCTGCTGCGCGCCCGGCTGGCACCGGTACTGAGCCAGGTCGTGCCGCGGCTGCTCGCGGTGATGCAGCAGCCCCGCAAGCTGGCCGAGGGCATCGGCGGCGCACTGCTGCTCACGGGGGCCTACATCTTCTGCCTCGACGCCTGCATCCGGGCGCTCGGCGGCTCCATCCCGCTGGCGAGCATTGCGGTGGTCTACCTGACCGGCGCCGCCCTGGGATCGGCCGTGCCCACCCCAGGCGGGCTGGGCGCGGTGGAGGCGGCGCTGTCGGCCGGGCTCACCGCCGCCGGGCTCCCCGGCACCATCGCGGTCAGCGCGGTCCTGCTCTTCCGCACCCTCACGTTCTGGCTCCCGGTCCCGGTCGGCTGGGGCGCCTTCAACTACCTGGAGCGGCACGAGTACATCTGAGCGGCCCGCCGCCGGGCCAGCCGTCCGCCCCGGTCAGGCGGGTGACCATCCAGGGTCGCGCCCGGCGAGCGCGACCACGCGGTCGAGTTCCGGCGCGCCGGCGGCCAGCCGCCGGGAAGGCCCGAACGCCACATCCGGGCCGGCCGGTGCGTCGGGGCTGGCGAACTGGCCGAGGAAGCTCCCCGCGGCGGCCAGCAGGCCGGGTTCGCAGGCATAGGGCTGCCCGGTCGCGCGGGCGACGTCCCAGCCGTGCACCACGAGCTCATCGGTCGCGGCGAGGCCAATGATCTCGGCGGGACCGTCCGAGCCGGCGATCCTGGTCGTCCCGGCCCACGCGGCCGGCTCCCGCCAGGCCGCCGCCAGCGCCGCGAGGTCGCGCGGGATCCGCACCCGCC
>DATINY010000197.1:0-3720 GCA_035473755.1 Streptosporangiaceae bacterium
GCACGAGGCGTATGGCGCCACCCGCCACCGGGCGCGCTCCCAGGCCTGCACGACCTGGAGCCGGGTCGCGCGCAGCCCTGCCTCCCGCGCCGCCCACCGCAGCGCGGCCAGCGAGGCTGGCGACTCATCTACACCCACGACGATGCGGGGCTTCCCGTGGGCAGTGTTCATGGCGGCACCCCTTTCGCCGCGGTTCCAGTCTGGCCCAAGCCTGGAATCTGCGGAAGGGCAGAAGGTCCCTTGCATCGATCCGCCCGTAGCGCCGCGGAGGGCGGCGGCGGCGGGCCCTGCTGGCTGCCCAGGCGGGTAGACCGCCACCGGCGTGCCTCCTCTTTCTCCGCGGAGCTGGCTGGCCCGCGCCAGCCCTCCACCCCGGCCTGCCGCTGCCATCGGACTCAGGTGGTCTACCCGTGTGGGCGGAGCCGGTAACACGTGCTCCTCGCCCGCCGTCCCATCACGTATTGATCACGCGCGCCGGCCAGAAATCGCCGAATCACCCGTTCTGAGTGACGCGCGTTGGCGCGTTCCCCGGGATATTGGTGTGAGTGGCGCGGCTGCCGAGCGAGCGTCGCATATGGAGATCAAACGGTCGCCGGAAACCGGGAGAATTCAATGAGTACAGAACGTGAACGAGTCGCCGGGTTCGGGCGGCTCGAGGACGGGCTGCGCCAGGCCAGCGACTGGTACCTGTGGGGGCCCTACCTGAGCGAGCGCCAGTGGGGCACGGTGCGCGAGGACTACAGCCCCGATGGTGAGGCCTGGGGCTACCTGCCGCATGACCATGCACGTTCGCGCGCCTACCGGTGGGGAGAGGACGGCCTGGCCGGGTTCAGCGACATCCACCAGCTCCTGTGCCTGGGGCTGGCGCTGTGGAATGGGCGCGACCCCATCCTGAAGGAGCGCGCCTTCGGGCTGACCGGCGCGGAGGGCAACCACGGGGAGGACGTCAAGGAATATTGGTGGTACCTCGACGCCGTACCCAGCCATGCCTGGAATCGCTGGCGTTACCATTACCCGCAGTTGGCGTTTCCTTATGAAGACCTCAGGGCGGAGAACGGCCGGCGGGGCAAGCATGATCCGGAATATGAGCTCCTGGACACCGGGGTATTCGATGACGACCGCTACTGGATCACCGAGGTCCACTACGCGAAGGCCGATCCCACCGATCTGCTGATGCTCGTCACGGTGACCAACGCCGGCCCGGACGCCGATACCCTGCACGTGCTTCCGACCGTGTGGTTCCGCAACACCTGGTCCTGGGATATCGGCGCCCCCAAGCCGGTCATGGAGGCGGCCGGCGAGGCGTCGGCCCGGGTGGAGCACCCGTTCCTCGGCTCCCTGGAGATGGTCGCGGGCACCGCGCCGGACGGCACCGCGCCGGCCCTGCTGTTCTGTGAGAACGAGACCAATCTAAGCCGTCTCTACGGCGTGGACCCACTCACGCCCTACCCGAAGGACGGCATCAACGACCACGTGATCCACGGCGCGGCCACCGTCAACCCGGACCGCCGCGGCACCAAGTGCGCCTTTTGGTACCGGCTCGAGGTGCCGGCTGGCGCCACGGTACAGCTGCGGCTCCGGCTCCGCCCCGGGAAGGCGTCCGCCAAGGCGCCCGCGGCGCTCGGCCAGCAGTTCGAGCGCGTCATGTCCGCCCGGCGCGCCGAGGCCGACGAGTTCTACGCCGAGCTGACGCCCAAACGGGCCAGCGAAGACGAGGCAGCCGTCATGCGGCAGGCATTTTCCGGCATGTTGTGGAGTAAGCAGGCCTACAACTACGACGTGGCCCGATGGCTGGACGGGGACCCCACCCAGCCGCCCCCGCCGGCCGCGCGCCACGCCGGCCGTAATTCCCGGTGGCGTAACTTCAATTCGTTCGACATCCTGTCCATGCCCGACAAGTGGGAATACCCATGGTTCGCCGCCTGGGATCTGGCCTTCCACTGCGTAGCCCTGGCCCACCTTGACCCGGCGTTCGCCAAATACCAGCTGATCCTGCTGTGCCGGGAATGGTTCCAGCACCCGAACGGCGCGCTGCCCGCCTACGAGTGGGACTTCTCCGACGTCAACCCGCCGGTGCAGGCGTGGGCGGCGCTGGAGGTGTTCGCCATCGACGGCGGCCGCGACCTGGACTTCCTGAGCCGCATCTTCGACAAGCTCCTGGTCAACTTCACCTGGTGGGTCAACCGGGAAGACGCGGAGGGCAACAACCTGTTCGAGGGCGGATTCCTCGGGCTCGACAACATCGGCCCGATCGACCGCTCCCACCTGCCTGCGGGCGACACGCTGGAGCAGTCGGACGCCACCGGCTGGATGGCGTTCTACGCGATCGCCATGGGCGGCATCGCGGCGGCACTGAACCGCAGCGGCCGCCGGCCGGCCAACGATCTCGTCATGAAGTTCCTGGAGCACTTCGCCGCCATCAGCGACGCGATCGACGGGCAGGGCATCTGGGACGACACCGACGGCCTCTACTACGACCGGCTGCTCACGCCGGGCGGGGCCGACATCCCGGTGAAGGTCCGGTCGATGGTCGGCATGATCCCCATGCTCGCGGTCGCGGTCGTCGACCAGGAGCTGCTCGATCAGGCCGTCAGCCTCGGCAAGCATTTCTCGGACTTCCTCAAGCGCCAGGGCCTGGACGACCCGGAAAAGCTGAGGCAACTCGGCGTGCTGCGCGGCGATGCCGGCCAGCAGCGGCTGCTGCTGAGCGTGGTGGACCTGGACCGGCTCGAGAAGCTCTTCGCCCGGCTGTTCGACGAGAACGAGTTCCTGTCCCCCTACGGCCTGCGTGCGCTGTCGGCCTACCATCGCGACCACCCGTACACGCTCGACATCGAGGGCGCCGGCGCCACGATCGACTACGAGCCGGCCGAGTCCACCACCCCCATGTTCGGCGGCAACTCGAACTGGCGGGGGCCGCTCTGGTTCCCCCTCAACTATCTGGTCGTCAGCAGCCTCGAGCGGTACCACCGGTTCTTCGGCGACGGGTTCACGCTCGAATACCCGGCCGGCTCGGGGCGCCGGCTGCCGCTGGACGCCATCGCGGCCGACCTTCAGGACCGGCTGATCTCGATCTTCCTCGTCGGCCCCGACGGCCGCCGGCCCTGCTTCGGCGGGGTCGAGCGGCTGCAGAAGGACCCGGCGTGGAAGGACAACCTCGTCTTCAGCGAGTACTTCCACGGCGACAACGCGGCCGGCCTCGGCGCCTCCCACCAGACCGGCTGGACGGGCGTGATCGCCGACATGATCCGCCGCCGTCACGGGGAGGTCCCGGCCGTTGGCGACGTGCTCAGGATGCTTTCCAGGCAGGCCCGGTCATGACCGCCGTGCAGGAGGCGGGGACGCCGCTGGTGCTCCCGGGGAGCCAGTTCCCGCTCGGCGCGACCCCTGGCGCCGGCGGGACGAACTTCGCGGTGGCATCCAGCGTGGCCGACGCCATGACGTTGACCCTGTTCGACGGCGACGGCCGGGAAACCCAGGTGCCGCTGCGGGACTACGACGCCGGCGTCTGGCACGGTTTCGTGCCCGGGACCGGGCCTGGGCAGGCGTACGGGTACCGCGCCGCAGGCCCGTACGATCCCGCGCGGGGGCTGCGCTGCAACCCGGCGAAGCTGCTGCTCGACCCCTACGCCCGGGCGATCAGCGGCGAGGTCACGTTCGGCCCGGAGGTGCTGGGCTACGCGGTGGGCAACCCGGACGCGCCGAGCGCGCTCGACTCGG
>DATINY010000198.1:0-13333 GCA_035473755.1 Streptosporangiaceae bacterium
CCGAGAGGGCCGCTGGGACACCGCGCTGCTCGCTGACGGCAACATCGGGATCGGGGGCGACCCGGTAGCCCTGCTGCGCCGAGCCCGACAGCTGATCCGCCCCGACGGCCGGGTCGTGGTCGACCTCGCCGCGGCCGGCACGGGCCTCGGCGCGGCGAGCACGGCCGGCGGGCTGCTGCTGTGGGTATTCGAGGTCTTTGCCGCGCTCCTGTGCTGTGCCTACCTGTGGGAGATCTGCGACGCGCTGGGCACCGAGCACTGGCGCAGGCGGATAACGCCGCAGGTCTCGTTCGGCACGGACGTCAGCAAGCTGCCGATGGTCAGCCTGCACGTTCCGGCCCACAACGAGCCGCCGGACATGGTCATCGACACACTCCGCGCGCTGATGCGGCTCGACTATCCCAGCTACGAGGTCATCTGCATCGATGACAACACCGACGACGAACGGCTCTGGCGCCCGGTCAAGGAGTGGTGCGCCCGGCATGGCGTCAAGTTCGAGCACCTGGAGGACTGGCCGGGGTACAAGTCCGGGGCGCTGAACTACGCGCTGCGCAATATGACCGATCCGGGCGCCGGGGTCATCGGCGTGGTCGACTCCGACTACCAGATCGAGCCGGGCTTCCTGCGCCGCTGCGCCCCGGCCTTCGCCGACCCGTGGATCGGCTTCGTCCAGGCGCCGCAGGACTACCGCGGATGGCAGGGAGCGCCGTACTACCGGCGGCTGTACTACTCCTACAAGTACTTCTTCGCCGTCTCGCAGCCCGCCCGCAACGAGCACGATGGGGCGATCTTCGCCGGCACCATGGGGCTCATCCGGCGGGTCTCGCTGGAACAGCTCGGCGGCTGGGACGAGTGGTGCATCACCGAGGACGCCGAGCTGTCCCTGCGCCTGCTCCGGGCCGGCTGGCACGGGCTGCACGTGGACCAGTCCTGGGGCTACGGCATCATGCCGCTGACGTTCGAGGCGCTCAAGGGCCAGCGGTACCGGTGGTGCTTCGGTGGCATCCAGATCCTGCGCCTGCACTGGCGGTCGCTGCTCCCCGGCCGTTCCTCCAGGGCCAACCACCTGACCAACGCCCAGCGATGGTCGTACCTGGCGGGCGGCATCCAGTGGTACGGCGACCTGCTCGGCCTGGTCTTCTTCGTCTTCCTGCTGGCCGGCGCGTTCAACCTGGCCACCGGCGGGGGGGAGCTGTTCCGCAAACTCACGATCTTCCTGGTCGCCGCGGTGCCGGTGATGGTGGGACTCGGGCTGGTCCGCGCGATAACGCTGCTGCGCCGGGGGACGGGAGCGTCGTGGCGCGACGCGATCGGCGCCTTCTTCATCTGGCAGTCCACCTCGGTGGTGGTCGCACGGGCCTCGGTGCTCGGCCTGTTCGCCCGCAAGGCGGCGTTCCTGCGAACGCCGAAGACGAGCGAGCGGGCCAAGTGGTGGGAGGCGCTGCGGGCGAACTGGGCCGAATCATCGCTAGCCGTGCTCGGCCTGGCCGGCGTCGTCGGCGCGCTGACCAAGTGGAACCAGCTGAGCGGGCCGCTGCTGGCCGCGCTGCTGCTGTTCCCGACCCTGGGCTTCGCGGCGGCGCCGTTCAACAGCTGGGCCGCGCAGCGCGCCACCCTCCCGGCGTGGCTGCGTGAGCGGCGGCGCACGGAGAACCGCCGCGACCGGCGGGCCTTCGCCGCGGGCGCCGCCACCGGCGGCGCGGTCGTGGTGGCGGGCGTGGTCGTGGCCGCGGCCGCGCTGCTGCTCTGGCCGAGCCACAACCCGGTGCAGTCGCCCAACCTGGTGGGCCCCGCCCAGGGCGCGAGCTCGTCGGCCCGCCCGAAGCCGTCGCACTCCCCGTCGCCCACCCCGACCCCATCGGCCACCACCCCGTCGCCCACGCCGACGACGGTGTCGCCCAGCCCGTCGGTCTCGCCCACATCCAGCGCGCCATCCACGCCCGCATCCACCCCACCAACCACGCCGTCAGCGGCGCCGTCCGCCTCCGCTACCGGCTGACGGACCAGGACACGTCCCGCTCCTCACCCGGCGCGGGTGATGCCGGCTGCCCGCCGGTGTCCTTGAATCTGTATGCTCGGACGAGAGGAGGTGGCCAGCTCATGACCATTGGCGGAAGCATCGCGCTCATCATCATCGGCGCCATTCTGCGGTTCGCTGTGACCTGGACACCCAACGGCATCGACCTGCAGATAGTCGGCGACATCCTGATGGTCGGGGGTGTGGTCGGCCTGATCATCTCGCTCTCGTTCCTCATCGCACGCCGCCGCCGCTCCAGCTCGACCCAGGTCTACGAGGAGCGTCGCTACACCGAGCCGCCGGGCGGCGGCTATGGCGGGTCGGCCGGCGGCGGGTCGGCCGGTGGCGGGTCGGCCGGTGGCGGGTACACCCAGCCTCCGGGCCGCTACCCCGACTCAGGGGTGTGAGGACCGCGCCCGCGGGCGCGCGGGCCTGATGTGACAAGGTTGCGGTATGGGCATCGTCTCACCTGGTTTCTCCGGGCGCCGGCGGGACGCCAACGAGAAGCTCCCGCCCGGGCAGTATCTGGTCACCGACTTCCCGGTGCTCTCCGCCGGGCCCACGCCCCGGGTTGACACCGGCAGGTGGGAGTTCTCGATAACGACCGAGACCGGGAAGGTCCACCGCTGGGACTGGGCGGCCTTCCAGGCGCTGCCCATCGAGGAGCCGACGGTCGACATCCACTGCGTGACCAAATGGTCCAAGCTCGGCACCCACTGGCGGGGGGTGTCCCTGGACACGCTGCTGGCCGGCGTCGATACCAGCGCCGGGTTCGCCGTGGCGCACTCCTATGGCGGCTACACCACCAACCTGCCGCTGGCGGACCTGGTCGACGGGCAGGCGTGGGTGGCCTTCGGTTTCGGCGGCGAGCCGCTCGAGGCGGAGCACGGCGGCCCGGCGCGGCTGCTCGTCCCGCATCTGTATTTCTGGAAGTCCGCGAAGTGGCTCCAGGGCATCACCCTGTCCGACCATGACGAGCCCGGGTTCTGGGAGAGCCTGGGCTATCACAACTACGGGGACCCGTGGCGCGAGCAACGGTACTGGGGCGACTGACCTGGCGGGTGGGCACGGTGGCGGCCACCCGCGAAGAGACCGCCACCGCGCGCACGATCGTGCTCGACGTCCCCGGCTGGCCGGGGCACCTGGCGGGCCAGCACGTGGATGTGCGGCTGACCGCGCCGGACGGGTACTCGACCGAGCGGTCGTACTCGATCGCCTCCGCCCCCCCTGACGGCGGGGCCGACCCGCCCGTGGTCGAGCTCACCGTGCAGCGGTTGCCGGACGGGGAGGTCTCCCCGTACCTCACCCAGACCCTGGCCGTCGGCTACCCGCTGGAACTGCGCGGCCCGGTCGGCGGCTGGTTCGTCTGGAACCCCGACGGCCCGGCCAGCACCAGACCGGTCCTGCTGGTGGCCGGCGGAAGCGGCGTGGTGCCGCTGATGGCGATAATCCGCGAGCGCGCTGCCGCGGGCAGCCACGCGCCGTTCAAGCTGATCTACTCGGTCCGGGATTCCGGGGCACTGCTGTACGCCGGTGAGCTGACGCAGCGGGAGCAGGCCGGTGACGGCCTGGAGGTGAGCTACGTGTACACCCGTACCGCCCCACCGGGCTCCAGCCAGCCCGCCGGGCGTCTCAACGCCGCGACCCTCGCCTCGGCCGGGTGGCCGCCGGAAGAGTCCCCGGCGGTGTTCGTATGCGGCCCGACCGGGTTTGTCGAGGCCGTCGCCGACCTGCTGGTGCGCGCGGGCCATGGTGCGGGCGCCATCAAGACCGAACGTTTCGGCCCCTCCGGAGGCAAGCCATGAGCGACTACATGGACGGGAACATGCTCGGCGGGAAACTGGGGGAGCTGTTCACCATGGACGTCACCAGCGCCATGCTGACGTGCGTGTCGTGCGGCGCCAGCATGGCCATCGCGCAGGCACGCGTCTATCCCCACGCGCCCGGGATGGTGGCCTACTGCCCCAACTGCGGCGCGGTGCTGCTGCGGCTCGTCCGCGGCCCCGACCGCGCCTGGCTGGACCTGCGCGGCGTCACCTGCCTCCAGCTGGCCGTCCCCCTGTCCTGACCGCCCGCCGGGCCGCAGGGCCCCTGCCGCCGGATGGTCTGCCGCTTATGCGACCGCCAAGGCCTCTGACCTGGCCTCCCGGCGGCGGGAAACCGGAATGAACATTCCGTGAAGAACGAATCCCCGGCCTTGCCGGGCAGTGACGCGCGGCCTTGAATAAGAGCGCGGCCATGGTGCCCATGTCGTCCGCGCTGAAGAGACCGAGCTGTCGATAACGCGCGTCTGGAGGGCGGGATGGGCACCGCAGTTGCTCTCGCCAATTCGACCATCCGGTTGTCGCCGGGCTGGAACGCCTTCTACTACTGGCTGATCTGGGTCGTCTGCATCGCGGGCCTCGCGATCATAATCTGGGCCGCGCTGCGCTCGAAGCGCTGGCAGCGCTGGACCACCCAGGACATCCTCATCGTCGCCGCCCTCGGCGTGCTGCTCGAGGTGTACGACAACATCATCGGCGACCAGTTCATCACGCCGGTACTCAACGTTGTCCCCGGGGCCCACTTCCTGCAGATCCATGACCTGCCGTACCTGTTCCTGCTCATGGTCGGTGTGGCCCTGGTGCGCAAGCCCGGCTGTGTCACCGCAATGGTCTTCGTCAACTTCCTGCTCGCCCAGCTGCTCTTCGGCAGCGGGCACGGCGCGCTCGACTGGACCGACGGGCTCACCCAGGCGATCTTCTGCGACCTGTACATCGTGGCGCGGCGCGGGGCCGTGTTCGGGCCCGGCGCGAGCCGGCTGTCCATGGTGCTCGACGGCTTTGTCATCGGGCTGCTGCGCGGTGGCCCGAACGCCTTCCTCACCGACTGGTCGTTCGACCCCTACCTCAACGCCACCTACTACACCTGGCTCCAGATGTGGAACGACACCTGGTCCAACGGGCTGTTCAACGGCATCGCGGCGGCCGTCAGCGCGCCCCTCGCCCACCGGGTCGCGGTCTCGGTGATGCCGTCGCTCGGCGCCAGCCGGGCCAAACCGGAAGGGGCGCCCGACCTGTTCGCCGAGCCGGAACCCGCCCAGACGGCACCCCCCTCCGAGGGAGGCCCGGTATGAAGCGGGCCGCACTGATCTGCACAGTCCTGTCGGTGCTGCTGCTCGGCTGCGGGATATGGATGCAGGCGGTCGGCTTCCACCCCGGCGACCAGAACACCTTCTTCGGCAACCCCCAGCTGATCCTGTCCGACGGCCAGGTGACGCTGATCTTGTCCGGGCTCCTCATCGCGGCCACCGCGGCGATGTGGCTGGCGGTGGCCCGGCGGTCACAGCAGCCCGCCCGGCCCCAGCCGGACAGCGGCGGCCAGCTGGAGCCGAAGTCGAAGGTATGAGCCGGTCCGCCGGCACCGAGGGTGAGCTGCGCGCCGAGGACGTGTCGTTTGCCTACCTGGGCGCCGCACGGGCGGCGCTGCGGCACGTGGACCTCGGCGTCGCGCCCGGCGAGGTGCTGCTCCTGACCGGCGCGTCCGGCTGCGGCAAGTCAACGCTGGCGCTGGCGCTGTGCGGCCTCATCCCGTCCCGCGTCCACGGCGAGCTGCGGGGCCGGGTGACCTTCGCGGGCCGGACGCTCAGCGGGTTGCCGCCGCACCAGGCCTCCCAGCTGGTCGGCATGGTCTTCCAGAACCCGAACCAGCAGCTGATCTGCCAGACCGTCCAGTCGGAGGTCGCGTTCGGCCCGGAGAACCTGGCGCTCCCGCAGCCCGAGATCGCCGCGCGGGTCGACTGGTGCCTGGACGTCACCGGGATGAGCGGGCTGCGGCGGGCGGCGGTGGTGACGCTGTCGGGCGGCCAGAAACAGCGGACCGCGATCGCGGCCACCCTGGCCATGCGGCCCCGGGTGCTGGTGCTGGACGAGCCGCTGTCGGACCTCGACCCGGTCGGCGCCCAGGAGGTGCTGGCGACGCTGCGCCGCCTGGCGCGGGACGAGGGAACCGGTGTGATCGTCATCGAGCACCGGGTGGACGAGGTCGCGCCCTGGGCCGACCGGGTGGCGCTGATGGACGGCGGGCGGGTGGTCCTCGACCAGCCGCCCCGTGAGGCGTGGTCGGACCCTGCGCCGTGGCTCGCGACCGGGGTCGGCCTCCCGGACATGGTCCGGCTCGCCCATGACGTGCCCGAAGCGTTCCCGGCCGGGCCGCCGCTGTCGGTCGAGGAGGCGGTCGAGGCGGCCCGCGGCACCTGGTTCGCCGCCGCGCTGGCCGCGGCCGCCGCGGATCGGGCGGGGGCCTGGCCAGCGGGGCACGCTGCGGATGGTGCGGCGGCAAGGCCATCCACGCGTGCCCCCGGAGTGCCGGTGCTCTCGTGGGAGCACGTCAGCGTGACCTTCGACGGCAACCGCGCGGTGGACGATGTGACCCTGTCGGTGGACGAGGGCGAATGGGTCGCGCTCATCGGTGCCAATGGGTCCGGCAAGTCCACGCTGACCGGCCTGGCGGTGGGGCTGGGCAAGCCCAGCGGCGGCACCGTCGCCTTCCGGGGCAGGCCGGTGCGGCCGGGCCGGGTCTTCGAGCACGCGGCCCAGGTGGCGCTGCTGCTGCAGGCCGCGGATGAGATGCTGTTCGCCGAGACCGTGCGCGGCGAGCTCGAGTTCGGCTCCCGCTTCCGGGCCCGGCCGGCCAGCCCGGTCCTCGACGTCGTCGGGGCGGTGGAGTTCTTCGGCTTCGACGGCCTGGAGCATCACAGCCCGTGGGAGCTGAGCCAGGGCGGCCGTCAGCGGCTCGCGCTCGCCGCGCTGCTGGTCGGGGCGCCCGGCGTGCTGATCCTGGACGAGCCCACCACCGGGCAGGACGCCGACCACATGCGGGCGTTCCTCCGGCTGCTCAACCGGATCCGGGAGCACACCGGGCTGACCGTGGTCACCGTCACCCACGACATCCGGGGCCTGGCCAGCCGGGCCGCCCGGGTGGTGCTGCTCGGTGAGGGCCAGATGCGGCTGGACGGCCCGGCCAGCCGGGTGTTCGCCCGCACCGGGGAACTGGCGCGCTGGGGGGTGCTGGCGCCGCCGCTGGCCCGGCTGCAGACCGGGCTGCTCGGCGCGGCCACCGGTGACGTGCTGCTCAGCGTGGAGGACGTGGCCGCCGCCGTGCTGCCGCACCGCCCGGCCGCGAGGAACGGGATCCCGGCATGATGCAGTCCCTGTTCGCCCGGACCGTTATCTCCTACCTGCTGGTGTTCGTGGTTCCCCTGCTGCTGCCGGTCCTGTTCATCAAGCTGGTCGGTCTCGGCGGCCTGCGCGAGCTGGTCACCTACGAGGCCGGGGACACTCCGCTCCACCGGCTCGACCCGCGGCTGAAGGTGCTCTACCCGGTCGCGATGGGAGTGCTGAGCATCCTGCTGAGCTGGAAGCTCATGCTCGGCGTATTCGGCCTGACCATCCTGCCCTGGTTCTGGCTGCGCCCGTCCCGCCAGCGGATCCGGGTCCTGATGGTGATGATCATCGGCCCGGCGCTGGCGGGGTTCTGGTCACAGGGCATGTACTACCTCCCCAACCCACCGATCCACTTTCTCTACCAGTTCCCGTGGACGATCAGCTGGCTCGGCTCCCCTGGGATCACCACCTACGGGATGATCTTCGGGCTGCAGCAGACCGCGCGGGTGCTGGTGACCGTGTCGTCGTCGATGCTGATCCTGGTGAGCACCGATGTCGGGGATTTCACCTGGGCTTTCGAACGGTTCCGCGCGCCGCCGCAGGTTGGTTTCGCGCTGACGGCGGCGATGCGGTTCCTGCCCGAGATGATCTCCCGGACCACCCTGGTGCTGCGGGCGGTGGAGCTGCGCGGCTATGACCTGTCCCGGCCGCGCTGGTTCCAGGTCCGCGACTGGCCGGACTACGTGCGGCGGCTGGCGCACTGCGCGGTCCTGATCACCGTGCCGCTGCTCATCGGCACCCTGCGCGGCACAGCCACCATGGCGATGGTCGCCGATGCCCGCGGGTTCGGCATCACCCGCACCCGCGGATCGCTGCGCGTGCACAAGACCAGCGCGGCCGACGTCTGGGGGTACGCGATTCTCGCCGCCCTGGTCATCGGTGCGCTGGTCCTCAACCACCTGCACATCGGTGCCCGGTACTACGGCTAGGAGGATGAGCGCGGTGCGCTTCGACGCAGTCCTGTTCGACAACGGCGGCACGCTGACGCATCGCACGTCCCCGGTCGCCGCGGTGCGCGCGCTCGCCGCCCGGCTCGGCGTGGAGATCGGCGAAGAGGACGCCGCGCGCTGCTGGCGCCGGTCCAAGGAACACAGCCGCACCCTGATGGCGGCCAAGCGCAGCCGCAACCTGTCCCGGGCCGACCACCGGGCGGCCTATGTGGCCGGCTACGCCCCCTTCGAGGAGATCGCCCCCGGCCTCGCGGACCTCATGTACGACGAGTGGAAGACCAACTCGCTGACGATGGTGCCGTATCCGGACACGTTCGGCGTCCTCAAGTCGTTCGCCAGCGCGAGCGTGCCGATCGGCATCGTCAGCAACACCGGCTGGAGCATCCAGGACGGTTACGCGGCAACGGGCCTGGACGCGTTCGTCGGCACCTTCGTCCTGTCCTGCGACCTGGGGATCGCCAAACCTGACCCGCGGCCCTTCCTGCTGGCCTGCGAGCGGCTGGGCGTGCCGCCGGGGCGGACGCTCATGGTCGGCAACAACCGGGTGGCCGACTCCGGCGCGATCTGCGTCGGCTGCCACTGCCTGCTCCTGCCGCCGGTGCCGCCCGGCGCCACCAGGGGACTGCGGGCGGCGGCCGACGTCGCCGGGGTTCCCTGGGCCCGGTGAGCCCCGTCCCCCTTCAGCCGGCCGCCGCGCTTCAGCCCTTGAGCAGCAGTGTGTAACGGAGGGTCTGCACCCGGATGAGGCCGTCGCGGAACACGAACGTGTCGATGCCGTCCTCGACCCTGGTCTGGGCGGCGTCCGCGGCCCACTCCAGGAAGAGGACGTCGTCCGCATAGATCAGCGTCTTCAGGTCCCAGTCCGCGTTCGGCACGTCGGCCAGCAGCCTGATGAACGCCTCCCGGACGCCATCCTCGCCGCGCAGGACCCCCGCCGGGGAGATGAAGATTGCGTCGTCGGCGTAGTCGGCGACGATCTCATCCAGGTCGCCGGCGCCGAGTGCCTGGGCGTGGTGGGAGAAGACTTCCTCGGGCGTGCGGGCCATCGCTGTTCCCTTCGTGCCTCATCGGGACCGGTTTGCGGTAATTAAACCTCCGGTCCCGACGGGACGAGCATCCGGCCCGCTGCTAGCCGCCTCAGCAGGCGCGTACCCTACATGGCCTTCATGAGGCCGACGCGGTTCCCCGCCGGGTCGCTGAAGAACGCGATGGTGGGGCCGTCGGGGACGTCCATCGGCGGCGTCACGGTGGTGCCGCCGGCCTTGCCCACCTTGTCGAGTGCCTCCTGGACGTCGGGCACTGCCACGTAGAAGGTCGCATACGCCTTGCCGTCGGGGCTCGGGCCGACGCCGCCGCCGATGCCGCCTTCCGGCGCGGCGACCATCCCGTAGTTCATCTCGTTGTCCGCGTCGATCTCCCAGCCGAAGGCCTCCGCGTAGAAGCGCTGCAGCCCTCCCGCATCCGGCCCGCTCACCTCGAACCATCCAACCGGATTCGCCATCGCTCGCCCCTCACTCGTCATTGGGCTCCGCCACCCGGGAGCCCGAGGTATGCGCCACGGTACTCCGGTAAAGGGGTCGTAATCAGGGCAGGGGGCACCGGATGCGCCGCTCTCCGTGACCGCCCGCTCCCGCCGGCCATGGCGCCGTCTGCCTCCATTTGACCGGCCTCCTAGCATGGGGGACATGTGGTTCCCCGGCCCGATGAGGTGGTGTGAGTGACGACGCCGGAAGGCGCGGCGCGGACCGCGATCGTGACCGTGGACGACGACGCTGGCGTGTCCCGGGCCGTGGCCCGTGACCTGCGGCGCCGGTACGGCGAACAGCACCGGATCGTGCGCGCCGAGTCCGGCGACGCCGCGCTGGACGCGCTGCGGGAGATGAGGCTGCGCGGCGACGAGGTCGCCGTGATCGTGGCCGACTACCGGATGCCGGGGATGAACGGGATCGAGTTCCTGGAGCGGGCGATGGACCTGTACCCGGCGGCGCGCCGGGTGCTGCTCACCGCCTATGCCGACACCGGCGCCGCCATCGACGCGATCAACGTGGTCGACCTCGACCACTACCTGCTCAAGCCGTGGGACCCGCCGGAGGAGAAGCTCTACCCGGTGCTCGACGAGCTGCTGAGCAAGTGGCGGGAGGAGGAGCGGCGGCCGGTCCACGTGACCAAGGTCGTCGGGCACCGCTGGTCGGCGCGGTCCTCCGAGGTCCGCGAGTTCCTGGCCCGCAACCAGATCGCCTACCGCTGGTTCGAATCCGAGGCACCCGACGGCCAGCGGCTGATGCAGGCGGCCGGGGCCGACGGGCTCAGGCTGCCGGTAGTGATCACTCCCGATGGGGACGCGCTGGTCGAGCCGACCGACGCCGAGCTGGCCAGCTGCGTCGGCCTGGCCACCACCCCGGCGAAGGACTTCTACGACCTCATCGTCATCGGCGGCGGGCCGGCCGGCCTGGGCGCCGCGGTGTACGGCGCGTCCGAGGGGCTGCGTACCGTGCTGGTGGAACGCACCGCCACCGGCGGCCAGGCGGGCCAGAGCTCGCGGATCGAGAACTACCTCGGCTTCCCGGACGGGGTGTCCGGGTCGCAGCTGACCGAGCGGGCCCGGCGGCAGGCCACCAGGTTCGGGGCCGAGCTGCTCACCACGCGCGACGTGGTCGGCCTCGACGTCAACGGCTCGGCGCGCACCGTCCGCTTCGCCGACGGCGGCACGATCGACGCGCACACCGTCATCCTCGCCACCGGGGTCACCTACCGGCAGCTCGGCGCGCCCGGGCTCGGCGACATGACCGGGCGCGGGGTCTACTACGGATCCACGCTCACCGAGGCGGCCGCCTGCACCGGCCAGGACATCTATATCGTCGGCGGCGCGAACTCGGCCGGGCAGGCCGCCGTCTACCTGGCCAAGCACGCCAAGTCGGTGACGATCCTGGTCCGCGGGGCCTCGCTGGAGCGGTCCATGTCCTACTACCTCATCCAGCAGCTCAGGGAAATCGGCAATATCTCGGTCCGGACCTGCACCGAGGTCATCGCCGCCGAGGGCAGCGACCACCTGGAGCGCCTGACGCTGCGCGACACCTCCACCGGCGCGACCGAGATCGTCGACGCGCAATGGCTGTTCCTGTTCATCGGCGCGGCGCCGCTCACCGACTGGCTGGACGGCGTGGTGGACCGGGACGAGCGCGGCTTCGTCGTCGCAGGCCCGGACCTGTCCGCGTCCATCGACGGCGACCGGCCCCCCGGCTGGGAACTGGACCGGGCGCCCTACCACCTGGAGACCAGCGTGCCGGGCGTGTTCGTGGCCGGCGACGCCCGCGCGGAGTCGGCCAAGCGGGTCGCCTCGGCGGTCGGCGAGGGCGCTATGGCCGTCATGCTCGTCCATCGCTATCTGGAGAAGCTATGACCAGTCAGGCGCAGCCGGCCAGCTGCAGCGCAGACGAGCTGCGGGCGCTCTTCCTGTTCGAGAAGCTGTCCGATTCCCAGCTCGCCTGGCTGTGCCGTGAAGGCCGGGTGGAGGTTTTCCCGCCCGGCCCGGTGTACGCCGAAGGCGACCCCGCGACCTGCTTCTACGTGCTTCTGAGCGGCACGCTAGTGATGTCGCGCAAGGTCGGGGGCGACGACGTCGAGACGAACCGGACGTCCGCGCCCGGCGTGTACGCGGGCGCCTTCTCGGCCTACCTGGGGGACCGGGTGCCGCAGATCTACAACACCTCGGTCCGGGTCCCCGAGCGGTCCCGGTTCTTCGTGCTCGACGCCGACAAGTTCGCGGGCATGATCAACGCCTGGTTCCCGATGGCGGTCCACCTGCTCGAGGGGGCGTTCCTCGGGGTCCAGAACACCCAGCGGGTGGTCGGCCAGCGGGAGCGGCTGCTGGCCCTGGGATCGCTGTCGGCCGGCCTCACCCACGAGCTGAACAACCCCGCGGCCGCCGCTGTCCGCGCGACCGCGGCGCTGCGGGAAAGAGTCGCCGGGATGCGGCGCAAGCTGAACTTCATCGCGAAGGGCCCGTATCAGCCGGCCACCCTGGAGGCCCTGATCAAGCTGCAGGAGCGCGCGGCGGAGCAGGTGGCGAAGGCGCCTACGCTCACCCCGATCGAGGCCTCCGACCGCGAGGACGCCGTGGCCGACTGGCTCGACGACCACGGCATCGACGGCGGCTGGGATCTCGCGCCGGTTTTCGTGCAGGCCGGGATGGACGCCGCCTGGCTCGACCAGGTCGCGGCCTGCGTGGACTCCGGCGCCCTGGACGGCGCGGTGCGGTGGCTGAACTACACCGTCGAGACCGAGATGCTGATGAACGAGATCGAGGACTCGACCACCAGGATCTCGACGCTGGTGGGCGCGGCCAAGCAGTACTCTCAGCTCGACCGCGCGCCCTTCCGGGTCGTGGACGTGCACGAGCTGCTCGACAGCACCCTGGTCATGCTGTCCGGCAAGTTCGGTGACGGCGTCCGGGTGGTGAAGGACTACGACCCCGGCCTGGCGCCGATCCCCGTCTACGCCGCGGAGCTGAACCAGGTCTGGACGAACCTGATCGACAACGCGGTGTTCGCGATGGGCGGGACCGGCACGCTCACCGTGCGGACGGCCCTGGACGGTGACCGGGCGCTGGTCGAGATCGGCGACACCGGCCCAGGCGTGCCCGCCGAGATCCGGGACCGGATCTTCGAGCCGTTCTTCACCACCAAGGATGTGGGCGAGGGCACCGGCCTCGGGCTGGACATCTCGTGGCGGATCGTGGTGAACAAGCACCACGGGGACCTCCGGGTGGAATCGGAGCCGGGCGACACGCGTTTCCAGGTGCGGCTACCGCTTACCGTCCCCGATGCAGAACGAGAGGACCCGGCATGACCGCCATGGCAGGGATCGACCCCGTCGTCGAGCCGACCGGGACCGGCTGCGCCGAGTGCGATGCGGCCGGCGGCTGGTGGCTGCACCTGCGCCGGTGCGCCCAGTGCGGGCACATCGGCTGCTGCGACACCTCGCCGTCACAGCACGCGAGCGCGCACGCGGCCGCCACCGGCCACCCGGTCATCCGCAGCTTCGAGCCGGGGGAGGACTGGTTCTGGAGCTTCGCGACCAACGAGTTCTACGAGTCGGGCCCGGCGCTGGCCCCGCCGGACAATCATCCGGCCGACCAGCCGGTCCCCGGCCCGGCCGGCCGG
>DATINY010000199.1:0-8616 GCA_035473755.1 Streptosporangiaceae bacterium
GAATGCCGGACGTAGTCGAAGTACCAGAGCCTGACCGAGGCAGAGCCCGCCCGGGCCGGCAAGACAAAGAACCGGTGTACAGGAGGTATAGGGCTGCCCTTAAGCAAGCAAAGAGATAGATGTGCTTGAATTCGCCTCGCCAAGCGGGATGTCAGGTCAATGCTGCTGCCGGCGATCCGGCCGCCGCGCGGGTGAGGAGGCGAGGCAGCGTCATGCGGACAGACTGGATCTGCTCATCTCGTCCCGCAACACCTGGACCGTCTACAAGGTCGCCCGCCGGAGCGGCGCGATCCGGTGGCGGCTCGGTGGGAAGAAGTCCGACTTCAAGGCGGGGCCGGGCGCCGCCTTCTCGTGGCAGCACGACGTGAGCATGCCCGGGCCGGATACGCTCACGCTCTTCGACAACGCCTCCGCGCCCCCGGAGGAAAAGCAGTCCCGGGCCCTCGTCCTGCACCTGGACACCGGGGCCAGGCGGGTCACGCTGAGGCGCGCGTACGCGCATCCGGCCGGCCTGCTCGCCGACAACCAGGGAAGCATGCAGCTCCTGCCGGACGGGCGGGCGTTCGTCGGCTGGGGCGCCCAGCCGTACTTCTCCGAGTTCGCGGGCAACGGCGAGCTGCTCCTGAACGGCCAGTTCCCCCTCAACGATCAGTCCTACCGCGCGTTCACCTCTGACTGGACCGGGCATCCGCCCGGCCGTCCGGCGGTCGTCGTGCGCCCCAACCCGGCCCGCGGCTCGGCCGTCCACGTGAGCTGGAACGGGGCAACGGAGGTGGAGACGTGGGCGGTCCTGGCCGGCAAGAACCCGTCGGCCCTGGCGGCGGCCGGATCGCAGCGGCGGGCCGGCTTCGAGACGGTGATCTCGGTGAACAGCGAGGGACCGTACTTCGCGGTGACCGCGCTCGACGCCAGCGGCCGGCAGCTCGGCCGGTCCGCGACGGTCAAGCTCACCAACGCCTGAGGACGCGCCCTTACTCCAGGACGCCTACATGCTGGCTACAGCGGTTCGCTGAAGTACCAGCGGTGGCCCTCGGGGTCATCGACTGTGTAGCTGTGCGCGCGTCCTGCCCGGATCGAGATCTCGGAGACATCAGCGCCCGCAGCCTGCGCGCGTTCGCGGTGCGCCGCGAGGCCGGTGATTGTGATGCACTGCAGCTGGGTGACCTCGCCGAGCTTGGCAGGCCCCTGGAAGCCCGCTCCGGGGGAACCCAGCATGATCACGCCGCCGTTGCCGGTCAGCAGCTCGCCGTGCCGCACCGCTCCATCGCTTTGCCGGTCGCGGACCCGCTCAGTGAATCCGAACACCCTGATCAGCCAGTCCATCGCCGCGTCCGCGTCCTCATACAACAGGTAGGGAACGACCTGCGGGTCCCCGTCGTGGTCCGGCATGACAGCCACGCTACCGCCGCAAGGCGGGCCTCGTTCGCTGACATGCAGCACGCTGGACCCGGTGATCACGCCCCGGGCCCGCTGTCGGGTGCGGCGGCCGGCCTGCGGCGGCGCAGCCACAACGCGGTGCCGGCTAGTGCTGCGGCCACGATGAGCGCGGCCGGCGCGATGATCCAGCCGGGGGTTCGCGCGCCCGCCTGATGCGCCGCCGCCGGATGCGCGGTGGCGAGGCGGGTCTGCTGCGCCGCCCGCGTGCCCGCTGCCGACGGAACGCCGAGCTGGGCCAGCGTGCGGGTCAGTTGCGGGCGCCCCCGGAGCCATCCGGTGACCGTCAGGGGCCCCCCGAAGCCCTGCTGGCCCGGTGGCGTGTAGATGAGTGGCCCGCCGGCCGCACGCGGGTAAAGCTCCTGGCGGACCCGCCCGAACTGCTGGCCCGGCCGCGGGGTGACGCCTGGCACCGTGTACACCAGCGTGTACCGCGGGCCGAGGGAGGCCTTCGGCGGGGGCGAGTGCAGCCGGGCCGGCGCCGGGCCGCTGATGCTGGCGCCGGCGCCGAACATGACGGTGAACAGGCCGGTTTGCTCGGCCAGGTTCGCGAGCCTGCCCTGCTCCCCCGGCTCGCCGTTGCCGGAGACGACGACCGCGCGCCCGAGCCCCGGGCCGGTGATGCTCGCCTGGGACGGTCCCTTCGCGAACGCCGGCGTGGCCAGCGTCATGGCGGCCGCGATGCTCATGCCCGCGGCAAGAGCGGCGACAGCGATCAGCCTGCGCAGCATGGCGGCTCCTTCCGGTTGCGCCTCACCCCTGCTACACCGCCACCCCCGTGGCGGGTTCCGGCGCTGGCCCTGCGCGGTGCCGCACCTCCGCGTCAAGATCGCTGCCCGCGCGGCGTCAGCGCGCCGAGCTGGCGATGGCCACCGCGGCCGCTTTGGTGAGATTGCCCTCCAGGCGCAGCGCGACCTGCGGGGTCCCCCAGATCAGGGTGTTGCCGGTGGTAAGCCGGGCGGAGGCCGCGGCCGGTGTGCCGTCGCGGGTGATGTACATCAGCACGTGCGGGCCCTTGACCCACATGCCCTTGCGGCCGTTCACCCTGACCACGGTCACGTCGCCGACATGAATGAACTTCTGGAAGAAGACCGGGTCGAGGTGCCCGGCGAACTCATCCATCCGCACCTCGCCGTGCGGCGTCCGGCGGTAGATCAGGGAGGCGACCCGCCCGCCGTCGCTGACCACCACCTCACTCGGCCGGCCGAGGGCCGCCGGCACCAGGATGGGGAAGGAGACGTGGCGGCGGGCCTGCGCCAGCGACATCCGCCGCTCGCCGGGCAGGGCGGCATTGCTCCGCGGGGAGGGCGCCGGGCCCGGCTCCTGCTGCAGCTCGATGCCGGCGAACCGCAGCACGTGGGTGACCACCGCCCGGCCCTGCGGGGTCGCGGCCAGGAGGGCGACCAGGACGGCCACCACGATCAGCGCGGCGCGCCAGGCCGGCCGCCAGCGGTCAAGGATCCCTGCCCCCCGCTGGGCCGGGTGGGGACGGCGGGCCGCGGGCGCCGCCAGCCGCTGCCGCACGGCCGCGGTGGGGCTGGCGGCGGGGGGCACGTCAAGCTCGCGGCCGAGGTCCCGCAACTCGGCCTCCACGGCGCGCTGCCACCCAGCCCGGTCAGCCACGGGACACCCCGCCCTGCGGCCCGGCCACCAGGCGGCCGCGCAGCCGGTTCAGCGCCCGGAACGTGCGCGACTTCACCGACCCGAGCGGCCACGCCAGCACCTGCGCCGTCTCCGCCTCGGACAGGTCGAGGAAGTAGCGGCACACCAGCACCTGCCGCTCCCGGTCGGGGAGCGCGTTCACGGCGGCCAGCAGATGGGTGCGCCGTTCCGCGGCGAGCACCTCATCGGCCGGGCCGTCCGCCGCCGTGCCGCCCGGTTCCGCGGCGGACAGCCGCAGGGCCAGCGCGGTGCGGCGCCTTCGCGACCGGGTGAGGTTCCTGGTCTCGTTGGCCACGATGCGCAGCAGCCACGGGGCGAAGGGCTCACCCGTCCGGAACCGGGACAGGTGCCGGAACGCCTTCACGAACGCCTCCTGCACGACGTCGTCGGACTCCTCCCCCGCGCCGAGCAGGAAGGCGGCCCGGTGTGCGCGCAGCGTGTACCGGGCGACCAGCACGGCATAGGCGTCAAGGTCGCCGTCGCGGGAACGGGCTATCGCCTCCGCGTCGTCGATGGCTCTCCTCACTCAAACGGGCGCACGCACCCTGAATACACCGTCGGCGGCCGCTGGGTTCGCCCGGTGGGCTAGCGTGGCGACCGTGACTCTCCCCACGACGCCGCCCCGGCCGGGGGTGGGCGACCGGGCGCCGGACTTCACCCTGCGGCATACCTTCACCGAGCAGGTCACCCTGGCCGACCGCTGGCGGCGCGGCCCGGTGGTGCTGGCGTTCTATGTGTTCGACTTCGGCTCGGTATGAACGTCAGAACTGTCCCAGTTGGGGCAGCGCGCCGCCGAGCTGCGGGAGCTCGGTGCCGAGATCCTCGCCGTGGCGGTCACCGCCACCTTCGCCCAGCAGGCCTTCGCCGCGGCGCTTGACGTCGATTTCCCGCTGCTTTCGGACTGGGACCGGGTGGTGTGCGGCAGCTACGGCGTCCGGTACTCCGTCTGGAAGGGGCACACGGGGCTGGCGAAACGTTCCATCTTCGTCATCGACCGGTCGGGCGTCATCCGCTACCGGTGGGTGACGGAGGACGCCTTGGTCCTGCCCGACCTCGATGAGGTCGTCTCCGCCGTCAAGCTAGCCTGAACCGTGCCCGGCAGCCTGACCCCCATGCGCCGGCTCGCGCGGCTGATCGGCGGCGGGCTGGTGGGCTGCCTCGCGGCCGGCTGCAGCGCCGAACCCCCCAGCCCCACGGCATCCAGTCCCGCTCCCGTTTCCGCGGCGCCCGCGGCGTCGCTGCCCGCCACGAACGCCCCGGTGGTGGCAGGCGGCGTGAGCAAGATTCTTGTGATCATGGAGGAGAATCACGGCACGGCGGACGTCTTTCCCAGCGGCATGCCGTACCTGTGGCACCTCGCCCGCCGGTACGGGTACGCGTCGAACTGGAGCGCCATCACCCATCCGAGCCTGCCGAACTACCTCGCCATCTTCAGCGGGTCCGCGTTCAACGACCCGCCGGACTGCGGCCCGGGCCCCGGCTGCGCCTATCCGGCGCCATCCGTCTTCGGCCAGGCCCTGGTCCTCGGCAAGACCGCCCGCTCCTACGAGGAGTCAATGCCCGTGCCGTGTGACCGGTCGGACAGCGGCACCTACGCCGTCAGGCACAACCCCTGGGCCTACATCCCGGGCGAGACCGCCGCCTGCCGCTCCGGCGACGTCCCGGCCGGCACTCCGTCCGGCGGGGCCCTGGCCTCGGCCGTGCGCGCTGGGACGCTGCCCAATGTCGGCCTGATCACGCCCAACCTCATCAACGACGCCCACGACGGGACGCTGGGGCAGGCGGATGCCTGGCTGCGGCAGTGGATACCCGTCATCATGTCCGGGCCGGACTGGCGGCACGGGCGGCTGGCCATCGCCATCGTCTTCGACGAGGGAGACCCGGGCCTGCAGGTCCCGTTCGTCCTCATCGCCCCGGGACTGTCTGGCGCCGTCGCCCGCCAGCCGCTCGACCACTACGCGCTGACCCGGCTGATCGACCAGGTCATCGGCGCGCCGCCGCTGCGCCAGGCGGCCGGCGCTCCCGATCTTGCCCGGCTCCTCGGCCTCAAGGTCGGGTGAGTTGACGTCATCCCCGCCGATAACGGCGGGGATTCCTCCGGCGCGGCTCACGCCACGCTCCGGTGGGTTCCTGCTTCGACGGGACCGGCCATCGCGGGCGGTGGTCTTACGGTCCCTCCACAGGCGTTTAGCCTGTCGGCCCGCCCGGCCGCCAGGATGTTGCGCGCCGCGTTGACGTCGCGGTCGTGCACCGCCCCGCAGGCGGCGCAGGTCCAGGTGCGAACAGACAGCGGTTTCGGGCCGTCCTTGGTGCCGCACGCAGAGCACGTCTGAGAGGTGGGCACGAACCGGCCGATCCGGTGGAACGTCCGGCCGTGCTGCCCGGCCTTCTCGCCGATCAGGCGCAGCAGTTGCGCCCAGCCGGCGTCGTGGACGGACTTGGCCAGATGGGTCCGGGCGAGGCCGGATACGGCCAGGTCTTCGGCGTAGACCGCTTGGTTGTCGCGGACCAGCCGCAGAGCTGTCTTGTGTGCGTGATCGAGCCGGGTCTCCCGCACCTTGCGGTGGAGAACTGCTACGCGGCGCCGTGCCTTGGCCCGGTTGGCCGAACCCTTCCGCTTACGGGACAGCGCCCGCTGCGCGCGGGCCAGGCGCCGTTCCTTCTGGCGCAGGAACCGCGGGTTAGCGATGATCTCGCCATCCGACGTGACCGCCAGGCGGGCTAGTCCCACGTCGATGCCTACCTCATGCCGGCAGGGGGGCAGCGGTGCGCTATGGCGCTCGACCACGAACGAGGCGTAATAGCGGCCGTCCGGCTCGCGGATCACGGTGACGCTGGACGGCTCACCCGGCAGGCTGCGGGACCAGCGGACTCTGATCTTGCCGACTTTCGCCACATACAGCCGCGACCCATGCAGGGAAAACCCGTTGCGCGTGAGCCGGATCGACTGGCGGCGGTGCTTGCGACGGAACACCGGGTGCCCGACCTTGCGGCCCCTCCGCTTACCGGACAGCGAATCGAACCAGTTCCGGTACGCCCGCCGGGCGTCATTGCACGCCTGCACCAGCGCCACCGACGGGGCCTCGGCCAGCCACTCCCGCTCTGGTGTGTGTTTAGCGAGGGTGATCACCCGCCGCTGCACCTCGCTGTCACTGATCTTCTCCCCGCCCGCATAGCACTCCTCCCGCAGCCGCAGGCAGTCGTTATACACCACCCGGGCGCAGCCGAACACACGAGCGAGCGCCTGCCGCTGCCCAGCCGAGGGGTACAGGCGATAGCGGTACCGCACCAGCACAGCACCACAATCTACTGCCGGCCTACGACAACCGGTCGTGACTACCGGCGTGGCAGGCACGTGGTTTCCGCCCCTCACGCTCATTCCGTCTTGGTGATCACGCACCGGTGGAGTGCGCTGACCGGAGAGCACACCCGCTACCTGGCCGAAGTGCACAGCAACGTTCGCAGCGGCTCGGCCCCCCCCCGCCGAATGCAACGGAAGGGCGTCCCCTGCTACCTCGCCGCCTCTTGTCGTAGCGCACGCCGATCATCAAGCAGTACGTCGGACAGCAGCGGACGCCGGGCGGCTAACCCCGGCCTGAACGCCGGAGCTTGTGCTGCCAGAATTCCTGTCAGGTGCCGGACAGGTGCTGGTGCAGTTCGGCGAGGAACCGCTGTGGCTGCTCCAGGTGCGGGCCGTGGCCGGCGTCGTCGATGACCACCTCGCGGTAGCGCCCGCCCGCGGCCGCGTAGCCGTCCAGCACCGCCCGGGTCTGCGCGACCATCGGCTGCGGCGGCCAGGCCTCGGCGCCCGGCCAGCCCGGGATCGCGCCGATCGAGCCCAGGTAGGCCAGGTCGTACAGCGAGGTGTCGGAGACGATGACGTCGTCCGCGCCGCGCAGCCACAGCACCGGCGGCTTGGGCTCCACCGCCGGCAGGCCGTCGATCCGGAAATGGGTCGGCGCCATGGTGTTGAGCACCCCCCGGTCGCCGGGCGCGAAGCCCGGCCAGGCGTCCACGGCGCGCGACGTGCCCGGGTAGTGGTCATCGCCGGTCCGGGTGGACAGCATCGACTCCACGAAGATGTCCAGATGCTCCGGGACGTGCGGCGGCTTGACGTAGTGGGCCAGCAGCACCTGCCGCGGCGCCAGCGGGCCGTCGTCGGTGCGGTCGCGGGCGGCCAGCCGGGCGACGAACTCCGGATTGGCGGCACCGCCGCCCGAGCCCGCCCCCGTGGGGTCACACAGCGTCCCGTCGGTGCCCCGGGTACCGCCGAACCCGAACGGGGACACCGGGTCCACCAGCGTCAGCGACGCGACCCGGTGCCGGCCGGGCCGGTCCACCAGGTACTGCAGCACCACCCCGCCACCCATGCTCCAGCCCACCAGGTGCACGTCCGCCAGCCCCAGCGCGTCGATGGCGGCGGCCAGGTCGTCGGCGTAGTCGCGCACCCCCCGGGTGGCGTCGACCGGTTCGGGGTCGGTGTCGCCGAACCCGCGCAAGTCGATCGCCAGCGGCCGGTACTCCCCGGGCAGCGCCAGCATGGCCGGCTGCCAGAACAGCGAGGACGACACGTTGCCGTGGACGAACAGCACTGCCTGGCCGGCCCGCCCGGTCACCGACAGCACGGCGACCGTCAGCCGGTCGGTCGGCACCCGCTCGGCCGTCACACCCGGCAGCAGTGTCTTCATCGATCCTCCCCTACGGCGTGGGCGATGGGACTCCACCAGCCTGTGCAGGAAGCGTATTAGCCGGTCCCCCGGAGCTACACGCCGTCCCGCGGTATGTCGAACGTCCACGTGCGGGAGAACAGGCACTCCTCGTTATCGAAGGCCCGCAGCGACGTCGAGACCCGGAACGTGGCGGCGTCGGCGCGCATCTCGCTGACCGATTCGAGCCGGGCCCGCCAGTCGTCGCCCCGGGCCAGGCCGTACCGCCGCTCGCAGCGCACTGCCGCCGACAGCGGCTCGTCCTCACAGATCGTGAAGGTATCCGGCTCGCAGGTGTGGACCTCGATGCCCGACTCGGTCAGCCGAGACCGCTGGGTGGCGTACCGGTGGGTGAACTCGAACCGGCCCGCGGCGATGCTGCGCGCGACCGTCTGGTCGGCGGGCTCGAACTGCAGGATCTCGACGGCCGGCCGGAGGGCCAGCTCGGGTGGCCCGAACGGGGCCGGCTCGGGCGCGCCGCCGGCCGGGCGCACCGGCAGGTCGAGCGCGCAGTCGCCGGTCAGCACCGTCAGCTCGACCGGCTCGGGCGACGGCCAGGCCCACGGCCAGTAGGTGGTCGAGACGCTCAGCCGCAGCCGGTGCCCATCCGCCCCCGTATCGCTGCAAGCAGGTCGCCTGCTGGTCCGGATAGCCAATTAGCTACGCGATGCTAACACAGCGCTTCTGCGCCGCCCGGGCCCCTGGAAGTGGCGCTGGCCAGCCCATTCAGCCATTATTCGGGCGGTTTTCAGATTCGGCCCGATCCCCCGGCCAGCCCGTCCGCGAGCGCCCGTATGTGCTCGGGTCCGGTACC